>CAZJBT010000128.1:0-5412 GCA_964544345.1 uncultured Oscillospiraceae bacterium
GTACTCCTTCGGCAGCGCGTAGGTGTACGCGACCGGCTGCATGGTCTGGTGGAACGCGGTATCAAAGACGGCGACCATTGGGACGCCGGGCATGACCTTCTGGCAGGCCTGGATGCCGATGATATTGGCCGGGTTGTGCAGCGGGGCGAGCGGATTGCACGCCTCAATGGCCTCCATGACGGCGTCGTCGATCTTCACGGAAGCGGCAAACGCCTCGCCGCCGTGGACGACGCGGTGACCCACTGCATCGATCTCAGAGACAGAGGAAATCACGCCGTGCTCCGTGTCGAGCAGCGCGTCGAGCACCGCCTGGATCGCCTCGGCATGAGTCGGCATAGCGATGTCGAAGGACTCATTATAGCCACGGGACGGGATCTTATGCGTCAGTCTGCCGTCGATGCCGATGCGCTCGCACAGACCTTTGGCGAACACAGTGTTGGTATCCGGATCCATCAGCTGATACTTCAGGCTGGAGCTGCCGGCGTTGATAACCAGAACGTTCATGTTGATTGTCACTCCTATTTATTTGTTTTCATCCGAATTTTGTGGTACGATACACATGCTGTTTTTTATTTTAGTATAGTTTTCCCAAAAGGACAACTGGTAATATACAAAAATTTCGTTTTTCAGGAGGCGTTTTTTTGTGACAACAGCGGCAATCATCTGTGAATACAATCCGTTTCACAACGGTCATCTGCGGCAATTTGCGCTAACACGGGACGCCCTCGGGCCGGACGCGCAGATCATCTGCCTGATGAGCGGTAATTTTGTGCAGCGCGGCGCGCCCGCGCTTTTTGACAAGGCCACGCGCGCCCGGGCGGCGGTGGACTGCGGCGCGGATCTCGTGCTCGAGCTGCCGGTGACGTACGCCCTGCGCTCGGCCGAGGGCTTCGGCGGCGGCGCGGTCGCGCTGCTCGACCGGCTTGGGATCGTGGACGTGCTCTCGTTCGGGTGTGAGTGCGGCGCGGCGGGCGACCTGCTCTCCGTCGCGTCGGCACTGCGCTCCGAACGGTTTTCGCTGCTGCTGAAGAAGCATCTGGCCGAGGGACTTTCCTTCGCGTCCGCGCGGGAACGCGCCGTGCAGGAGATGACGGGTTCCGGCGCCCTGCTCCGCAAGCCCAACAACATCCTCGCAGTGGAATACTGCAAGGCGCTTCTCGAGTCAGGAAGCGCCATCCGCCCGCTCGCGCTTGCGCGCGGCGGCGACTACCACAGCGGCGAGCGCGCAGATAGCCCATCGGCCACGGCGGTACGGGAGCGGTACCTGAGCGGCGCGGACTGGCGCATCCTCGTCCCAGAGGAAGCCGCAGCGTGTTTTGAAGCGGCCGAGCCGCATGTCTTGGCGTATGGCGAGCGAGCGATGCTCGCGCGGCTGCGGGCAATGACGGACGAGCAATGGCAAGCCGTCCCCTTTGGCACGGAGGGGCTGTGGAGCAAGGTGATGAAGGCCGCGCGGTCGGAGCAGTCGGTCGAGGGGATCTTAGAGGCGTCGCTTTCCAAGCGATACCCGCGCGCCCGGCTCTCGCGCCTTCTGATGTGCGCCTACTTGGGGGTGGACGCGGATACGCTCGCCGCGGACGCGCCGTATGTGCGCGTGCTCGCATTTACAGACCGCGGCCGCGCGCTGCTGCGCGACGCAAAAGCGAACGGAGCGCTGCCCATCCTCAACGCGGGCGATCCGTCGCCGGACGTCGCCTACGGCGAGATGGAGCGGCGCGCCGCTGATCTCTATGAGCTGTTCACCGCCGGCTCGCCCGCCTGCGGCGCCGAGCAGCGGCTTCGCGTGTATTATCATAGAAATTAGAAAAAACACTTGCAAATCCGCGCCGGGCATGATATGATATTACGGCGAATGAATTGATAATGCGCTTTTACGAAACGCAAGGAAGAGGTGAAACAAATGAAAGAGGGCATTCATCCCAACTATCAGCAGACCACCATCCGCTGTGCCTGCGGCAATGTCATCGAGACCGGCTCGACCGTGAAGGACATCAAGGTTGAAATCTGCTCGAAGTGCCACCCCTTCTTCACCGGCAAGCAGAAGCTGGTTGACACCGGCGGCAAGGTTGAGCGCTTCAACAAGAAGTACGGCCTGAAGTAAGATGCAAAGCCCGCACCGTTGGTGCGGGCTTTTTCCTCTATTTGGCAGAAAATTCTGTTGAACCGAAACAAATAAATGAACGAAAGGAGGCGCTGCCCTTGGATACAGCCCCCAACAAAATCGACCGCGCCGTTCTTGTCGGCCTAAACGCCGACGTGCTCACAAAAGAGGAAAACGCGACCGAGCAGACGCTCGACGAATTGGAGGCGCTACTCGAGACGGCCGGCGGCGTCTGCTGCGGCCGGATGCTCCAGAACCGGCACGCCCCCGACCCGCACAGCTTCATCGGCGAGGGCAAAGCAGGCGAGCTGTGCGAGCTGATCCGCAATACCGAAGCCACCATGGTCATTTTTGACAATGATCTGACGCCCTCGCAGAACCGCGCGCTTGAAAAGCTGACGAACGTCGCGGTCATCGACCGCAGCGCCCTGATTCTCGACATCTTTGCCCAGCGTGCACGCACGCGCGAGGGCAAGCTGCAGGTCGAGCTGGCGCAGTACAAATACCTGCTGCCGCGCCTGGCCGGCATGTGGACGCACCTTGAACGGCAGGAAGGCGCTATCGGCACCCGCGGCCCCGGCGAGACGCAGCTTGAAACCGACCGGCGTCTCATCCGCATGCGCATCGCCCGGCTCGAGGAGGAGCTGAAGGAGGTTCGCCGCATCCGCGGCGTGCAGCGCGAGCGGCGTCTGAAAAATTCCGTGCCGGTCGTCGCCATCGTCGGCTACACCAACGCTGGCAAGTCGACGCTGCTCAACCTGCTTACCGACGCGGGCATTCCGGCGAACGACCGTCTGTTCGACACGCTCGACACAACCACGCGCCAGTTCGCCGTGTCTGATACGTGCCAGGTTCTGCTGTCCGACACCGTCGGCTTCATCGCCAAGCTGCCCCACCACCTCGTCGAGGCGTTCAAGGCCACGCTCGAGGAGCTTGCGTATGCCGACCTGCTGCTCCACGTCATCGACGCATCCGACCCGGAGCGCGCCGAACACATCGCGGTCGTCGACCATCTGATCGCGCAGCTCGCCAAGGAGGGCGTACCCGTCATCGAGGCGTACAGCAAGTGCGACCTTGTCGCGGACGACGACATTCCGCGCGGCGAGAACCGCGTCGCCATCTCCGCAAAAGAGAACCGCGGGATTCCAGAATTATGTAAACTCATCGAGCGCAATCTCGACCGCGGCCTGCACCGGGCACGCTTTCTGCTCCCCTACGCGATGGCCGGTCAGCTTGACCGGCTGCACCAGACGGCGCAGGTGCTCTCGTGCGAGTATTTGGACGAGGGCATCGCCGTCGAGGCCGTCTGCGGCGACGCGAGTTACGGCCGCCTGCGCGTATATCTGGCGGAGGGCTGAGCATGGGCGAATATCTCATCCCGACTGGCGATGGCGAAGCGGAATTCATTGAAAAGCGCTCGCGGTTCATCGGCCGCATTTTCCTGACCGAGACGGAGGACGAGGCGCTCGCGGCGCTCGAGCGCATCCGCAAGCAGCACTGGGACGCGACGCACAACGTCTACGCCTATATCATCCATGGCGGCGCGACGCGCTTTTCCGATGACGGCGAGCCGGGCGGCACAGCCGGGATGCCCGTGCTCGAGGTGCTGCGGCGAGAAAAGCTGGAGAATGTACTATGCGTCGTCACACGCTACTTCGGCGGGACGCTGCTCGGCGCGGGCGGGTTGGTGCGCGCCTATGCCAAGTCGGCCAAGCTCGCCGCAGACGCTGCCGGCTGCTCGGTCCGGTGCATCTGGCAGGCCGTCGATATCCCCTGCCCCTACAATCTGTTTGAGCGCGTCCGGCTTGAACTGCAGCAGTTCGGCGGCATCGTCGCGGACACGGAGTATCGCGCGGACGTGCTGCTGCACACGCTGCTGCCCGCAGAGCGGACGGACTCGTTTTTGCTGCGTCTGACCGACCTGTCCGCGGGTTCGCTGTCCCCTGTGCTCGGCGGGCAGGAATATCGCGCCGTGCCGGTCGAAAAATAAAATTGGATTTTTCAAAATAAAAAAAGGACTTACGAAAGAGTTCGCGTATTTTAATAGTAGACCAGTTTGGGAGGCGAGCGCCAATGACCATCCGTGAACAGCTCGAAGCCGAGGAATTCACCCGGCTTGCGCCGTATGCCGCGCGCGCGGCGGAGTCCAAGGGGCGTCTGCGTCCCGATGAACCGTGCGAGGTGCGCACTTGCTTTCAGCGCGACACCGACCGCATTCTGCACTCGAAGTCCTTCCGCCGCCTGATGCACAAAACGCAAGTCTTTCTCCAGCCCGAGGGCGACCACTACCGCACGCGCATGACGCACACGCTTGAGGTCGCGCGCATCGCACGCACCATCGCCCGCGGTCTGCGGCTCAACGAGGACTTGACCGAAGCCGCCGCGTTTGGCCACGACCTCGGCCACACGCCGTTCGGCCACGCCGGGGAGTACGCCCTGCGCGACATCTACGGCAACTTCTATCACAACGAGCAGTCGCTGCGCGTGGTCGATCTGCTCGAGAAAAGTGGCAAGGGTCTGAATCTCAGCTACGAGGTGCGCATGGGCATCGTTGGCCATACCGGCCCGAAGATCCCTGAGACGCTCGAGGGGCAGATCATCCGCTATGCCGACCGCATTGCCTATATCAACCACGACATCGACGACGCCATGCGAGCCGGCATCCTGACCGACGGCGACATTCCGGCGTCCATCTCCTCCGTGCTCGGCATCAACCATAAGCAGCGGATCAACTCGCTCGTTACCGACATGATCAAAGCATCCGAAGGAAAGCCGGAGCTGCAGATGCGCCCGGAGATCGAGCAGACGATGGAGAAGCTGCGCGATTTTATGTTTGAAAAGGTCTACCGTAACCCGGTCGCCAAGGGCGAGGAGGGCAAGGCAAAGGACATCGTCAAGCGCCTGTACGAATATTATGTGCATCACCCCGAGGCGATGAGCACAGAATATCAGCGGATCGGCGAGCGCGAGGGCGTCGAGCGCGCCGTGGTCGACTATATCGCCGGCATGACCGACAAGTACGCCATCTACAAATTCAGCGAGATCTTCATCCCGACGGCCTGGCAGCTTCGTGATTGACGGTTCGCATCGGGCAAAGGAGGTGCCGCCATGGCGTTTTCGCCCGCTTTTTTAGACGAGCTGACCGCGCGCAGCCCAATCGAGGACGTCGTCGGGCAGTATGTGTCGCTGACCCGGCGCGGCAGCAACCTATTCGGTCTGTGCCCGTTCCACTCGGAAAAAACGCCGTCGTTTTCCGTTGCGCCGGACAAGGGCATCTACTACTGCTTCGGCTGCCACAAAGGCGGCGGCGT
>CAZJBT010000129.1:0-5316 GCA_964544345.1 uncultured Oscillospiraceae bacterium
GATTTGATTTCGCCGCTGCGGCGGCGAAACTCTACGAGGTTTTTCGACAAGCTGAGCGCGCCGCGGCGCGCTGTTTTTGTGTCAAAGGGGATGGCTCGGTGTGTCTTCGCCGGGGCTGGCGAGTGCTCAGCCGCCGCATCCGCCGCAACTGCTGCAGTCGTGCGAGCACGACGGCGGGCATGCGCCGGTGCGGACGGCGACACGGGTGAAGCGCTGGCGCAGCTCGGTCGCGCCGCAGCTCGGGCAGGCGGCGCGTTTTTCCTCCTTGTCTGCGATGGAGCAGAGCAGATCGAATTCGCTGCCGCAGTGCTCGCACTGGAACTGATAAAGCGGCATGGGAGAACACCTCGCTTTCCGTTCGACGGAATCAGTCGGATCTCAAGGCGGCACCGGACAAAGTGCCCTTGCCGAATGATGTGGTGCTGCCTTGGCTCTATCTTATCACAGGCCGGGTGGGATTTCCAGTGTCAAATACGCAGGCGGTCAGGCGTCCGGCCCGAAAAACCGCGCCTTGTCCACATATTCGAGGACGCGGATCGAGTGCATCAGATGCTGTATATCCCGTGGCTCGGAGAAGTCCAGCCCGAGTGCGTCGGCCGCTTTGCCGAGTCGGAAAAGGACGGTGTTTTTGTGGACGCCGAGCGCCGCGGCCGCGGCGCGGGTGCTGCGCCCGTTTTTTAAGTAGAGCCAGAGCGTGCGCATCAGTTCGCCGCCTGTGCGGGCGTCGTCGGCCGCGAACGCGAGCAGCTTGGGGCTGCAGTAGCGCAGCACATCCTCCGTCTCGGCGGCGCGGTGAAGCAGCACATACGGCAGACACTCGTCGTAGCGGTATAGGTACCGGTCGCCGAAAATGCGCGGCCCGATGCCGCAGGCGGCACGCGATTGTGCGTAGCCCTCGGCAAGCTCGAGCAGCGAGGAGAGCGGGCGGCTCATTCCGCAGCTCGCGCGCAGCGTGGAAAAATAGGGCGCGAGCTGTTCAAATTCATCAGGCTCCATCTCCTTCGTGCGCGAGAGAAAAATGACTGCGTGGTTGTCGAAAGAGGTGTAGCGGTCGTCCGAGCCGCACGGCAGCGACGAGACGATGGTGTGCAGATCGCTGTTGCTCGCAAGCAGGTCGACGCAGAGCACGTAGAGCACCTTGCCCGGCTGCCAGCCGAGCAGCTCCGTTTTGAGCCGGATGGTTTCAGGCGAGAGCGTGCGGCCCGTGAGCAGGTATTGCAGGAAGGCGTCCGTTGCGGTGCGCTGCGCGTTGTCGACGCACAGGTGCTGATACAGCTCGAGCGCCAGGCGCGGCGCGATCAGATCCACCACGGCGAGATCGTTGTCCGTGAACGGACGGAAATAGGCGGTCGAGTGCAGATGGCCGACCGCGACGCCGTTGACCAGCAGCCCGCGTGTGAGCATCGTCAGGCCGTTATATTCCTCGATAGCGGCCTGCGGCTGTATATAAAGCCTGCGGAGCGACCTGACCCAAGTCAGGTTCTTGGCTTGCTCGCAGGATACCGCGCGCCGTGTCTGGAGCTCGATGAAATCTGCATCATCCACTGAGGCGTTGGTTATGGCAATGATGCGCTCGTTCATATCGAACAGAATGACCGGATTACCGATCAGCTCCATCGCGCGGTCGGCCAGCTCCTGAAAGCTCTCCGCCTTTTCAAAGCGGATGAGCGCCGAAAGAATGGATGCGTCCATTTAGATTCGCCTCCTCAGAGCAGCGTGCGCCGATCCGCCGGGAAGCGGATCGGCGCACTGTTATCATAGCATAAAAGCCGGATGGTTGTCGAGCCTCAGGCGAACCTGATGTAGGTCACAACGGGCCGGCCGGGGTTCGTGAAGGTCACGGACGCGATCTTCTCACTGTTCCAGGCGGAGCAGCGCGAAGCCTCGCAGATCGGGATGATCCGGTAATTCTCGTAGTTCCACATCTGCATCTTCCGGTATGCCTCGGTGCGCACAGCCGGGTCGACGGAGTAGAGACCCTCATAGAAGTACGCATTGAACTCCGGATCGGTGATGCGGGCGGCGGTCAGGGTCGAACCCTCGTGATAGAATACCGTGGAGGAGAACGGGTCGCCCGTGGCGTTGGACTCGCCGCCGGAGTCGATCGTGAGGTCGGTCTCGCCTGCGATCCACATCGGGATCTGCGTGCCGAGGTCGTACGATTCGACGTTGACGGTGATGCCGATCTCCGCCATGCATGCCTGTACGGCGGTGGCGAGGTCGACCGAGCCGAGGTTGATGATGGCGCGAACCGTAAAGCCGTCGGGATAGCCCGCCTCGGCCATCAGTTCCTTTGCGCGTTCGATGTTCTGCTCGTAGCGGCCGCAGGAGAAATGATAGGTGACGGAGTTCGGCAGCATGGAGTCGACCGGTTCCCAGAGCACGCCCATCGCGGCCTCGGCGACGGCGTCGAGATCAAGCGAGAGCGCGACGGCCTCGCGGACGCGGACGTCCTCCCAGTACGGGCAGTACTCGCACAGGCCGACGCCCATGTTGATGCGCATGCCCTGGAGCTGGTAGGTCAGCGACTTGTTTTCCTCTGTGCCGCTGATCAGACGCTCAGCGTCCATCGAGGCGATGTTATAGGCAAGGTCGATGGCGTTCTGCTCAAGGTCGATGTACATGGTGCTTGTCTCAGCGTAGTACTTATATGTGACGGCCTCGCACTCGGGCAGCTCGCCCCAGTATTGGTCGGCGCTCTTGCGGACGAAGGAGGTCTGCTGGCCATCGAGATTCTCGGTGCAGATATAAGCGCCGGTACCGTTCGGACTGGTGAACCAATCGTCGCCGGTGGCCTGCGTCGCCCACTCCTCGGAGAAGATATAGAACTGCGTCAGAGCGGAGACGGCCGGGCCGTAGATCTGAGTGAACTTCAGGACGACGACGTTGTCGCCCTCGGTGTAGCAGCCGGGCAGGTCATAGGCGCTGAAGGATTCGGCTGCGGTTGTCTCGGTCGCCCAGTAGTTCAGGCTGTAGAGCACGTCCGAGGCGACGAGCGTCTGACCCTCGGTGAAGGTCACGCCGTCGCGCAGCGTGAGACGGAGCGTGTAATCATCCTCATACGTCCATTCGCTGGCCAGACCCGGGACGATCTCGCCGTTCTCATCGTACATGACGAGCGTGTCAAACACCATCGAGACATACGGGTTGACGGCGCCCATCGACGAGAGGAACGAGGCGGGCGCCGTCGTGGTGCCGATGGTCAGAGTATGGCTGACCGGTTGTTCAGGGTCATCGGGCGTTTCCTCGCCGCCCGTTGACCCGACGGGCACGGTGTTGCCCGGGTCTGTGCTGTCCGGCGCGTCTTCGCCGCCGTCCTTTGCACACGCGCCGAGACTCAGTGCAAGGAGCAGCGCAAGCAGCAGAGCGGTCAGTTTTTGCAGCTTTTTCATGGGGGTTCTCCTTTCTCTTGTTACCGCAAAACGCGGTGCTTTACGCATTCAGGTCGAGAATGTCGTTGATGAAATCCGTGATCTCCCGCATCGCAGAGGTAGCCTCCGGGAACTGGCCGTAGTACATGCAGTAGGTGTGCTCCATGCCCTTGCCGAAGCGGAAGATCAGATCGACGTCGGCCTTGCACATCGGATAGATCATGCGCACGATGCCGGCCGAAAGGCTCTCCGCGCTGCCGCACTGGATGAGCGTTGGCGGGAAGCCGGTAAAATCGGCGTAGACCGGGGCGAGCAGCGGATCTTTCGTGTCGGCACCCGGTTCGGTGTAGAGCGGAAGAATGTCGTTGCCAACGGCGGAGAACATATCGTGGACGAACAACTCCTCGTTGGCGTAGTTCGGATCGACCGCGGGCGAAGAACACCAGAGCGCCGCCGGAAGCGGAAGACCCTGCTGCTTTAAGGCGACGGTCAGCGTGAGCGTGAGCGTGCCGCCGGCGGATTCGCCGCCGACGATGATCCGCTCATAGCCCAGATCGAGCAGACCCTTGTAGAAGTCAACGCAGTCGTTGACCATCGCCGGGTGCTTGTATTTCGGAGCGAGCCGGTAATCGACTGAGTAGCATTCCAGCCCCGTTTCGCGGCTCAGATGCGCGAGCAGGTCGGCCGCGTCCATGGCCGAGCCAATGGTGAAGCCGCCGCCGTGGATGTGCATGATGCAGCACCTGCTGCGGACGCCGGGGCGCGTCATGTACAGGCCGCGCACGCCGCCGACGAATACCTCGCCGCCGGTATAGCCCGCGGGCAGCTCCGGCGCCGGCGCGCGGAAATCGTCCGGCAGCGTCGGTGGGCCGGCGGACAGATCCGGCATATTGGAGATCATCCGCTCCTCCTGGCTTTTCTTCTGAAACAGCTCATATGCTTTGCTTGCCATGTAAAAAACCTCCTCAGGACACAGAATTCCTAATCGTCAGTATACGATACCGGATGCCGGGCTGTCATTGTATAACCGGCCTATATTCTTTTTGTTTTATTGTGTAAGCGCACAAAAATGTGTGAAAATAGACTGATTTTCAGGGGGATGATTGTGATAATGTTGTGTATTTTTCATAAAATGACAAGCGCCGCCGTCTCCCAGTTGGGAGACGGCGGCACCGTACATAGGAGCGGATCATTCGATCCCCTTGCCATCGTTCCATTTCCAGTTGCGGATCTCCGGCATATCCTGGCCATATTCGGCGATATACTGCTTGTGCTCGACGAGCTTGTCTTTCATCTCTTGCACCAGGAAGGCGCCGCGGTTGCCGAGCTGCGGCAGGCGGGCGATGGTGTCGATGACGAGGTGGAAGCGGTCGATGTCGTTCTGTACGCGCATGTCGAACGGCGTGGTGATCGTGCCCTCCTCCTTGTAGCCGCGGACGTGCAGATTCTTGTTGTGGCGGCGGTAGGTCAGCTCGTGCACGAGCGTCGGGTAGCCGTGGAACGCAAAGATGATCGGCTTGTCGCGGGTAAAGAGGGTATCGTATTCGTCGTCCGTCAGGCCGTGCGGATGCTCGGTGTGCGGCTGGAGCTTCATCAGGTCGACGACGTTGACGACACGCAGCTTCAGCTCAGGCAGCGCGCGGCGCAGGATCGTCACGGCGGCGAGCGTCTCGAGCGTCGGCGTATCGCCGCAGCAGGCGAGAACCGCGTCCGGCTCGTAGCCGGCGTCGTTCGAGGCCCACTGCCAAATACCGATGCCCTGCGTGCAGTGGCGGACGGCCTGCTCCATCGTCAGCCACTGGGGGCGCGGATGCTTGGACGCGACGATGACGTTGACGTAGTTGCGGCTCTTGATGCAGTGGTCGAAGCAGCTCAGCAGGCAGTTGGCGTCCGGCGGCAGGTACAAGCGCACGACGTCGGCCTTCTTATTGGCCACATGGTCGAG
>CAZJBT010000130.1:0-5268 GCA_964544345.1 uncultured Oscillospiraceae bacterium
CGGCCATCGTTGTCTTCCTGAACAAGTGCGATCAGGTCGATGATGAGGAGCTGCTCGAGCTCGTCGAGATGGAAGTCCGCGAGGTTCTCTCCGGCTATAACTTCCCGGGCGATGACATTCCGATCATCCGCGGCTCTGCGCTGAATGCTCTGGCTTCCGAGTCCAACGACCCGAATGCTGAGGAGTATGCCTGCATCAAGGAACTGATGGATGCGGTCGACAACTACATCCCGACCCCGCCGCGTGACGACACTCTGCCGTTCCTGTGCCCGGTCGAGGACGTCTTCACCATTTCCGGCCGCGGCACCGTCGCAACGGGTCGTGTCGAGCGTGGTAAGATCAACAAGAACGAGCAGGTCGAGATCGTTGGTCTGGCTGACGAGATCAAGAGCACCGTTGTCACCGACATCGAGATGTTCCACAAGCTGCTCGACTTCGCCGAGGCTGGCGACAACGTCGGTCTGCTGCTCCGCGGCGTCGACAAGAAGGGCATCGAGCGCGGCCAGGTTCTGGCAAAGCCGGGCTCCATTAAGCCGCACACCAAGTTCACGGGTCAGGTCTACGTCCTGTCCAAGGACGAGGGCGGCCGTCATACCCCGTTCTTCAATAACTATCGTCCGCAGTTCTACTTCCGTACCACCGACGTGACCGGCATCATCTCCCTGCCCGAGGGCGTCGAGATGTGCATGCCCGGCGATAACATCGACATGAATGTTGAGCTGATCACCCCGATCGCGATCGAGAAGGGTCTCCGCTTCGCTATTCGTGAGGGTGGCCGCACCGTTGGCTCCGGCGTCGTTATTGACATTGAGGGCTGATTTCCAGTAAAATGATGCAGACAGGAACGGGCAACCGTTCCTGTCTGTTTTTTTGGCGGGAATTCCCGTTTAGCAAGCCACGGAAGCCCCATAATACGCTTGCACAGCAGGATAAGGCGTGATACATTTTACCGGTAAGCCCGACTTTCAGGGGTCGTGTTAGCTTTTTCCGGGTTTATCGCGATCGGTGTACTCTTCTTCGTCTGATGTGAACGCATGGCTCCTGTTGATTGGGCAGTCTGATATAGACTGCCCTTGTTTCTTGGATGGAAGCTGGAGTATAAAAATTAGTGCGGGATTTCAAAGCTCAGCATGTGGAATGGGCTTTCCTTTGCGGCCGAATTCGTGTAAAATAGATGTAAATACCGCCTTCACAGGACGCGCCCTGACCTGCATAGCATGGCGCAGGGAGGTGCCTGGGAATGGTGAGCGAAATTGTGATCTGTGCGTTGGCTGCGGCCGGCGTGCTGCTGGTAGTTTGGGCGCTGGCGGCGGCGCTGCTGCTTCCTGCACGGGAGGATTGCGTGCTGGTTGCGGTCAGCGGCGACGCGGAGGATCTGCAGCAGCGTGTGCGGGCTTACGGCTTTCTGCGTGACACGGGTATGATCCGCACGCGTGTGCTGATCGTGGACTGCGGCTTGAGCGAATGCGGGCGGCAGGCGGCGGAGCGTCTCGTCTTGCACAGCGATGGCATACAGCTCTGCTTTGAGGCGGAGTTGGCGGAGGTCTGGAAAATGGAGAGAGTGTTTTGAGTCAGGAACAACAGGAGATCCTGCGCGGCGCGGTCGTCGGTGTGGTGTTTCAGAATGCAGAAAACGGATATACGGTGCTGCGCCTGCGGACGGAGATCGGGGAGACGCTTACGGTCGTAGGCGTCATTCCGCTCGTGTCTGTGGGCGAGCGGCTCGTCGTGACCGGGCGCTGGATCACGCACGCGACCTTCGGCGATCAGTTCCAGGCGGAGTTTTTGGAGCGCCAGATGCCGGAAACGGAGTCGGAGATCCTGACTTACCTGTCCGGCCGAACCGTCAAGGGGATCGGGGAGCGAACGGCGAAGAAAATCGTTCGCCTGTTCGGGGCGGATGCGCTGCGTGTCCTTGAGGAGGAACCGGAGCGCTTGACCGAGATCCCTGGTATCTCACTGAAAAAGGCGGTGGAGATCGGCGAGAGCTTCCGGAAGCAGGTCGGCGTGCGGCGGCTGATCGAGTTCTTGACCAGCCACCACCTGCCGGTCGAGCTGGCGATGCGGCTCTATCGTGAGTTTGGCGACTATGCCATCGAGATGGTGCGAGACGACCCATATCTGTTGGCCAATGCGCCGTTTTATGCGGGCTTCGCCGCGGTGGACGCCTTTGCTGTCGAACTGGGCGTTGCCGCAGATGATGCGCGCCGCGTCGAAGCGGGCATTTTGTTCGAGCTGCGTCATAACCTGGGAAATGGACATGTGTTTTTGCCTGCGGACAAGCTGCGCGATGCGACGATGCGTCTACTGGGGCTGGATCGCGAAACGATAGAGATTGGTATGGACAATCTGCACGAGACGCACCGGATGACGCTCGACGAGGTCGCAAAGCTGCGTGCGTGCTATCTGCCGGAGCTATATGACGCGGAGACGGAGGTGGCCGAGCGGATCTTGCGTATGAGCACGTCTGTGCCAGACGATGTCCCGCGGGATATTGAAGGCCAGATCACCGCGATGGAGCGCGAATTCGGCATTTCCTACGCGCCGCAGCAGGCCGAGGCCATACGGGCGGCGGCGCAGTCGAGTCTGATGATCCTGACCGGCGGCCCCGGCACCGGCAAGACGACGACAGTCAATGGGATCCTGGCGCTGTTTGACGCCATGAAGCTCCGAACTGAACTGGCTGCTCCAACCGGCCGTGCGGCGAAGCGCCTCTCCGAGCTGACGGGTCGTGAGGCGGCTACGATCCATCGCCTGCTTGAAGCGCAGTTTTCGCCTGAAACGGGCGAGATGGTGTTCTTTCATGATGAAGCCGAGCCGCTCAAGCTCGACGCGCTGATCGTCGATGAGTGCTCGATGGTAGACCTGCCGCTGATGCGTTCGCTGCTTGCGGCGCTGCCGGAGGATTGCCGGCTGATCCTTGTTGGCGATCCCGACCAGCTTCCGTCTGTAGGCCCTGGCAATGTGTTTTCCGACATCATTCGCTCCGGAGCGGCGAAAATCGTCCGCCTTACGGAGATTTTTCGACAGGCGCGCGAGAGCCTGATCGTCATGAACGCGCACGCGATCAACAGCGGCGAGCTGCCGGTGCTGAACGCGAAAGACCGTGATTTCTTTTTCATGAAGCGCCGCAGCGCCGATTCCGTAGTACAGACGATCTGCGAGTTGTGCGCGTCGCGTCTGCCGAAGAATATGGGGATTCCCGCGTCGGAGATCCAGGTGCTATCGCCTCACCGGCGCTATGAGACGGGGACGAAAAACCTCAATGCTGCGCTACAGCAGACGCTCAATCCGCCCGCGCCGGACAAGCCGGAAAAGAAATACGGTGATTTTTTATTCCGCTTGGGCGATCGGGTAATGCAAATCCGCAATAACTATGATATACTGTGGAAGAAGCCTGAAACGCTCGAGTCGGGCAGCGGCATTTTCAACGGCGATATCGGCCGAGTCACCGCCATCGATCTTCAGGAGGAGACGATGACGGTCAGCTTCGACGACCGCGTTGCGAAGTACAGCTTCGATATGCTCGGCGAGCTGGAGCTGGCCTATGCCATGACGGTTCATAAATCCCAGGGCAGCGAGTACCGCGCGGTCATCCTGTCCGTTTATCAGGGATCTCCGTTCCTGCTCACGCGCGGCGTGCTCTACACCGGTGTCACCCGTGCGCGCGAGCTTCTGATCCTCGTCGGCAATGAGGAGATCGTGGCGCAGATGACCGGGAACAACCGCCAGCAGAAGCGCTACAGCGGCCTGAAGCTCCGCATCGCCGGAGGAATGGCATGAGAAGTCTGAAAAGCGTGCTGCTCGACCTGCTCTTTCCGCCAAAGTGCGTGTTTTGCCATCGACTTTTGGAGCGCGATGAAGCAGATGTCTGCAACGACTGTGCGAGGAAGCTTCTGCACATGGACGCGTCGGAGCGCAGCGGCGAGTTTTTCTCCGTTTGTGTCGCTGCACTGCCGTATGAAGAGCCAGTTCGTTCCTCCATCCACCGCTACAAGTTCTCTGGCCGGCAGGAGTATGCGAGAACATATGCGCCGCTCCTCACCGCCTGTGTGTGCGAGCGCCTTTCCGGCCGGTTCGACTTGGTCAGCTTCGTTCCGGTGAGCGCAAAGCGCCGCCGGAAGCGCGGCTATGACCAGGCAGAGCTGCTTGCGCGGGAGACTGCGGCGCTTCTGGATGTCCCGGTCTGCGCAGTGCTGAAGAAGACGCGGCACAATCCCGCTCAGTCGTCGCTGCACGAGGCGGCTGCCAGAAAGGCGAACGTGCTTGGTGCGTACCGCGCGAAGAATGAAAGTGAATTTGCGGATCGCCGTGTTTTGCTCATCGACGATGTGGTGACGACCGGTGCGACGTTTTCCGAATGTAGCCGGATCCTGCTGACTGCCGGCGCGAAAGAAGTGGTCTGCGCGGCGCTCTCCGGCGCGGGACTGACGAAAGGATAAGATTGCAGTATGCTGAAACTGTCGAGAGATATCGGCATTGACCTTGGCACGTCGAACGTGCTGATCTATGTAGAGGGAAAGGGCGTCGTTGTACGCGAGCCGTCCGTCGTCGCGGTGGACAAGACCACGGGTCGTGTGCTGCAGGTCGGTGCGGCTGCGCGCAACATGCTCGGCCGCACGCCGGCCAACGTTGTCGCGCTCAAGCCCCTGCGGGACGGCGTGATCTCTGACTATGAGATGACGGAGAGGCTGCTGAGCCAGATGATGAAAAAGGCGATGCGCATGCCGATCATCAAGCCGCGTGCCGTCGTGTGCGTGCCGAGCGGCATCACCGAGGTCGAGGAGCGCGCTGTTATCCAGGCGACGATGGAGGCCGGCGCGCGCCGCGTCTACCTGATCGAGGAGCCGCTGGCCGCTGCGCTTGGCGCCGAGCTGAGTCTCGACGGGGCGGAGGGGCATATGGTCGTCGACATCGGCGGCGGCACGACCGATATCGCCGTGCTTTCTATGAATGGCATCGCCGTCTCCGCATCAGTCAAGACGGCCGGCGATGCGTTTGACGACGAGATCGTCCGATATGTCCGCCGCCGCCATGGAGTGGCCATCGGAACAAACACGGCTGAGGAGGTCAAGATGACCATCGGCTGTGTGACCGAACGGCCGGATGACCCGGCCATGCAGGTCAAGGGCCGCGATCTGAAAACCGGCCTGCCGCGTGAGATCCTCGTCCACGCGAGCGAGGTGGCGGGCGCGCTCAAGCGCTCGGCGCGGCAGATCCTTGATGAGATCACAACTGTGCTTGAGCAGACGCCGCCGGAGCTGGTGG
>CAZJBT010000131.1:0-2798 GCA_964544345.1 uncultured Oscillospiraceae bacterium
TGCTTATGAGGACGGCATCTGGATCCTGTCCGACGACCCGGAGCTGACCGGAATCACCGTCGGTGAGGATATCCGCACCGCAGTCGGCCTGGATGACCACGTCGTGGAATTTGAGATCACACCAAACCGACCGGACTGTCTGTCCGTCATCGGCCTTGCGCGCGAGGCTGCGGCTACCTTTGGCGGCGAGCTGAAGCTGCACGAGCCAGTCGTACGCGGCGGCGCGGAAGGCTGCCTTGCCGAGCTGCTCGATGTGCAGACGCCGGACGCCGACCTCGTCCCGCGCTACACCGCGCGCATGGTGCGCAATGTCAAGATCGCACCCAGCCCGAAGTGGATGCGCGAGCGTCTGCGCGCGATGGGCGTGCGCCCCATCAACAATATCGTCGACATCACAAACTACGTCATGCTCGAGTACGGCCAGCCGATGCACGCGTTCGACTACCGTTATGTCAATGGCGGAAAAATCATCGTCCGCCGCGCGGCCGACGGTGAGGAGCTGACCACGCTCGACGGCAATCTCCGCAAGCTGACGCATGACCATCTCGTCATCGCCGACGAGACTCGCGCGGTCGGTCTGGCCGGCATCATGGGCGGTGAGAACTCCGAGATCGTGGACGACACGGTCGACGTCGTCTTTGAGTCCGCCTGCTTCGACGGTACCTGCATCCGCAAGGGCGCGCTCGCGCTCGGCATGCGCACCGAAGCCTCGTCGAAATTCGAGAAGGGTCTCGATCCGCTCAACACGCTGCCCGCCGTCAACCGCGCCTGCGAACTGGTCGAACTGCTCGGAGCCGGCGAGGTCGTCGACGGCGTGATCGACGTGCTCAACTGCGTCCCCGCGCCGACCGTGCTCCCGCTCGAGCCGGAGCGCATCAACGCCCTGCTCGGCACCGAGGTGCCGGCGGAGCGGATGTCCGACATCCTTGAAAAGCTCGGCTTTACCGTCGAGGACAACAAAGTCACCGTACCGTCGTGGCGCGGCGATGTCAAGGCGATGGCCGACCTGGCCGAGGAAGTCGCCCGCTTCTTTGGTTACGACAATATCCCCTGCACACTCCAGCGCGGCGAGACAACTCAGGGGCTCTACAGCACCGAGCAAAAGCTTGAGCAGCAGCTCGGCACCGTCTGTCGAGCCATGGGCTATGACGAGATCATCACCTACTCGTTCATCTCTCCCACCTACTATGACAAGATCCTCTGGCCGTCCGACTCACCGCGCCGGGACTCCTTCCGCATTCTCAACCCGCTCGGTGAAGACACGTCCATCATGCGCACGACCATGCTGCCGTCGATGCTGGATATCCTGACCCGCAACTACAATTTCCGCAACAAGTCCGCGCTGCTCTATGAGATCGGCCGCATCTACCTGCCCGGCGCCAAGGACGGTCTGGCGTTCGAGTCGAAATATCTGACGCTTGGCGCCTATGGCGAGGAGATGGACTTCTTTGCGCTCAAGGGTGCGGTCGAAGCCATCCTGCGCAGCATCCGCGCGGAAAACATTCGATTTGAGGCGGTCACGGAGAACCCGTCGTACCACCCCGGCCGCTGCGCCGCCGTGTGGGCTGGCGATCAGTGCATCGGCGTGCTCGGTCAGGTACACCCGCTTGCCGCCGCCAACTATGGCGTCGAAAGCGAGCTGTACTGTGCTGAGCTTGCCTTTGACGCGCTGCTGGCCGCCCGCGGCGCAGACCCAGAGTACACGCCGCTGCCAAAATTCCCGGCAGTCACGCGTGACATCGCTGTCGTCTGCGACGAGGCCGTTACGGTCGGCTCGCTTGAGGCCGCCATCCGCAAAGGCGCCAAGGGTCTGCTGAAGGAAGTCTCGCTCTTTGACATCTACCGCGGCGCTTCCATCGGCGAGGGGAAAAAGTCGGTTGCTTTCAACCTCGTCCTGCGCGCCGACGATCGCTCGCTGACCAGCGAGGAGGCCGATGCGGACATCCAGTCCATCCTGCATACGCTCTCGGATGACTGCGGCGCCGTCCTGCGCTGACACAGCAGAATAAAATCCCGGAAAAGTGGAAGAATCTTTTCGATTCTTCCACTTTTCAATTCTTCGTTCTTTACTTTTCATTTCATTTGGTCTAAGATGGTATCATCGGTTGGAAGGAGGCCTGATATATGGACAGCAATACCATTAAATTTGTTGTGCCGGACGACGCCAATCTCGAAATGAAGAAGACCCTTACAGAGGTCTATCGTTCGCTCAGCGAAAAGGGCTACAACCCGATCAATCAGATCGTCGGCTACCTTCTGAGCGAGGATCCCACCTATATCACAAACCATAACAACGCCAGAAGTCTGATCTGTAAGCTCGACCGCGACGAGCTGCTGCAGGATCTTGTCCGGCACTATCTGTTTGACTGACCACTGCGTATCCCCCAGACTTTGCGCGTGACAAACGCAAAGTCTCTTTTTTTGGAACCTCGACAACATCCATTTTCCCAGCATATCGAACCAAAGTGCAGCAAATTGCGACTGTTTGGCAACATTCTGTAATTTTGATGTTGACAGTTCGGAAACGATGTGTTACAATTTGGTTACATTTTGATCAGGAGGTAACTATGACTGAGAAAAATGCAGGTCTGAGCTACAAGGGTCATCCCTTGATGCGCAAAGACAACATGGTCTACTATGGCTCGATGTCCGATAAGTACATCGTCATGATGCAGATCCTCGACACCAAAAAAGAAAACGGCGTCGAAATCGCAAGCCGCGTTTCGGTTCAGCTTCAACTGACCGACCCGACCATCAAATCACGCGACCGCGTGGTGAAAAAAAGTGAAAAGGACGGC
>CAZJBT010000131.1:2808-5259 GCA_964544345.1 uncultured Oscillospiraceae bacterium
CTTCTACACTGCTTTGGATGTTGGCTGTGTGTGGCTGGAGCGGGCGCTGGCTTCCAAGTAAGGGCGCGTCTCCCGGGCACATCGGCTTGCCGTGTGCCCGTCTTTTCTATTTCACAGGAGGTTCTAAATGAAAAAAGCGAGCAGATCGATCCGATTGGTTCTGACCTTGGCCTTTGTTGTGGCCGGTCTGATGATTTGTGCCAGCGCGACTGAACTGAAGATCGGCGTCGGCATTGTGGAGTCAAACGGCCTGCGCCTGCGTGCAAAGCCCACGACTGACGCCGATATTCTAACCAGCGCCTCCTACGGCGACACCGTGGTCGTCATCCGCGACACCGGCGACGGCTGGTACCTGGTGGACTACAACCTCGAGATCGGCTATATGTCCAAGGATTACATCACCTTCAAGGCCGCTGAGAACGTTGAACTGGGCGATGGCGAGGCCAACACCGCGGTCGTCAACGTCCGCGCTACCCCGTCCGCCAACGGCGACCTGCTCGTCCAGATGACCGAAGGCCAGACCGCCCGCATCATCGGGATCAACAGCACATTCTACAAGGTCATTTTCAACGGCTACACCGGCTATGTCCGCAGCGATCTGCTCGCGCTCACCGAAGCGCCGCTCTCTAACAGCAGCGGCGGCTCTGTCTCCAGCATCGGCAGCCAGATGGTCGATTACGCCTACAACTACCTCGGCGTCAGCTACGTCTGGGGCGGCACCTCCCCGAGCGGCTTTGACTGCTCCGGCTTTACGCAGTATGTCTGCAAGGCGTTCGGCTATTCGCTCAACCGAACTGCCGCGCAGCAATTAAACAACGGTTCCTCTGTCTCCATGTCGGAGCTTCAGCCCGGCGATCTCGTCTTCTTTGCGCGTACATATAACTCCTCCGCCGCGGCAACACACGTCGGCATCTACGTCGGCAACAACCAATTCATCCACGCAGCCTCCGGCGGCGTCAAGGTGACAAGCCTGTCCGACAGCTACTACGCATCGCGCTATGTCGGCGCCCGCCGCATTGCCGGATAATAAAAAAGTAAACGGCGAGAGAAGCCAGCTTCTCTCGCCGTTTTTTTATTCCGCGTCGGCGAACGCCGCAGCCGCCTGCACAACGTCTTCAAAGGAGCCGCTGATGAAATCGTCGAGCGAAGCGCAGGCGTAGTCGACCGTGATCGTCCGGCCGTCTTCGAGCGTGGCCGTCTGCGTAAGCTCACTGCTGCCGATCAGGTTCGACCGCAGCTCCGCCGCGCCGTCCTCCTCCACGATCCAAAACGGTTCCATCGCGCGGCTAAAATTTCCAGTCCGGTCGATCCGATCCAGGAACAGGATGCAGGTCTGCTCCAGCTCCGGCTCAAGATACAGCGGGTCGTAGACGACAAATGAGATCGTCCGCTCCTGCGTGGCCGGCTGTATGATCAGGCCGGTCTCATCCTTCACTGCGTTCGACTCGGTGACCGTCATTGTCTCAGAGTAGCGGAGGTTGACGAGAATGTCGCCCGGCTCCAGCTCGCCCTTCAAAACCTCCTCCACCTGGAAGTGATACAGCCGGCCTTCGACATAGCGTTCCGGGTCTTCCTCGTCCGCGTTCTCGGTGCTCCGCGCCATATTATAGGAGGAATCGTAGGCGGTGTACCGGCCGACGACAATGTACTCGGATTGCTGTACCATGGACTCCAGGCTCGCCGCAGTAGCATAATCAGACTGAATGCGGACGGTGTCGATTTCTGAAATTGGGTTTTCCCGTCCCCCAAGGAAATAGACGCCGCCAAGCAAAAGAGCCGCCAGGCATACCAGGCCAGCCAGCACAAGGAGCCATTTCCTCTTACTATATGTCATGAAATTCCCCTCCCTAATCCTGAAGGCAGAACCGCATCATAAATTGCTTGAACGCCAAGCTGGTCATCCGCTCTGGGAATATAGATTTGCGTGCGGTCACGATTTGTATTCATAATTGCGGTTCCTGAACTCAGATCGTCTAGCCCCAAAGCATGCCCAAGCTCATGATTTGCAGTGCTTCTGGCAATAGTGCTATTTGTAGTTAGATTAGTATTTCCTACATTGAGGTTTGCACTGAATGCTAAAAGAATACTACCATCCTTCTCTAAATAGTATATTCTACCGTAGAGTTCACTGTTCACCTCGGTAATTGTATTTAATTCACTATCAGAGTACGGCGTATAATAGAAGTTTGTAGATGCCGTATTGGCCCAGTCATTAATTGCTGTTTCCCATGCAGTTCTCATTGTAGATCCCGAAATCTGCAAATTGCTTCCCCATGTGTAGGAATAGCTTTTACTCGAAAGGTGAACTGAATTTTATGCATACGCATTAGATGCCACAATAAACATGAATACAAAACAGAATTTTGAATTGCTTATAAATTTAACTCTAATTGTCTTAATATAAATATAACAAAAAGTTGTGAAATTCAATATACAATATGTAAAAATGCT
>CAZJBT010000132.1:0-5180 GCA_964544345.1 uncultured Oscillospiraceae bacterium
AGCACAATATCCACCACGTTTGAATTTTCAACCGCAGCTTTCAGATCAGTGAAGTTCTTGACTATAACGGCAGACGCCTTTGTCCCCACCGTCCAATCGACCGCACTCCATGCATCGCACCCCTCATGCGCGGGGAGCACCGTAGCACCTTCCGCCTGCTTCGGGGCGTCTGCCGCGAGCGTGGCGGTGGGTAGTATTGACACCACCACGCATGCTGCCAACAGCAAAGAAATCAAACGTTTTTCATAATATACTCCTCCAAACATGTCCGACAGGTTGTAGAAGCCCATAATGTCCCATCTGATATCATTTCAAGTCGCTCAAATGCTCTTTCTGTCCCATTCTGGGACAGAAACACAGGGGTACACCTGTGTTCGCGCCGCCGCTGCCTATAGCATAGGCGATTATACATAATTCTATCTCAGTATACCACTTAGGTGACCATAATGCAAGTCATTCTTATGTCGTCAGACGTCTTTTCCCGCGCACAAAAGGACGCCGGAGGCTCTCCCTCCGGCGTCCTTTTGGTAACACATTATGCGGGGTATTATTTTGCCGCTATCCAGTCGTCCAGCTGCTTCTGCACAGCCGCGGTGTAATCACGCAGGCCGGCCGTCTCGTAGTCCTGCATCATCTTTTCGTACAGCTCGTCTGTGTAAAGCCCGCCCGCCATCTGGTTGGCGTACTCGTTATACACCGTTGAAATCGCGCCAACCACATTTTGCAGCTCGGCCGTGTTGATGGAGAAGCCGAGATACGGGCTGATGGTCGCGTCCATCATGACCTCGTAGGCCCGGTCGCGGAAGTCCGCGCCGTTGCCCTCCCACGGCAGATCGAGGAAGAAGTTGCCCATCGCGAAGTCGGCGGAGTGATAAGCCACGTTGGAATCGCCGTTCGGGTAGGCCGCTTCGCCGCTGTCCAGCACCACGTAGTCCTTGCCCTCGACGCCCCATGTCAACAGGTTCATGACGTCGGCGCTCGTATACATCAGGTTGATGAATTTCGCGGTTGCCTCCGGCTCCTTGCAGACAACCGGCATTCCCAGCGAGCCGACATTCAGCATGGAGGTTGTGATCATTCTCGTCCCCTCGGACAGCTGCCGGCACGCCACCGGGAAGCCCGCGCGGTTGCCCCATGCGCTCTCAACGCCCAGTTCGGAATGCACCACCAGCGAAGTGATCGCGCCGTTTTTCATCAGGTCCTGATTGCTCTCCTGCGTCAGATACGAATCCGGATAGGCAAGGCCGTTCTGATACCATTCGGCGGCCTGCTTCATGGTATAGATCGTGTCGTCAAAATCATAGATGCACTTTACGGTTCCGTCTTCCGCTACGCGGATCAGGTTCTGCGCGTCGTTCAGCGCGTCGTAGGCCGTGAAGTCGAAATTGTCCTTTCCATGCCACGCAACCTGAAGCTTGTCTCCCCAGAAGATCTGGTTCTGTCCGCCGATCGGGTACGAGTCCGTCTCCGCTTTCAGCGTCTTCATAATCTCCTCATAATCGGCCCATGATTCGGTTGCATAGAACGCGTCGAGCAGGTTCAGTTCCTCCAGCGTCCCCTTATTGGCAATGATAAACACGTTTGCGGCGTAGTTGCGCCAGTTCGGCACGCCGTAGATCGCGCCGCCCTCGCTGAAGGTGTTGATGAAATCACCCGTAATCTCAAATACATCCGGCGCGTACTCCTCGAGATAGGGCCGCATATCGATCAGCTGCCCGTTTGCATGCATCGTTGTATAAGCGGAGCCACTGGCGGCAAACGTACAAAGATCCACCTGCTCTCCTCCGGTAATCATCAGCGGCACCTGCGTCACATATGCGCCGATCTCAAAGGACATCAGATCCACATGGACGCCGATCTCCGCTTCCGTGATCTTGTTCAGCTCGTCCTCGACTGCCTGTACACCATCATCATTTACCGTATTGGCATGCCGGTAGGCGAATACGATTTCGGTCAGCTCCGTCTCGCCCGGCTGCTCCTCTTCCACATTGCCCGGCTCCTCCGCGGGGGTGGGCTCCTCCCCTGCCGGCTGTTCCGACGGGTTGCTTTCCTTCTTCTGCTCCGGCTTACTGCACGAAGCCAGAATCGCCAGCGTCATGCAAATGGTAAGGATCAACGCGAAAACCTGCACTAATTTTTTCATTTTCCTGCTCTCCTTTTGTGAAAATTGTGGGTGTGCTTGATGACTAGAGTATACAGGTTTTCTGTTTGGAAGAATTGTCTGAATCTGCTGTTTTTTTGTTTTTTTCTTGTATTCCGGAAAAGCCGCAGTATAATAGGCATGGGAGGGATACCAATGGAACAGGCAGGCTTCTCCACGAAGGAAGCGCAAGGCTTTCTTCTGGAATTACTGGATAACAGTTATCAAGGCAGGCCGGAAGCGTTCGCAGCCCGTTTTCATGAAATCTATCCATCACTCGATCCTTACACTCCGTTTGTAACTGCCATCATTAAGTTTTACCACATCTGGCAAGAGGACACACGCGATACCGAACCGAAGCTGAGCACCGCATTCGCAAGTGAACTCACCACTCTGCTAGCTGCACGTTTTCCCTACGCCACAGTCCGCATATACCGAAGGAGCGGGCAAAATGTTGTTGTCGTCTTTCCGCTGCAAAGTGTTCAAAAAAGCTCAAGTCATCGAAAAGCCGTCATGAAAGCAAACCTGCAAATGCTACTCAGCCGCTTAGTAAGAGAATATTCACTCGGTTTTTCCTGTTTTTGCAGCACACCTACTGCACTGTTCCGTTTTCCATCGCTTTTGGAGGATATGGAGCAGGTCATCAACTCCGTTGCAATGCCGCAGAACTCGGTGCTCTGCGCGGGAGAGATCGCGCTGCAATCCGGCGAGGACTCCATCATCGACCTTGCGCGCTGGCTCCCCATGCTCCTGAACGGGAATCGGGAGCAGCTGCGAAAGGAAGTCACGGAGCTTGTCCGGCAAACCCTGCGCGACAGCGTCAGCACGACGCGCAGCTACCAGCTGAGCGTGGATTTCTCCCAGCTGTGCCATGTCGCGCTCTACTCCTGCGGCCTGCCGGCGCATGTCGTCTATCGCGACCCGAACTTTGCAAGCAAGGAGGACACAATCTTCTCCGCGAACAATCTGCTCAACTATTTTCTGGCGCAGATCGACATGGTCATCGACGCCATCACAAAACAACGGGCCACGGCCTCGTTGGAGGAACAGATCCGGCGCTTTATTCAGCAAAATATTGAGGGCGATATCTCCCGCGAGGCCATCGCCGCCAATTTTTACCTGCACCCGGACTATCTCAGCCATTTCTTCCGGGAGAAAACCGGCATGACGCTGGCGGGATATATCCGCCGCGTCCGCATCGACATGGCAAAACGGCTGCTGAAAACCAGCGAGCTTCCGGTCGGCACCATCGCATCCCGCATCGGCTACGAAAGCGCCTCGCACTTTACAAAGGCCTTCCGCGCCGAGACCGGCCTGACGCCGCTCGCCTACCGCAAGGAAAAGGACGCGCCGGCGTAGCGGCCCAGTCTCCCCGCACCGCCCGCGTCACATGCGCCTGTATCAGCAACCCCCCTCGGCCGCCCAATGGGGCAGCCGAGGGGGGTTTTTCAGCGTGACGCCGGCAGGATCACACAGGATGGATATTTTTCACCGAAGAACAGCTCCTGGTGCGCGACGCGCGTCTGCGCCGCCTCGCTCCACAGCTGCGTTGTATTCGGGTGGACGGCATATTCCGGGAAGTTGCTGGAGGTCACATCCAGCCGCAGACGGCTGCCGGGCTGGAACCGCCACGTAATGGCAATGGCCTCCAAATTGAGTTTCACAATCCCGCCGTCATAGCGGTGCGCCGTCCCGCCGTTCCAGCCGATTGTCGTGATCGCGTTCCGGATATGGAACGCACGTCCGTCCGGGAAGACCTCGCTGAGCTTGACGGCAAAGCAGGTGTCCGGCGCGTCGGTCCGGACATAGAGCCGCACGCGGGCGCTGCCGCAGATCTCCTGCCCGTCCGGGAACGGCTCGGAGACAAAGCTCAGCACGTCCGGCCGATAATCCGGCGGCGCAATCTCGCGGCTGCCGCCGTGCTCCATGCCGCTGGCGAAGAGCGTTTCGCCGCCGTGGGAGGGAACCGGGTTCTCAGGGTCGTAGTCGTACTCCCGCACGCCGCCCACGCCGGGCGCGTCAGCCAGACCCTGCGCCGACAGATAGAGCGTTCTGGAATCTGCTTCCGGGAACGGATAGCCGGAATAGGTCTTCCAGCTGTCCGTGCCGATCTCATAGCAGCAGACGGCAGGCTCCGGCAGCTTCTTTTCCTTCAGAATCGCCGTGAACCACGTGAGCGCCTGCGCAAGCGGGTTCACAAAGGCGTTCGGGTGCTCCGGATGGCCGAAGATGACCGGTGCAAGGCCGTGGTTGCCGGGGTTGATTTGCAGCACCGAGTGCCGCTTTGCCTCCTCCGAGAGCGTCTCCCAGCCGCGCAGGGCGCTGCCGATGTGGTGGTCGTACCAGCCCTCGCCGACAAATACCGGGATTTTGAGCTTGCCGGGAATGCTTTGCAGCTGTGCCCAGAAGCCCTCCTGCCAGTAGGCGTCCTGCGGGTCGGGATGCGTGATCCAATCGCGGTACCATTGGAGCTTACCGCCCCACAGTGCCTCGTCTACCTGCACCTGCGGGCGGTATTTTGCGGATTCCAGATAGTCGGCATCCACCTTGTGCCCGGCGTTGCTCATCGCCCAACTCGTCAGGATGTCCTGCCGGAACAGGCCGTCCTGCCAGGCCGAGGCATGGCGAACTGTGCCGTAGACTGTCAGGAACATGGTCTTCATCTTCTCCGGCACAGCATCCGCCATTGCCCAGCCGGTCAGAGCCAGATAGCTCGCGCCGTAGTAGCCCATGGATTCGACCCAATGCTCCTTTTGCAGCCAGTTTACGAAGGCCAGACCGTCGTCCCGCTCATGAACGTTCGGCTCCCACTCGCCCTCTGAGCCTGCAATGCCCCGGCACCACTGGTAGGCCATTGCGAAGCCGCGCTTCGCAAACTCCTCGCCCATGCGATCCAGTTCCTCCACCGCATAGGGGTAGCAGCTGCGCTGCACGACCGTCGGCCACGCCTTGTTTCCGTCCTCCGGCGTGTAGATTACTATTTGCAGGTTAGCGCCGTCCGCAGCGGGAAGGAAGACCTCCCTGCGCATCCAGTTCTCCG
>CAZJBT010000133.1:0-5115 GCA_964544345.1 uncultured Oscillospiraceae bacterium
GATGGATGAGTTTCATGTGATCGCCCCGAAGAACTTTTACTTGTGCAATACAGAAAAATCGTATACAATATGCTGTAATCCACAGGATATCTTATTCTACAATAAAACACACAAAGAATCAAACCCCAATCGGATAGATAAAAGAAAAGGAGCGGAACAAGGTTGAAGGTAATAGATGAAAAGGGAAAGCTGTTTGGCAAGATCAACCTGATCGACCTGCTGGTTGTGCTGGTGATCCTTGCGGTGGTGGCCGGCGTGTTCTGGAAGCTGGCCGGCGATGAGGTCACGGATGTGCTTGCACCGTCGACCCAGGCAACGCTGGAATATGAGGTGCTTTGTACCGCGATCTTGAACGATGTTTGCAGCTACGCCGTAGAACACGCTGACGGTCAGCTCATGAGCAATGGCGACCTGCTTGACGGCTATCTCACCGGCTGCACGATCGAACCGTATCTCACCACCTCCGTCGACGCCGACGGCAACACTGTGGCGGTCACGGATCAGACCCGCAAGAATCTGCGCTTTACGATCTCCGTCAAGCTCGCGCAGGGCGATACGAGCAACACCGTCGGTTCGCAGGAGGTTCGCGTGGGCAAAGCCCACATTGTAAAGACGACCGATCTGGAGATCAATGGGACGGTCGTCTCGGCGGAGATCGTCGATGGCTGACGCATTGAAGTACAGCCTGCTCGGCCGGTTCCTCGCGGCGCTCGCCGTGATGTACCGGAGCAGTCGGCTGCATCGCGTCTTTGCGGCAATTGCCCGCTGCTTCCGCGCAAGTGTGACCTGCCGCTTGTTGGTGCGCGGGCTGTCTGCGCCGATGGCGGCGACGGAGTCGTCGATCCTGGGGCGTTTTTCCCGATGGCTGAACGCATTCCTGGCGCGGCTCCATGTCCTGCCGGAGCTGTGGCGCGGCAGCGTGCCTGGCCGCGTTTATGCAGCGGTGATGCGCTGCGGCCGCGGCAGCCTGCTCTTTGGATGGCTGTTCCGGGGCGGACTGACGTCATTTGTTTTGCTGGCGCTCGCGCTCTATGAGCCGATCGACTACATTCTGCGCGACGTTCTGTCCATTTCGATCCTCGCGTCGGTTTGGGATGAGTGCCTGCTTCTTCTTGCCTTCTGCTGGATCCTCTGTACACGCATGACGAAGGGCAAGCCGCTGGACGTCCGCACCAACTCGCTCGACACGCCGCTGATCCTGTTCCTCGGCATCGGTATGATGCTGATGTTTTTGGTCAGCCCGTACTTTTCCATCGCGGTCGCGGGTTACCGCGCCACGGTGCAGTATATGCTGTGGTTCTTCGTGGTCACGCGTCTGCTGCGAAACGACCGCGACTTCAAGCAGATGTATGTGGCGATGGTGCTGTTCGCCGCGCTCATCGCGCTGCACGGGATCTACCAATATGTGATCGCCGTGCCGATCCCGTCGAGTTGGGTCGATCAGGCCGAGACCTCAGTCCGAACCCGTGTGTTTTCCATCTTCGGCAGCCCCAATATCATGGGCGATTTCATGGTGCTGTTCGCGCCGATGGCGGCGGGTATGGCGTATTACTGCAAGGACTGGAAGGCGAAGGTGTTCTTCTGGTGCTGCACATTCGCTATGTGTCTGGCGTGCCTGTTCACGATGTCGCGCGGCGCGTGGGTGGCTATGGCGGTGGCGGTGCTGGTGTTCGCGCTGCTGCATGACCGGAAGCTGTTTCTGCTTGTGCTCGCGGCGGCCTTTGTCTCGCTGTTCATCCCGTTCATCGCCTCGCGCATCGGCTATCTGTTCACCGACGAGTTTGCGGCCTCCACAGCCAACGGCGGCCGTGCCAGCCGCTGGGAGCTTGGCCTGACGTACCTGAGCGCCAGTCCGGTGCTTGGCCTTGGCCTTGGCATGTTCGGCGGCGCAGTGGCGATGCAGCACCAGGTTTATTCCTGGATGACCTATTTCTATATTGACAACTACTATCTGAAGATCCTGACGGAAATGGGATATCTGGGTCTGACGTTTTTCGTGCTGCTGATCGTCTGTTTGCTGCTGACGGGTCTGCGCGCCGTCTGGCGCACGAAGCAGCCGGCGGGCGAAGGCGTCTCGCCGCTGTGTGTCGGCATGCTTGCTGGCTTGTGCGGCGTGCTTGCCCACTGTTACTTCGAGAATATCTTTGAAGAGCCGTATATGATGGCCTATTTCTGGATCATTGCCGCGATGATCGTGTATCTCGGCTTCTTCCGCAAAAAGAAAACCGCATAACGCATAAGGAGAGCCGGCCGCGATGTCTCGCGGCCGGTTTTTTTCAGCCGCGCAAAGAGCCTTGGCTTTCACTTTCTGAAGGTTGCGGACGGAAGGGCGGAGGGCGGTTCGGTGGACAGGGCAACCAATATCTGCTATACTTTTCGATAACAGGGAGGTGGTTCGGTGCTGGTCTATCTTCTCCCGCTGCTCGACGATAAAAGCGAGCGAGCGCGGTTTTTGTCGCTCTATGACCAACAGCATGACACGATGCTGCGAGTTGCCCGCCGGATGCTGCCGGAGCAGAAGGACGCTGAGGACGCCGTTCAAAACGCGTTTGTCCAGATCATAAAACATTTTGAAAAAATTTTTGAAATTCCTTGTGAGGAATTGCGCTTCTGGTGCATTTGTATAGTAGAGAACGAAGCGCGGCAGCTCCTGCGCAAGCGCAGAAAGACCGTTCCGCTGGAGGATTGGGACGCGTTCGAGCGGGAGGCGAGCCAGAGCCGGAGCTACCGCGCGCTGGTGGAATGCTTCACGCGCCTGCCGGAGACGTACCGCGCGGCGCTGGAAATGAAGCTGCTGCTCGGCTGCACCGACCGGGAGATCGCCAAGAAGCTCGGCATCTCGGAGACCGCAGTCAGCACGCGCATCTCCCGCGGCCGGAAGCTGCTGCAGAAAATCGTGTTGGAGGAGGGATTTGAACTATGACAGAACAAGAAACGGATGCGATGCTGCGCCAGGTGCTGCTGGACGCGCTCGCGCTCGAGTGCCGGGAGACGGAGGACTTGCCGGACTGCGAGCCTTCCCCGCGCCATCAGAAGCAGATGCGCGCAATGTGCCGCGACCCGCTCGCGTGGAGCAGACGGCGCGCCCGCCCTGCCTGGAAGACGGCGCTGCGCACCGCAGCAATGCTTGCGCTTGTCTGCGCGCTCTCGCTCGCCGCCCTGCTCACCGCCAGCCCGTCCGCCCGCGCCGCGCTCAAGCGCTGGTTTGTCGAATACCGCGAGAGGGACGTTGTATATATGTATGCGGGCGATCCCATCGAGGGCGAATTGCCGCGCTATACGCTCTCTGAAATTCCGGATGGTTATGTGCTGGAAGATACGTTCGAAACCCCAAACAATATTCTTCATTCATACCGCTGTGTTACAGGGACGCAGGAAAGAAAGTATCTCTATTTTGAATATCTGCATATGCAGGAGGGCGCTGCAATGAGCATCCTCGGAACAGAAGCCACTGTGGTTGCGGTATCTGTTAACGGCCATACCGGCACGCTCTATCTTTTCCATGACCCCGATCAGGTTTCCAGCAACCTGATTTGGTTTGACGAAGAAAACGATCTGCAATTCATGCTTTCCGGGTTTTTGACGCAGGATGAGCTGCTTAAATTGGCGCAATCCGTTATCCCGGAATTTTAGTCAAAAAAATTTTTTGAAAAAAATTAAAAATAAATGTGAGAAATCGATGCATTTCTGCATTTCTTTAGTAGGAACCCTAAATATTCCGAGACAATCATACAAAGAGGAGGTGAATATCATGTGAAAACGGTCAATTTCTTTGCTGCTTGCTCTGGTTCTGATGCTCAGCGTTGCCGCCATAACCGCTTCGGCTCGGTACGACAACGCGACCCCGACTCTCACGTTCAGCGGAAGCACGGCCAATTGCGTCGCCACGGTCATAAGCGACAATGCCAGCGACGCCATTCAGGTCAGCCTGACGCTGCGCGAAAACGGGACGCCAGTCGCAGGCTGGAACGACAGCGGAACAGGACGGGTCACAATGTCCAAAACCTATGACGCAACCCCCGGCGCAACCTACACGCTCGTCCTGAACTACTCCATCAACGGAGTAAAGCAAGACCCCGTATCCGTCAGCGCAACTTGTCCGTAACAAAATCACGATGCTCAAAAAGAAAGGGGAGTATCTTGTTATGAAGCGTTATCGTTCTCTGTTCCTTTGTCTGTGCCTGGCGCTGCTGCTCGTCCTGCCTGTTTCCGCTTCCTCCATCACGGAGATCGGGCCGGTCTTTTCCAGCCTGAGTCCAGATATGCCGACCCGTCTGACCGCTTTGCACACCAAGCTGCAAATAGAGCTGTATCAGTACGCGAATATTTGCAGCGGGGCAATTACGCTGCGCAATTCTGATGTGGACGACGTCCGCGCCTTTGCACAGGAGCAGTTTGAGACCAGCTTTGACAGCGAGGCAGACTGGATCGCAATTTACTATTCGGAAGACACCAATGAGGGAACCATTGCCTTTGGCGAAACCGTCGCGGCAATCTTGACCGACGAGGATGTGGCGGCCATCGAAGCGGCGTTTGCCGCGCCTGATACAAACGATGCGTATGTACATATCGTCAACGGGATCAAGCAGCTTTTGATTTGCGTCTTTGACGGTGGGGAGTTTGAGCTTCCGGCTTATTCCTACGCCGCCGAATACCTGCGCGACCCGAATTCGGAACTGGATGATGGACTGCTGCCCGATACGCGTATTGTCGTGGCCGAAGACCGCGCGGATGACGCAAAAGAAGCGCAGTGCGTCTACCTCGCCAACGAGATCGGCCGATATGCCGGCCTTGCGGTTGATATCGTACAGCTCCCGCTGGATTCCTCTGCCGTTGAAACGGCGGAAGGCTATCGGGCTGTCTCGGAGGATGCAGACGCGAGCCTGGTTCTCGTCTATGAAACAGATACGGGCGATACCGCGGTTGCCATGGGCAGCACCGCAGCGGCGCTGTTGCCGGACGACGCGGAGGCGCGTCTGACTTCCGCCATGCTGGAAGCTGACGGCGACGACTACGACCGCGCCATCGCGGCGTTGGAGGAGCTGGCGCAGATGCTCTTTGCCGACGGCACGCGGGAATACAGCGAATTCTCCGGCATCGCCCTGGCGCTTGACC
>CAZJBT010000134.1:0-5056 GCA_964544345.1 uncultured Oscillospiraceae bacterium
CCAAGGGCTACGGCGTCTCGATCCACCGCCGCGACTGTCCAAACGCAGCGGGCGCGGCCTCGCCACAGTACTCCGGCCGATGGGTCAAAGTCACCTGGGAGGACACGCCGGCCGACCCGTTCTCGACGACGCTCGAGATCGACTCTGCCGACCGCGACGGGCTGGTGCTCGACATCGCCACCGTGATGGCCTCGCTCAAGCTCCGCGTCTCCGAGCTTTCCGCGAAAAGCGTTCCGGGCGGCCGCAGCATGACGACGCTGTCGTTCGAGGTTCACAATGTAGACGAGCTGAACACCGTCCAGCAGCGTCTGCGCGCCGTTTCCGGCGTCACCAGCATCCGAAGGGGGCACGCCTGATGCGCGCGGTCGTGACAAGGGTTCGCTCCGCTTCCGTCTCCATTGCGGGCGAGCTGTGCGGTGAGATCGGGCAGGGACTTCTGATCCTGCTCGGCATCGCGCCGGACGACACCGAGGCGCACTGCAGGAAGCTCTGCAGCAAACTTCTCGGCCTTCGCATCTTTGAAGACGACGCGGGCAAAATGAACCGCTCGCTCTCCGACGTCGGCGGGCAGGTGCTCGTCGTCAGCCAGTTCACGCTCTACGGCGACTGCAAAAAAGGACGCCGGCCAAGCTTCACCGGTGCCGCCGATCCCGACACCGCCATACCGCTCTACGAGCGGTTCCTGTCCGAGTGCGCTGCGAACGGCTTTCCGCCGCAGCACGGCCGCTTCGGCGCGGATATGCAGGTCGCCTCCGTCAACGACGGGCCGGTGACGCTGATCGTTGATATGGACGAAATTATGTAAACTTTTTATGAGGTGATTTCCAATGAAAATTACCGTTCTGCAGGTGGGCGAGCTTGCCACCAACTGCTATATCGTCTGGGACGAGGCCACGCACAATGCCGCCATCGTCGACCCCGGCGACAGCGGCAAATATCTGCTTCACTTGCTGGAGGAGCAGGGTCTGACCCTGAAGATGATCCTGCTGACGCACGCACACTTTGACCATGTCGGCGGCATTCGCGAGCTGCTCTTGGGCGGCAGCGTGCCGATCTGGATCTGTAAGGATGAATTCTCCTACGATAATTCGATGTCGAAAGGTATGCTCGACGCGAGTTGGGAATACCATTACTATGACGAAGGCGATGAGGTACAGCTCGACTCTCTCACCTTCCATGTCCTGCGCACGCCCGGCCATACACCCGGCTCAGTGTGTCTGCTCTGCGGCGACGTGATGTTCTCCGGCGACACGCTGTTCCAAGGCTCGTGCGGCCGCACCGACTTCCCCGGAGGATCCTTTGAACAGATGAACGAATCGCTGCGCCGGCTCTACCGGCTCGACGGCGATTACACCGTCCTGTCCGGCCACACCAGCGCGACAACGCTCGACCGCGAGCGCAAAACCAACTTCTTCATGGTGCAGGCGATCTCGGAAGAATGAAGCTGTATCTGCGCGGACACGCGTACCGCTATGCGATGGAGCAGATCCAGCTCTCGCTGTTTCCGCTTGAGCAGATGGAATATGTGACAGCGCCGTTCGCCGGCTGCGATGGCGCAGTCTCCTCGCTCAGCGAGGGCGCGGTCTATCTGACCGCAACGGCGCGGATCACCTGGCACGGACAGACTGCGACGGCGCAGCGCCGCGTCCGGCGCGCGGACGCGACGGAACCGGTGCGGCGGCAGCTCCTGCGGCAGAGTTATTACCGCGCGGCGGTGAAGCTGCTCGGCACCGAGCCGCCCTGGGGAGCGCTCTCCGGTGTACGGCCGACAAAGCTCACCACGCGCTGCCTGCTCTCCGGCGGCACGCCGGACAAGGCCGACCGGCTGATGCGGGACACCTACTATGTCTCCCCGTCACGCTGCCGGCTCTCGGTGGAATGCTCGACCGTTTCAGCCGAGGCTGCGCGGCTGCTCGCACCGCACGATATCTCGCTCTATGTCGGCATCCCGTTCTGTCCGACGCGATGCGTCTATTGCAGCTTCGTCAGCCAGGCGGTCGAAAGGAGCGGCGCGCTGCTCAGCTCGTATTTGGACGCGCTGCTGCGCGAGCTGGACGCGCTCGGGTCGGCGCTGAAGGAAGCGGGGCTTCGCGTCCGCACGATCTACATCGGCGGCGGCACACCGACCACGCTCTCGGCTGAACAGCTCAAGCGTCTGATGGACGCCATCGCCTGCACAGTGGACTGCTCCGCTCTTTTAGAGTACACCGTGGAGGGCGGCCGACCCGATACGCTCGACCGAGAGAAGCTCGCTGTCATCGCCGCGCTTGGCGCGGGTCGCGTCAGCATCAACCCGCAGACGATGAACGACGACGTGCTGCGCGCCGTCGGCCGCCGGCATGACGCGGCCATGATCGAAGCATCATACCGCGACGCGCGCAGCGTCGGCTTTGACGCAATCAACATGGATCTGATCGCCGGGCTGCCCGGCGACACACCGGCATCGTTTGCCGCTTCCCTGGCGCGCGTGATCGCACTCGAGCCAGAGAACATCACCGTTCACACGCTCGCGCTCAAAAAAGGCGCGGCGCTCTTTGAGCGGCGCGAGGCGCTTCCATCCGACGCAGCAGTCGGCGAAATGCTCGCCGCCGCGGAAGATGCGCTGCGCTGCGCCGGGTACGTCCCTTACTATCTCTACCGGCAAAAGTACATGTCCGGCAGCTTTGAGAACGTCGGCTGGACAAAGCCCGGCCACGCCTGCCTGTACAATATCTACATGATGGAGGAGCTGCAGACCATTGTCTCAGCCGGCGCGGGCGGCATGACCAAGATCAATCTGCCGCACGGGAAGCTCGTCCGGCTGCACAATCCAAAATATCCGAAAGAATACATCGAGCGCATCGATGACGTCTGTGCACAGAAGCGCTTGCTGCCGCACCAGCTCGGCGGCGCGCCATCTCACACCTGAGAGGAGCCATTGTATGGACACCCTGTTTTCCAATGTGACCGCCGTCACAATGAACGAGAATTTCGACGTACTCTACAGCGCGTTCGTAGGCGTGACGGCCGGAAAGATCTCCTACATCAGCAGATGCGCGCCGGAGGAGAAGCCGCAGCAGATCATTGACGGTACCGGCATGGTGCTCATGCCCGGTCTGATCAACTGCCACGTCCACCTGCCGATGACGCTGCTGCGCGGCTATGCTGACGATTACGACCTTCAGACCTGGCTGGAAGAGCACATCTTCCCGCGCGAGGATCGACTCGACGACCGCGCTGTCAAAGCTGCCGCCCTGCTCGGCATTGCCGAATGCCTGCGCTTCGGCGTGACAAGCGTGTCGGAGATGTATGATCATGTGGACGCCATCGCCGAAGCCGTCGCGGAGTCCGGCATCAAGGCCAATATTTCGCGCGGTACCACTATGTTCCTTGGCGATGACTTTGACTTTGAGACATTCCCAGCCTGCAAAGAGCTGGTCGCCGCCAAGGAAAAATGGCACGGCTATGACAATGGCCGCATTCAGATCGAAGCGAGCATCCACGGCGAATACACTTCAACGTACCAGCTCTGGGACGCGCTGAGCGAGTACGCGCTGAACGAGGGCATCGGTATGCAGGTACACCTGTCCGAAACAAAAAACGAGCACGAGAGTTGCCTGGACAAGAACGGCCTGACGCCCGCGCAGGTACTCGACTGCCACAACGTTTGGCTGCCGCGCGCGAGCGCCGCGCACTGCGTCTGGCTCGAGTCGGAAGACCGGAAGCTGCTGGCCAAGCGCGGCGTCTCTGCTGTCCACTGCCCTATCAGCAACCTCAAGCTCGGCAGCGGCACCGCCGACGTGATGGCAATGGTCAAAGACGGTATGAACGTCTGTCTCGGCACTGACGGCGCAGCCTCCAACAACAACCTTGACCTGTTTGAGGAGATCAAGGCCGCCGCTCTGACCGCCAAAGGGCGGAGCGGTGATCCGACCGCGCTCAACGCACGCGCCGCGCTCCTGATGGCGACAGTTTGCGGTGCAAAGGCACAGGGCCGTGCAGCCGAGTGCGGCCAGATCAAGATCGGCATGGACGCCGACCTCATTCTGCTCGACTTTACCGCGCCGCATCTGATCCCAACGCACAACGTGATCTCATCGCTCGTTTACTCGGCCTCCGGCCACGACGTGTGCATGACGATGGTGCGCGGCAATATCCTCTACGCGGCCGGCAAATATGCCACCATCGAGCTGAACGACGTGGTGCGCGAGCTGGCTGAGTACGCCATGCCGAAGGTTTTCGGCGAGCCGCAGAAGGAAGGTTAAAAGTTGGCTGAGAAGAACTTGAAGAAGCAGAGCTTCCTGCATGGCGCCGCGATCCTGGCGCTCGCGACCGCGATCGTCAAGGTCATTGGCGCGTGCTACAAGATCCCGATGGTTCGCATCATCGGCAATCAGGGCTACACCTACTTTCTAGCGGCCTATGATATCTACTCTGTCCTGCTGACCATCTCCACGGCGGGTCTGCCCGTCGCGATGTCGCGCATGATCTCCGAAGCGCAGACGCTTGGCAGCGCCGTACAGATCAAGCGTATTTACAAAGCGTCGCTGTATGTCTTTCTGACCATCGGCATCGTCGGCTCAGCGGGGATGCTGCTGTTCTGCAAGCAGCTCGCCTCGTTTATGAACACGCCGAACTCCTGGATCGCAATCGCTGCGCTCGCGCCGGCGGTGCTGTTCGTGTGCGTCATCTCATCGTACCGCGGCTTCTTCCAGGGGCAGAGCATCATGACGCCGACCGCCGTCAGCCAGGTCATCGAGGCATTCTGCAAGCTGTTTATCGGTCTTGCGCTCGCCTGGCTCATCACCCGCGCGGGCTTCGGCTCGGAATACGCCGCGGGCGGCGCGATCGCCGGCGTGACCATCGGCATCATTCTCTCCTTCCTCTACCTCTCGGTCGCGCACCGCAGAGCCTCGAACATCCTGACCGGGCAGGCAGGCGCGCCGCCATACAAGACGATGAAGGACACGATGCAGACGCTGCTCGCCATCGCCATCCCAATCACCATCGGCTCGGCAGGCCTGCAGATCATCAACCTGATCGACTCAAAGCTCGTGGTCGGCCGGCTTGTCGTTTC
>CAZJBT010000135.1:0-4972 GCA_964544345.1 uncultured Oscillospiraceae bacterium
GCATCGACTTCTACAAGGCCGCGAAGAAGGCCGGCATCAAGCCCATTATCGGCTGCGAGGTCTATGTCGCGCCGCGCTCGCGCCTGGATCGTGTGCACGGCGTGGACAACGACAATCGCCATCTTGTTCTGCTGTGCAAAAACGAGACGGGTTACCGCAATTTGAGCTATATGGTCTCACAGGGCTTTGTCAACGGCTTCTATGGCCGGCCGCGCATCGATATGGAGCTGTTGAGAGAGCACAGCGAGGGTCTGATCGCGCTCTCGGCGTGCCTCGCGGGGGAGATCCCAAAGCGCCTGATGGCGGACGACTACGACGGCGCAAAGCAGACGGCGCTCGACCTATCCGAGCTGTTCGGGCCGGACAATTTTTATCTGGAATTGCAGGATCATGGCATCGCTGAGCAGAACGCGGTCAACCAGGGCATCCTGCGTCTCGCGCGCGAGACGGGGCTGCCGCTCGTCGCGACGAACGACGCGCACTATCTGCGCCGCGAGGATGCCGCGATGCACGACGTGCTACTCTGCGTCCAGACTGGTAAGACCATCGACGACCCGGAGCGGATGAAGTTCGAGACGGAGGAGTTCTACCTCAAATCTGAACAGGAGATGGCCGCTCTGTTTCCCAACCAGCCGGAGGCGGTCGCCAACACGCAGAAGATCGCCGACCGCTGCAATCTGGAGATCGAATTCGGCAAGTACCATCTGCCGCAGTTCCGGGTTCCGGAGGGGTACACCAATTGGACATATTTTGAAAAGCTCTGTCTCGAGGGCTTCGCAGAGCGCTATCCCGATGCGAGAGAGGAAGACCGGAAGCAGCTCGACTACGAGATGCAGACCATCCGCGAGATGGGCTATGTCGACTACTTTTTGATCGTGGCGGACTTTGTGGGGTTCGCGCGCGGCGCGGGCATCCCGGTCGGCCCCGGGCGCGGCAGCGCGGCGGGCAGTATCGTCTCGTACTGCCTGCATATCACAGACGTCGACCCGGTGCAGTACAGCCTGGTCTTTGAACGGTTCCTGAACCCTGGCCGCGTGAGCATGCCAGATATCGATATGGACTTCTGCGCGAACCGCCGCGGCGAGGTCATCGACTATGTCACGCAAAAATACGGCGCGGATCATGTCGCGCAGATCGTCACGTTCGGCACGATGGCTGCGCGCGGCGCCATCCGCGACGTCGGCCGGGCGCTCAACATGACCTATGCCGAGACAGATGTCGTGGCTAAGGCCGTGCCGACCACGCCGCTGCACATCACGCTTGACGAAGCGCTCAAGGTCTCGCCGCAGCTTCGCGGGCTTTACGACGGCGACGAGCGGGTCAAAAAGCTCATCGACACCGCGCGCGGCATTGAGGGCATGCCGCGCAACACCTCGACCCACGCGGCCGGCGTCGTCATCACGGCGCGGCCGGTCTATGAATATGTGCCGCTCGCCACCAACGACGAGACGATCGTCACGCAGTACACCATGACGACGCTCGAGGAGCTGGGCCTTCTGAAGATGGACTTCCTCGGCCTGCGCAACCTGACGGTCATCGACGACGCGCAGAAGGAGATCCGCAAAACAGAGCCGGAGTTTGATATCGAGAAGGTGCCGCAGGACGATCCTGCGACGTTCCAGATGCTGACCGAGGGCAAGACCTGCGGCGTGTTCCAGCTCGAGTCGGCCGGCATCACCGCGGTCTGTACCGGTCTTAAGCCGCAGTCGATCGAAGATTTGACGGCTATCGTGGCGCTCTACCGCCCCGGGCCGATGGATTCCATCCCGAAGTTCATCGCAGCAAAGCACGACCCGAAGTCGATCCGCTACCGCACGCCGCTGCTTGAGCCGATCCTCTCTGTCACCTATGGCTGCATGGTCTATCAGGAGCAGGTCATCGAGATATTCCGCCAGCTCGGCGGCTACACGCTTGCGCAGGCGGACAATATGCGCCGGGCCATCTCCAAGAAAAAGCAGGACGTCATCGTGTCCGAGCGGCGCGCGTTCGTCTATGGTGACGAGTCACGCGGCATCTGCGGCGCGGTCTCCAACGGTGTGACGGAGGCCGATGCCAACGCGCTCTACGATGAGATCCTCGACTTTGCCAACTACGCCTTCAACAAGGCGCATGCGGTCAGCTATGCGATCGTCTCGTACGAGACGGCGTACCTGAAATGCCACTATCCGAAAGCCTATATGGCGGCGCTGATGACCTCGGTGCTCGACTCTACGGGCAAGATCTCGGAGTACATCAATGAGTGCAAGGAGCTTGGCATCGCGCTGCTCGAGCCGGATGTCAACGAGTCGGGCGATAACTTCACCGTGACGGAGCAGGGCATCCGTTTCGGTCTGGCGGCGGTCAAGAACATCGGGCGCGGCTTTGTCCAGCGCGTGATGGCCGAGCGCGAAGCGGGCGGCAAGTTCCGTTCGCTTGAGGATTTCTGCACCCGGATGCAGGGACAGGATCTCAACAAGCGGGCGCTTGAAAACCTGATCAAGTGCGGCGCGATGGACTGCTTCGGGCTGTACCGGTCGCAGTTGCTCCAGATCTATGAGGCGGTGCTTGACTCCGCGCTCGACGCGCGCCGCCGCAACGTCGAAGGGCAGACCTCGCTGTTCGACTTCGGCTCTGAGGAGGACGCGCCCGCGCAGTCCGTGCCGGTTCCCAACATCCCGGAGTTGTCCGCGCGCGAGAAGATGGTGATGGAGAAGGAGACGACGGGGCTTTACCTCTCCGGCCACCCGATGGACGGCTATCGCGAGCAGGTGCGCCGCGCCGGTGCGGTCACCATCGGCTCGATCCTGGAGGATCTCTCCGACCCGGAGGAGCCGAATTCGTTTCGCGATGAGCAGATCGTCACGGTCGCGGGCATCGTGCAGTCGGTCAAGATGAAGACCTCGCGCAACAATACGGCGTTCGCCTACGTCACGCTCGAGGACGACACTGGCTCGATCGAAATGCTTGTCTTTGCGCGCGGTCTGCAGCAGTACGGCGGGTATTTGCAGGAGAACTCCGCTGTGATCGTGCAGGGAAAAATCTCCGTGCGCGATGAGAAGGATCCCCAGCTCATGCTCAATATCGCCCAGCCTATCTGCGATGCGCTGCAGCTTCCGCTTCAGCGGCAGGAGACGCCGCGGATGACGAAGCTGTACCTGCGGCTGCCGAGCGAGGATAGCCTGGAATACCGCAAGACAAAGGCGATCCTGAACATGTTCCCGGGCGCGGTGCCGGTGGTGCTCTATTTTCTCGACACGAAGGCGCGGCGCGGGACGAGCTGTGCGCCGGCCGCTCCGATGATGACTGAGCTGGAGGGGCTGCTGGGCGAGGGCAGCGTCGTGCCGAAATAGAAAACGCTGTTCAAACGGCATGTTTCGTGCTATAATACAAAGATGGTTACAAAGCGCCGGCTTTCCGGCGGAAAGGAGCGGCGAGAATGAAGCAACGCTGGGGAAAACGGCTTTTCTTGACTGCGGCGCTGTCACTGCTGCTTTCGGGCTGCTTCGCGCAGTCGATGGACGAGCTGTATGCTCCGCCGCGCCAGTCGGACGACTACAATAATTTGCAGCAGGCGATCGACGCGGTGATGACCTCGGGCGCAGCGTATGCCGCGCCGACGACCGGCTCGAATCAGCAGCCAGTCCAGCTTGCCGACCTCGACGGCGACGGAGAGGACGAGGCGATCGTATTTTTGAAATCGTCGAGCGACGAAAAGCCGCTGAAGCTGTACCTGTTCGACCTGGTGAACGAGACGTATCAGAATATTGCGGTCATTGAGGGCGGCGGTAGCGCGTTCGACAGCGTCGAGTATGTCCAGCTTGACAGCGAGCCGGGGCTGGAGATCGTCGTCGGCCGGCAGGTGTCCGAGCAGGTGCTCCAGACGCTTGGCGTCTATTCGCTGCGCGACGGACATGTGGTGGAGCTGATGAGCTGCAACTACACCGAATACACTGTGACAGACCTGACGAACGACGGGCTGGCCGATCTGTTTGTACTGCGCTTCGATGTGGAGGAGCGCACCGGCGTCGCCGAGCTGTATACATATAATGACGGCCTGCTCGAGCGTGAACCGGAGGCGTCCATGTCCACGGGCGTCGACTCCATCAAGCGAATCATCTCCGGCCGCATCGCGGGCTTCGTACCGGCGGTCCTGGTGGCGAGCACATTTGAGGACTCAAGCATCATCACGGACGTTTTCGCAGTGCGCGACGGCGCTTTCTGCAACATCACGGCCGAGACGGACACGGGTCTCTCTGCACTGACGGTGCGCAACTATTACGTCTATGCGACCGATATCGATTCCGACGGCATCATCGAGCTGCCTGAGCCGGAGCAGCTCCCGAGCATGGCGTCGTCTGACGGGACGGATGTATACTGGATCATTCACTGGTACAGCCTGGATCTGGAGGGCGGACGCACCCGGAAGATGACGACATACCACAATTATTCCAGCGGCTGGTATGTGGTTTTACCGGACGATTGGGCTGCCAGCCTGACGGTCTCGCGAAGCGAGGAAGTGTCCGGTGTGCGCGGATATGTGTTCTCGCGCTGGCTGGGTGCAGCGCAAAGCCCGGAGGAGATTTTTACGATCTATGCCTTTACCGGTGATGACCGCAGCGATCTCGCCCAGGCAGACGGACGCTTTGCGCTCGGTGAGAAGGGCGATGTGACCTACGCTGCGTCGCTCGGCAGCGGCGAGTGGGCGCGGCAAGTGACAGAAGAAGATCTGAGAAACCGCTTCCAGTATATCCGTGTGGACTGGAACACCGGTGAAATGTAAGGCACGGATCGCACATTGAAGGAAGGAGTGGAAGAATGAAGAAGGTACTGATCCTGGAGGATGAAGTTTCCATTCGCAGCTTTGTGGTCATCAACCTGGAGCGGGCGGGCTACAAGGCGATCGAAGCCGGTACCGGCGCGGAGGCGCTCGAGCAGCTCAAGAACAACCCGGATATCGGCGTGGCGATTCTGGACATCATGCTGCCGGACATCG
>CAZJBT010000136.1:0-4894 GCA_964544345.1 uncultured Oscillospiraceae bacterium
AGCGCCCTTTGCGGCGCGCCGCCGGCGCGCCAGAAGCACAAGGCATGCGAGTGTAAGGATGACAAGAGGCAGCCAGCCGCCGTCCCCGAATCCAAGACAAAACAGAAAGCCCGTCAGCGTCGTGCCGACATTCGCGCCCATAATAGCCGCCGCCGTCTCCTCTGTTCCGATTCGCCCAGCGTCATACGCGCCCGCTATCAGCACTGTCGACGCGGACGACGACTGAAGCAGCACCGTCCCAAACAGCCCGGCAGCAAAAGCGCCTGCACTGTCTCCGCGTACCCGGGCAAACAGGCGCGCCGCGCTATGACCCTTGCGCAGCGAGGCAGTCAGCATTGCCATGCCAAGCAGCAGCAGCGCAAGGCTGAGCAGCGGCATAAACCACTCCATACGATCCCCTCCCCTGCAATTTTATGCGCACCGCAGCGGGAGTTCCCTGTTGTTGTTTGACGAAAGCAGTGCTATAATATTGAAGCACTGGAGGCACGCACATGAAAATCATCGACGCACATTTTCACGCCTTTCCCGGCATCCCGTTCGTCAACGAGCGGCTGCGCGCGATCGGGCATGAAAACTCACTGGACTATCTGACGCGCTATTACCACGAACATGGCATCGTGGGCGGCGTGATTATGGGCAACGACCGTCTTGAGCCGGAGATGCATCAATATCCCGCGCCATTTTTCTACTGCATCGGGCTGGACACCCAGGCACTCGCACACCACAATGCGCAAGAGCTGCCAGCACTGGTCGAGGCCAATTTGTGCCGGCCGCGCTGTGTCGGCATCAAGCTCTATACCGGCTACTGCGAACGTGAGCTGACCGACCCGTTTTATGACTTTGTCTATGAGCTGGCCGCACAATATCACAAGCCGGTCGCGGCACACATGGGAATGACCGCGGGGCCGAACGGTCTGCTGCGGTGCAGCCATCCGCTTACGATGGACGAGGCCGCGGTTCGCCATCCGGATGTCAACTTTGTGATGTGCCATTTCGGCAATCCGTTTCTGTCCGAGGCCGCCGCTGTGCTCGAGAAGAACGACAACGTGTTCTGCGACCTTTCCGGCCTGATCGAAGGCGTCAAGGATTGGGATGTCTACTTTGAGGAGCAGGCTGGGTATGTGCAGCTCCTGCGAACCTGGATGGCCTATGTGGAGAACTGGGACAAATTCATGTTCGGCACGGATCTGCCCGCCGTCAACATTGAAAACTACATCGAATTTATCCGGCGCCTTGTGCCGGAGCGGCGCTGGGAGCAGGTCTTTTTTGAAAATGCCAACCGCATCTATCAGCTTGATCTATAGGAGGCTTCCATGAGAAAAAAACGACTTGTCTCAATGGCCCTGGCGCTGATCCTGCTGCTGACCGCATGCTCACATACGGATCCTGATGCGGACACCGCGCCGGAGAGCGTCGAGCCGGTCACGAGTGAATCCATTGACCAGGTGGACGACTGGAGCCGCACCATCGCCTATGTCCCGCTCGATGACCGGCCTGACAATGTCGAGCGGGTCGTCTATCTGGGGAAAAGCGCAGGCTACCACATCGTATTCCCGGACAAGGCGCTCTTTTCCACACGGCTGGATGGACAAGAGACAAGCTATACCGGCATGTCCCACGGCGACCGCGCCGCTCTGCTTGAGTGGGTGCGCACGGCGGATGAGGCGGGCTGCGATCTGTTCCTGCTTTCCCTCGACCAGCTTCTCTCCGGCGGCCTGGTCAATTCGCGCGCAATGTCGGAATCAGAAGACATTGTCTTTTCCGACGGCACGACGCGCAGCGAGCTTGCGTCCATCGATGAATACCTTCTCTCGCTTGGCAGCGACTCGGAAAATCGTATCTATGTCTTTGACAGCCTGATGCGCCTGGCCTCCACGGTCGGCTACGACGACTATGATCTGGCGCACTACACGGCCATTCGCGCCTACGGCAATATCGAGCGCCCCTCCCTGACAGGCGACGCGCTTACGCTGAACGCGATTTTTGAATGCTATCCCTACAGCGCCGACGGCGTAACGGCCGCCGTGCTCTCCGTTGAGGACGAGGCATCTCGCGCTCTGCTCACAGACGAGGTGGTGGACGGCTACCTCGGCGCGCGCGAGCGGAAGCTGCGGCTGCTCGATCATCTGCTGCGCGGAAGCAAAGACATGGACGGGTTCTATTTCCTCGTCGGCGTAGACGATTCCTCAAACCAATCCAACATCCAGAGCAATGAGATGGCCTATCTGGAACAGGCACTGGTCGGCCGCGGGCTGCTTGTCAATGGAGTGGACGATCTGGGAATGATGCTGGTCGCGCGCATCGCGGTCGACGACACCGGCGCAGCCATTTCGGCGTACGTGGAATACTTCGGCGGCCTGGCCGACGAGCCGACGACGCAGTTCGATCACATGACGCTGCGCGAGACGGTGCGCTACCACATTGAGGCGCTCGACGGAGCTGAGACGGACGATCCGGCGGCGGCTGATCTGCAGATTATCGTGCTGACCGCGCCGGACGACGAGACACGCACGGACGAATATGCCGACATGCTCACCCGCCGTCTGGCAGATAATCTGGCACAGGGCATCCCGACCGTCTACATCGACGCGTCGTCGAACCGCTATGCGAAGCTGAACGAGCTGCTGCTCGAGCGTGTGCCGCTCGGCTCTCTGCTCGGCTTCTCCGGCTACTGCGACCTTGCCATTATCGCGGGCGCAGGCGTCAGCCAAGGCTTTGCACGCTACGCTTACCTCGCCTCTGCTCAGGAGAAAGCTGCGGAAGCTGACCAAGCGTTCGTTCAATCGCTCGCCATCGGCATGATCCTGGCCACGCCGTACAAAGCGACGGCCAAGCCTGCGCTGGATTCATATATTGCAGAGTTGGGACTTTCCTCCACCAACATCCTCGGCACGGCGGAGCAGCGAAAGCGCATCCAGGAAAAGTTGGAGCAGACGCTCCTGCCCGCCTGCGAAGCACTCTGCGAAAATCTGTCAGAAAGCCCTGTGCTTTCTGACCTGAATGGCGGTACGTCGGGGCCGTACACCGTGGAAGTGTCGGATCCATATCTCCCCTGGAGCCGCACGTTTGAAGCGTGCTTCACCATCAACGTAGATTAAAATGTCCCCCTGCCACGCGCTCACGCGGCAGGGGGACATTTCGTTACTGCATCAGCTCGCAGACCAGATCGGTGTAGGCCGTCGGATCCTCGATCGGCAGATCGGCCATAAGGAGCGCCTGGCAGTAGAGCAGCTCAGCATACTTTTTCGCCTTCTCCGGGTCGTTCGCCACAGCCGCTTCGAGCGCATGGAACACGCTGTGCGCACCGTTCAGCTCCAGGATACGGCCGGTTTTCAAGTCATTGTCCGGGTTCATCCGATTAAAGTATTTTTCCATCTCAAAGCTCATGCCGGCCTCCGGCGCAAGCGAGACGGGGTGGCTGCCCAGGCTCTGGGACAAGCGAACCTCCTTGACCTTATCGCCCAGCGTCTCTTTGATAAAGTCGATCACCGGCTTAGCTGTCTCCTCGTCCGGCTGTTCCACACTCTCCTCCTGGACAAGGTCACTGCCGATGACGCTCTGGAAGGTCTTTTCCTCGTATTTCGCCAAGATCTGCGCGCAGAACTCGTCGATCTCGTCGGTCAGGAGCAGCACATCGTAGCCCTTGCGGAGCGCCAACTCCGTCTGCGGAAGCTGCGTCAGGCGCGATCGATTGTCGCCTGCGGCGTAGTAAATCGATTTCTGATCCTCTGGCATCGCCGCGACATACTCCGCAAGCGTGACAAGCTTCCCCTGCTTTGCCGACCAGAACAACAGCAGCTCCTGCAGCTCATCCTTCTTCTCACCGTAATCGTTCACAACGCCGTACTTGAGCTGCAAGCCAAATGCGCCGAAGAACTTCTCATACTTCTCGCGGTCGTTTTTCAGCAGCTTTTCCAGCTCGGAGCGGATCTTCTTTTCCAGGTTCGTCGCGATCAGCTTGACGGCACGGTCGTGCTGAAGCATCTCACGCGAGATGTTCAGGCTGAGATCCTGCGAGTCGACCACGCCCTTGACAAAGCGGAAGCAGTCCGGCAGCAGATCCTCGCAGGCATCCATGATCATAACGCCGGACGAGTAGAGCTGCAGACCCTTTTTATATTCCTTGGTATAGTAGTCATACGGCGTCTTGGACGGGATGAACAGCAGCGCGGTGTAGGTCACAGCGCCTTCGACGCTTACGCGCACCGTGGCAAGCGGCGCTTCATAGTCAAAGAACTTGTCCTTATAGAAGTTGTCATATTCCTCCTGCGTGACGTCCGCTTTTGGGCGCTGCCAGATCGGCACCATCGAGTTGAGCGTCTCGTCCTCGGCGTACTCCTCGCTCTTCTGCTTCTCCGCATCGTCGGGATCCGGGACGAAGCGGGTCTTCGTGACCTCCATTTTGATCGGATAGTGGATGTAGTCGGAATACTTCTTGACAAGATTTCGCAGCGTATATTCGTCGAGATACTGGGAATAATCCTCATCCTCAACGTCTGCCTTGAGCTTCATAATAACGTCGGTACCCGGTGTGTCCTTCTCACAGGCAGTCATCGTATAGCCGTCCGCACCGGACGACTGCCACATCCACGCCTCGTCTGTGCCGTACTTCTTCGAGATGACCGTGACAGCCTCCGCGACCATAAACGCCGAGTAGAAGCCGACGCCGAACTGGCCAATGATGTCGACGTCGCCTGCCTGCTCCATCTCCTGCTTGAACTGGAGCGAGCCGGATTTTGCGATCGTGCCGAGGTTTTGCTCCATCTCGTCTTTCGTCATGCCGATACCGTTGTCAGAGACGGTGAGCACGCCATGTTCGGGATCGGTCGAGATCCGGATGAGAAAATCGTCGCGGTTCAGACCGACCTTGTCGTCCGTCAGCGAGAGATAGGCC
>CAZJBT010000137.1:0-4891 GCA_964544345.1 uncultured Oscillospiraceae bacterium
GAGCGCCGGCGCTGGGGCGAGCTTATCGAGGCCTACTTTGCGGCCGGTCTGATCACGTTTGGCGTGATGATCGTCGATGCGCGCCACAAGCCGACGGCGAACGACCTGACGATGGCGGACTATTTCCTGAACGCGGACGAACCGTTTGCCGTCGTTGCCAATAAGCTCGACAAGCTCAAGAAAAGCGAGATCGAGCCGAATCTGGCTCAGCTCCGCGCCGCGCTCCGCCTGCCTGAGGAAACGCCGCTCGTGCCGTTTTCCGCGGAGAAGGGAACCGGCCGCGACGAGCTGCTCGCCCTTGTGCTCCGTGCCGCCGGAGCCGGCGCATGAAAAGAAAAGGGCGGCCACATCATCTTGATGTGGCCGCCTCATTCAGCGGCACAGCCGCGTCAGGCCTCTTGCGTCATGTCGCATTCCAAATAGACCAGCTGCTCTGAAATGACCCCGTGCAGCAGCGCATCGGCGCTGCCCGCGAGATGGAAGCCGTTTTTCAGGTAGAGCCGTTTGGCCGGCTCGTTGTGCTCGTAGGTGTCGAGCCGGATCACGGTCCAGTTCTGCGCTCTTGCGTATTGTGCTGCAAAGCGCATCATCTGCGTCGCATACCCGTGCCCGGCTCGCTCTGGTGGAATGCACAGCGTATGGATGACAAGTACCTGCTCTGGTTCAGCCGGGAATTTCCAGGCGATGCCGGCGTATTCGTCCGCCTGGTTGTGATTCAGCACCATACTGGCACATATTTCGCTGTTTTCCTCAAGCACGAACAGCATACCGGCCGCAGCCGTCTCCTCTGCATATTGCGCCGTGGGGTAGACGCCAAGTTTCCAGTTGGAATGACTGCCGTGCGTTTGCTCATGCAGAAGCAGCGCAGTATAGGTATCCGCGACTGCGGCGGTGTCAGCAATTGTCGCTTTTCGTATCATCGTCTCCGACTCCTCGGTTTTGTTTTAAGCTATCATACCATCTGTCAGAAAAATGTCCACTGATTTTTTATGTGTGCGGATGTGGGATGAGAGCGCTGGGCGCTTTTTCCTTGCGTCGGTGTGTCGGCTATGATATAATTTCCCCGAAGGAGCGATGCATTTGGATTCCTTTATCGCATGGCTGCAGCAGCTTGATTTTTCCTCGCTTCTCTCGGGCGTCACAGTCGCGTGCGCGTTGCTGCTGTGCATCACGTTTCATGAGACCAGCCACGGCTTTGCCGCATGGAAGCTGGGCGACCCGACCGCCAAGAGCCAGGGGCGGCTGACGCTCAATCCCATCAAGCATATCGACTGGTTTGGCCTGCTGATGATGGCAGTCTTCAAGTTTGGCTGGGCCAAGCCTGTCCCAGTCGACATGCGCAATTTCAAAAAGCCGAAACGCGACATGGCGATCACTGCGGCGGCCGGCCCGATCTCCAATGTGGTGTTAGCATATGCCGCACTGCTGGTGCGCAGCGGACTGCTGTATGTCTATCTCCGCCATGACGGCGGCGCGGTGATCGCGTGGCTTGTGACGCTGAGCGAATATATCGCCGTCATCAGCGCGGGTCTTGCTGTGTTCAATGTGCTCCCGATCCCGCCGCTTGATGGGTCGAAGGTGCTCTATTTCTGCCTGTCGGATGAGCACTATCAGACCTTGATGCGCTATGAGCGCTATGGCATGCTGCTTTTGATGGTGTGTCTGTTTACAGGCGTGCTGGACACGCCGCTCCAATTTCTGCGCGGCGGCCTGCTCGATGGACTCAGCCGCATCGCATGGTTCCCGTTTACGATTTTGAACAGGCTGTTTTCATAGGTGATTGTATGGAAGAACCGCAATACCATCTCGAGGGGGTCGTTCGTTCCCGCGATACGCTTGAGGATTTTGAAGGCCCGCTCGATGTGATCTTGCTTTTGCTGAGCAAAAATAAAATAGAGATCAAAGATATTCAGATCTCGTCGATCCTGGAGCAGTATCTCGCCTATCTCGACGAGATGAAGCGCATGGATCTGGAGATCGCCAGCGAGTTTATTGCCATGGCGTCGCATCTGATGTATATCAAGAGTAAGATGCTGCTGTCGTACAGTGACCAGGTCGAGGCGCTCAGCGAGATGGAGCTTCTGATCCGCTCGCTTGAGCAGCGCCGCCGGCAGGAGGCATACGAGCAGATCAAGCTCGCGGCGCAGCAGCTTGACCCGCGCGGCGCGGTTGGCCGAAATCTGTTCACAAAACAGCCGGAGTCGGCGCCGAAAACGGTACAATACCAGTATCAGCATGACCCGTCGGATCTCGTCTCCGCGCTGCTGCGCATCAGCGAGCGAAGCGAGCGGAGACTTCCGCCGCCGGTGGCCGCGTTTGAGGGCGTCGTCGGCCGTGAGCCGTATCCTGTGACGACGAAGGCCAAGCAGATCCTGAAGCGTCTGCTCAGAGCCGGCATCACGCGCTTTCGCAGCTTGTTTCAGGGTAGCCGCAGCCGCAGCGAGATCGTGGCGACGTTTATGGCAGTCCTCGAGCTTTGCCGGCTCAGCTCCGTCCGTGTGGACGAAGAGGAAAGCGGCGAACTGAATGTGACCTATCTGAAGATGCCGGAGGAATCCGCGCTGCCGGAGCAGGAGGGATGACAATGGAGCAGTCTGAAATCGAACGCGCCGTCGAGGCGATCCTGTTTGCTGCCGGCGAGCCGGTCGCGCTGGAGCGCTTGGCGCTTGCGCTCGAGGTTCCGCCTGAGGCGGTGCATGCTGCTGTGCAGGCGCTGATGGATGCATATGCCTTCGATCGGCGCGGCGTGCGCATCGTGCGGCTGGAGGAGTCGTATCAGATGTGCTCGTCCGGCGAGTATGCCGACGCGGTCGCCCGCGCACTGGAGACGCGAAAGCCGCCCCGGCTTTCGCAGTCGCTGTTGGAGACTCTGACCGTCGTCGCATATTATCAGCCTGTGACCAAAACGTACATTGAGCAGATCCGCGGCGTGGACAGCGCTTATTCCGTTGGCGCGCTGCTTGACCGCCGGCTTATTGAAGAGTGCGGCCGGCTCAATGTGCCGGGCCGCCCGATCCTCTATCGGACGACGCCGGATTTTCTGCGCACCTTTGGCCTGCAGTCGCTGAGCGACCTGCCGGAGATCGAGCGTATGAGTCTGGAAGTCCGACCGGAGGAGACCGAGCGCATGCTCCTATCCGGGGCAGAGCAGGCGGAAGACGATGCGCCAGACGGCAAAACAGGGGATGCGCCATGATCGTGCTTGTTATCATTTTGGCGGTCATGATTCTGATTGCGCTGTTGCCCGTGGGTGCAATGGCAGTTTACAGTGCCGACGGCGTGCAGGCAGATCTCCTGATCGGCTCTGCTCATATTCGCCTTTTTCCCAGAACGAAGCCGCCCAAGCCAAAGAAGGCAAAGGCGGAAAAGAAACCGGCAAAAGCCAAAAAGAAGGCGAAGCAGAAGGAAAAGCCGCCGGAGGAGCCTGCACCGACAGGCGGTAAGCTCGCCATGATCTGGCAGCTTGTGCAGCTTGGCGTGTCGTTCGTCGGCAGTCTGCGGCGGAAGCTGCTGATTCGCCATTTGACGTTGTATGTCACCTATGGCGGTGATGATCCGGCTAAGACGGCGATCAATTATGGCCGCAGCCTCGGTGCGGCGCACGCGCTGCTGCCACTGCTCGGCCAAGCGTTCCGAATTCGCCGGCAGGATGTCCGCGTGCTCTATGATGCGCGGGCGGACGACATGACTGTTTATCTCCGCGCGTCGATCACCATCCGCGTGGGTCAAATGATTGCGCTGGCCGTCCGGTACGGCGTGCGCGCACTCAAGATTTTTCTCGCATCCAGACAAAAGAAAAATATGGTAAAGGCGGTGTCAAAGTGAGCAGTTCTCTTTCTGAATTTATGGGAACCAACATGGAAAAGGTCAAGGGTATGGTAGACGCCAATATGGTGATCGGCGATGCCATCACGACGCCGGATGGCGTGACGATCCTCCCGATCTGCCGGATCAACATCGGTATCGGCGGCGGCGGCACGGAGATCCCGGGCAAGAATGCGCCTGCCGGTGCGTATCCGTTCGGCGGCGGCTCCGGCGCGGGCGTGACGGTCACGCCGGTCGCGTTCTTAGTCACAAAGGCAGGGTCGGTTCGTATGCTTCCGGTCGCGGAGCCTGCCAGCTCGACTGTCGACCGACTGATCGAGGCAGTTCCTGACCTTGTTGACCGAATTATGGGTTATGTAAATGAAGCAAAGGCCAAAAAAGAGGCGCAGACGAAGGAGACTCCCGCGCAGGAGACTGCCGAAAATTAACGCTGATAGTTTTCTGTTGCCTGGCGGATACTATAGCCGGTGATGCGATATGAAACAAAGCGTACTTCGGGCGGCAGCGGCATTGCTTGCCGCCGCCGTCCTTTTCTCGGTTCCGGCGCAGGCGGCGCCTTCCGTATCTGCGGAGAGCGCGATCCTGCTCGACTGCTGTACCGGCCGCGTACTCTTTGAAAAGGATGCGGACAGCCGCCAATTGATCGCGAGCACGACAAAGATCATGACGGCGCTTGTTGTTGTTGAAAACTGCGATCTCGACGCGCGTGTGAAGATCATGCCCGAAGCGGTCGGCATCGAGGGGTCGTCGCTTTACTTGAAAGCGGACGAGGTGCTCTCGGTACGAGAGCTGCTGCTGGGGCTGATGCTCCAGTCGGGCAACGACGCTGCTGTCGCACTGGCAATTTTCTGCAGCGGAAGCGTCGAAGCCTTTGTTGACCGCATGAATGAGAAGGCGGAAGAACTTGACCTGGCGAATACGCGCTTTGCCAACCCGAATGGACTCGACGACGAGCAGAATTATTCCACTGCGCGCGATTTGGCGGTACTGTCCATGCATGCGCTTGAGAACGATACGTTTCGCGAGATCGTTTCAACAAAGACAGCGACAGTTGCGGGTCGTGCAC
>CAZJBT010000138.1:0-4864 GCA_964544345.1 uncultured Oscillospiraceae bacterium
CGGCGGCCACCTGTCGCACGGCAGCAAGGCCAACTTCTCCGGCAAATACTACAACATCGTCCCTTACGGCGTGGACGAGAAAACGGGTCGCATCGACTATGATCAGCTCCGCGAGATCGCAAAAAAGGAGCAGCCGAAGATGATCATTGCCGGTGCGTCAGCCTATCCGCGTGTCATTGATTTTGCCGCGTTTGCAGAGATCGCGCACGAGGTCGGCGCGTACCTGATGGTCGATATGGCGCACATCGCGGGTCTGGTCGCGGCGGGCGAGCATCCGTCGCCCGTTCCGTATGCCGATGTCGTCACGACCACAACGCACAAGACGCTGCGCGGCCCGCGCGGCGGTATGATCCTGTGCAGCGACGAGACGATCGCGAAAAAGATCAACTCCGCCGTGTTCCCAGGAACCCAGGGAGGCCCGCTGATGCACATCATCGCGGCGAAAGCCGTTGCGCTCGGCGAGGCGCTCCGGCCTGAGTTTAAGGCGTACCAGCACCAGATCGTCCTGAATGCGAAAACGCTGGCAGACGGCATGATGGAGCGCGGCTTCCAGCTTGTCTCCGGCGGCACGGACAATCATCTGATGCTGGTCGACCTCCAAAACTTCGGCGATTTGACCGGCAAGGAATTCGAGCGCCGGCTCGACGAGGTCTATATCACCGTCAACAAGAACAAGGTTCCCGGCGACTCGCGCAGTCCATTCGTCACGAGCGGCATCCGTGTCGGTACGCCGGCCGTCACCTCGCGCGGCTTCAAGGAGGCGGAGATGACGGTCATCGCCGAGCTGATGACCGAAGCGGCGACCGATTTTGAGGCGAAGGCAGACTCCATTCGCGAACGCGTCTGCGAGCTGTGCGCCCGCCATCCTATCTACGCGGATTAAAATACAAAGAGGTGACCGCAGTGTACCAGCCGCTGGCCGACGAGCTCCGGCCGACGAGCCTGGACGAGGTGTTCGGCCAGGAGCATATTTTGAGCGAGGGCGCGATGCTGCGCCGCATCATTGAGTCCGGCAAGATCCCCAACCTGATCTTCTACGGGCCATCCGGTACTGGAAAGACCACGGTGGCCAACATCATTGCCAAACAGACGAATAGAACGTTATGTAAACTAAATGCAACGACCGCGTCATCCGGCGATATCAAAGAGATCGTTGCACAGCTTGACACGTTCCTTGCGCCGAACGGTGTGCTGCTCTATCTGGACGAGATCCAGTATTTCAACAAGCGCCAGCAGCAGTCTTTGCTTGAGCACATCGAAAACGGGAAGATCACCTTGATCGCCTCGACGACGGAGAATCCGTATTTCTACATTTATAATGCAATTCTCTCTCGCTCGACGGTGTTCGAGTTCAAGACGATCTCACCCGAGGCCGCACGGAGGGCGATCGATCGCGCGATGGGCTATATGGCGGAGAAAACCGGCCTGACGCCGGAGTGCGAGAACGGAGCGCTCGACCGGATCGCCTATGCCTGCGGCGGCGATCTGCGTAAGGCGATCAACGCGGTGGAGCTGCTCTTTTCCGCCTCGCGTACAGACGGCGACCGGCTGCACGTCACGCTCGCCGACGCAAGCGAGCTGGCGCAGAAGTCCGCCATGCGCTATGACCGCGACGGCGACGCGCACTTTGACCTGCTCTCGGCGCTGCAGAAGTCTATCCGCGGTTCTGACCCGGACGCGGCGGTACACTATCTCGCGCGCCTGCTCGAGAGCGGCGATCTCATCTCGCCATGCCGCCGGCTTGTCATCATGGCGTGCGAGGATGTGGGGTTGGCGTATCCGATGGCGGCGGCGATCGTGAAATCTTGCGTGGACATCGCAATGCAGGTCGGCCTGCCCGAGGCGCAGATCCCGCTGGCAGAAGCGGCCGTGCTGCTCGCGACCAGTCCAAAGTCGAACTCGGCCAATGTCGCCATTGAGCGCGCGATGGCCGACGTCAAAGCGGGCAAGACCGGCGATGTGCCTCGCCAGCTTCAGAACGTCCACGCCGACGGCGCGGAGACGACAGATGTGCCGGGCTATCTGTATCCGCACAGCTATCCGAACCATTATATAGACCAACAATATCTGCCTGACGCGCTCGTCGGGACAGTCTATTACGAGTATGGCGAGAACAAGACCGAGCAGGCTGCGCGCCGCTACTGGGATGAGATCAAAAAATCGTGAGCGCTGCGCCGGGACGGTACTGCCACACGTCGATACGGCCTTCCGTCTGCACATAGCGCAGCGGCTGCGGCGGCAGGTCGACCTGGCGAAGAAGACCCACGACGCTCAGCTTGATTTTCTGCCGGTCGGGCTGGATGGATTTGATGTAGACGGAGACGGCGTCGCCCGGCTCAAGCCGTGTGTCCGGCTCGGCGAGACCGGAGAGGTTTGGCGTCAGCTCAATGAATACGCCATAGTCGCGCACTGAACGCACAATGCCGGTCACGGTCTGGCCTGCGGAGAACCGCGCTGCATTTTCCGCCCAGGTGCCGAGCAGCTCCCGGTGCGAGAGCGTGATGCGGCCTGCGTCGCGGTCGATGCGCTCGAGAACGGCGAAGATCTCCTGGCCGGGCGAAAAGCGCTCAGCGCTGCTGTCGATGCGCGAGATGCTGATCCGCGATACGGGCAGCAGGGCGGTCAGCCCATAGCCGACGTCGCAGAATGCGCCGAACTGTGCCGGCGTAGTCACAACAGCGGGCAGGATGTCGCCGGGCTGCATGGTGCCGCAAAGCTGCTCCCATGCGGCCTGCTGTGCAGCGCGGCGCGAGAGCTTTGCTGTTCCATCCGCGCACGCCGTCACGCAAAAGCAGGTTGGCTTGCCGACCCGGGAGAGAATGGCGATTTCCCGCGCCTGACCGGAATCCAGCCCGAGCACGGTCTCCTCCCGCGGCATCACGGCGCGCACGCCGCCCAGGTCAAAGAGCAGGTCGTGCCGGCTATCACAGATGGCGGGGACGGCCTCGAGCACGGTTTGCGCTGCCATTGCGCGGCGGAGACCGTCTGGATTCAAGCTCGACTGGTTTTCCGAGGTGTGGAGGAGATAACCCTCCGGGACAAATGAGATCATGGTGCGCCCTCCTGTATTTGACGTTTGATTCAGTATATGCAGGCGCGGCGCAAGTGGGAATGCGGCGGCTCAGCGCAGCACGCCGCCGCAGCGGTAGACGATCTCCCGTGCCCGCATGAGGTCTGCCGGATCTGCGGAGACGGCGAGATCGCAGCGTGCAGGTACGGGCCGCTCCGGCACGCTGGACACGAGCGAGAGCGTGCGCGGCACTGTGACGGCGTTCGTGCCGAGGTAAAAGCCGGATTCGTCGAAGGCGGCGGGCTGCGGCGGTTCCATGGGCGCGGGTCGGCCGGTGCGCACCGCGCTGATGCCGGCCTGGCGCAGCAGCCGTACGGCTCGCGCCGCCGCAGTGGAATTGGAAAATGTGGCCGATAGGGTCAGTGACATGGCGATCAACTCCCGGTGGATAGTTTTTCCGCCGGAACGAAGAATATGCGGGGTGAAGAAAAATGGACGTGCGATTGGGCGACGTTCTCGTGATGAAAAAGCCGCATCCGTGCGGCAGCAAGGAGTGGAAGGTGCTGCGCACCGGCATGGATTTCCGGCTCAAATGCCAGGGCTGCGGCCATGAGATCCTCACGCCGCGCAGCAAGGCGGAAAAGAACATCCGCCAGATCCGCAGGGAGGAAGAGACTGATGGATAACCGCTTTTGGGCCGGCCGCATTCGGTCGGTCGAGCCTTACGTTGCCGGTGAGCAGCCGAAGGATCGAGCCTATATTAAGCTCAATACGAACGAAAACCCCTATCCGCCATCGCCGAAGGCGCTCGCGGCGCTCTCCCGCGCGGCGGACGCCGATCTGCGGCTTTATCCGGATCCGGACTGTACGCTGCTGAAAAGCGCCCTCTCACGCGCCTACGGCGTCCCTGCGGAGAAAATTTTCATCGGCAACGGCTCGGACGAGGTGCTCGCGTTTTGCTTTGCGGCGTTCTCTGATGCGTCTCTCGCCGCAGTGTTTCCAGACCTGACCTATAGCTTTTACCCGGTCTATGCCGAGCTGTTCGGGTCGGCTACGCGCATCGTATCGGTTCGGGACGATTTCACCATTCCACTTTCAGATCTGTGCCGCAACGATGGCACGGTCGTTCTGACCAACCCGAACGCGCCGACGAGCCTGGCTGTGGATCTGGATGCGGTCGAGACGGTGCTGCGCGCCAATCCCGACCATGTGGTGATCGTCGATGAGGCGTATGTCGACTTCGGCGCGGAGAGCGCGCTGCCGCTGCTCGAACGCTATGACAACCTGCTGATCGTGCAGACGTTCTCGAAGTCGCGCTCATTTGCAGGGCTTCGCATCGGGTACGCCTTCGGCAGTCAGGAGCTGATCGCTGCGCTCGAGACGGTGAAGAACTCCTTCAACTCCTACACGGTCGACCGCGCGGCGATGGCCGCTGCCGCGGCTTCAGTGGAGGATGCGGACTATTTCCGCGAGACCTGCCGGAGGATCATCGATACGCGTGAAAAAACGGCGGAGCGCCTGCGTGCGCTCGGTTTCACGGTGCCGGCTTCAAAGAGCAACTTCCTGTTTGTGCGCCATGCGCGCGTCCCGGGCGGGACGCTGTTCCGTGCCCTTCGTGAGCGCGGCATCCTGGTGCGCTGGTGGGACAAGCCCCGCATTTCGGATTATCTCCGCATCACGATCGGCACGCCGGACGAGATGGATCGGCTGATCGAAGCGCTGCGGGAGCTGACGGAGGGATGAACCATGGAATACGTCGGTGATGTGTACCGTCCGCCCGGCGAGAGCCGCAGCTTCCTGCTTCAGGCCACGGTCGGGTGCAGCCACAACGGCTGTACGTTCTGCGGCATGTAC
>CAZJBT010000139.1:0-4777 GCA_964544345.1 uncultured Oscillospiraceae bacterium
TGTGCGTTTTTTTAGCGCTGCGTGTGCTCAGTGCGTCGAAGCTGCCGGGCAGTCTGAACGACCTGCTTAGCGCCGGCGGTCTCCGCAGCTTTTTTCAAGCCGCTGGACTGACGGCATTGATTCAGTCCTCTTCGGCCTGTATCGGGTTTTTGCAGGCAGCGGCGCGCACCGGCACGTTGACTGCCGCTTGTGCGCTGCCGGTGGTGCTCGGCTGCAATGTCGGTACCTGCGCCACAGCGCTGCTGGCTGCTATTCCGGCAGGACAGGGAGCCAGACGCGCCGCGGGGATGCATCTGGCGTTCAATCTGTTTGCCGCCGTGCTCGCGGCGTCGCTTTTTGGCCTGTTTGCAAGCCTGCTGCCGCACGCGCTGACGCCGCTCGGCGTCGCGGCACTTCACTCGTTGGTCAATCTGCTTCCGTCTCTTGTCCTCATGCTGCTTGCGCCCAGACGAAAATACAGTCTTGCAGATTCAGTCCATCTATACTATGATAAGAATACGAAATTTACAAAAATAAGAGGTTTTGAATGAAAAAACTGTTGAAAGGCTTGGCCATCGCCCTGGCGGCGCTTGTTTTGATCGTCGGCGGATATGTGGCGTATGTGTTCGCGAGCATTGACCGGATTGAGGATAATCTGACGCTTGAGGCGGAACGGAACGCCGCAGAACAGGCGTCCGCAGATGGCACATTTACGGTAGTCACCTGGAATCTCGGCTTCGGCGCGTATTCAGACGACTATTCGTTCTTTATGGACGGTGGGACAGAATCGCGCGCCCGCTCCGAAGAAGCGGTGTATGAGAACATTGGCTCAGCGTTGGAGCTGCTTGCCGGTCTGAACGCGGATTTCTGCTTTCTGGAGGAGCTTGACACGGACTCCACACGCAGCTACCACGTTGATGAGCGCGCGCTGGTGATGGACGCGCTGCCGGACTACGGCGCGGTGTTCGCACAGAACTACGATTCGCCATATTTGTTCTACCCGCTCCTGGAGCCGCATGGCGCGTCAAAAGCGGGGCAGATGACACTCTCCAAATATGAGATATCCGGAGCAGTGCGCCGCAGCCTGCCGGTCGAGAGCGGGTTTATGAAGGTATTCGACCTCGATCGCTGCTATAGTGTCAGCCGCGTGCAGATGGACAATGGCGCGGAGCTTTGCCTATATTGTGTCCATCTGTCGGCCTATACCTCCGACGGGACGATCGCAGATGAGCAGATCAAAATGCTGGCGGAGGATATGCAGCGCGAGTATGACGCGGGCAATTACGTGGTATGCGGCGGCGATTTCAACAAGGATCTGCTTGGCGATTCCGGTTCTATTTTTGGCGTGTCCGGCGAGGACTTCACATGGGCGCAGCCGTTCCCAACGGAACTGCTTTCGGAGGATTTCGCGCTTGTGGTTCCGCTGAATGAGGAAGCGCCCGTCGCGTCGTGCCGCAATGCGGACAGTGCCTACCAGCCGGGGGAGAGCTTCGTCATTACGGTCGACGGCTTTATTGTCTCCGACAATGTGACGGTCGAAGCAGGTGAGGTGATCGACACGGGCTTTGCCTGGTCAGATCACAACCCGGTCACAATGACCTTCTCCCTGGACTGAGATGAGGAAACTTTCGGAAAAGCGACTGTTCCTGCTCGATCTGGATGGGACGCTGTATCTCGACGAAACGCTGTTTGAGGCGACGCCTGCGTTTTTGCACCATATCCGGTCGATCGGCGGGCGCTATCTGTTCCTGACGAACAATTCCTCACGCAGCGTTGACGCGTATGTGGAAAAAATGCGCCGCCTCGGCGTCGTAGCTTCGCCCGATGATTTCCTGACCAGTGTAGACGCGACGATCCGCTATCTGCGCCAGACGCATCCAGACGATCTTCTCTACGCTTTTGGCACGGAGACTTTCCGCGCACAGCTCTCAAACGCCGGACTGCGCGTCACGGATCGCCGGTCGGATGAAGTAGCTGCGCTCGTCATCGGTTTTGATACCGAGCTGACGTTTCAAAAGCTCGAGGATGCCTGCATCTTGCTTGGCCACGGCGTGGACTTCATTGCGACCAATCCCGACTGGGTCTGCCCGACGTGGTACGGCTTTGTGCCGGACTGCGGCTCGGTGTGCGAAATGCTGTTTCGCGCAACAGCCCGCCGTCCCGTCGTGATCGGCAAGCCGAAGCCTGAGATGGCGCTGCTCGCCATGGAGAAGACCGGCTTTTCCGCTGTGCAGACGCTGCTTGTCGGCGATCGGGTCTATACAGATATCGCCTGCGGCGTCAATGCCGGCGTCGACACGGCGCTCGTGCTGTCCGGCGAGAGCACGGAGCGTGATATCATCCCCGGACAAACGGAACCGACCTGGGTATTCCAGGATGTTGGCCAACTCTTGCAAGTGCTGAAACAGGAGGAGTCAAAACCATGAAACTCGATGCGAAACGCACCATTTTTATCGGCTTTGCCTTTATGGCGATTTGCGCGTTCTGGCAGGTTTATGACAGCCTTGTGCCGTTGATCCTGAAGAACACCTTTGATTTGAACGATGCGGTCTCCGGCGTCATCATGGCCATGGATAATGTTGTGGCGCTTGTCCTGCTGCCGATATTCGGGTCGCTTTCCGACCGGACGTCGACGCGCTTTGGCCGTCGGATGCCGTTCATCGTCTGTGGGATGATCGCGGCTGTCGTGCTGATGCTTCTGCTGCCAATTGCGGATGGCTTGGGGCTTTTGTGGCTGTTTGTGCTCGGCCTCGCGCTTGTGCTTCTCGCAATGGCGACATTTCGCTCGCCTACAGTCGCGCTGATGCCGGACGTGACACCGAAGCCGCTCCGCTCAAAGGGCAACGCTGTCATAAATCTGATGGGTGCGATCGGTGGTATCCTCATGCTGGCTGCGATCTCGGTGCTGGTGCCGGAAGGGGAGCATCCGAACTATCTGCCGGTGTTTGCGGTTGCCGCTGTGTTTATGCTTGCATGCCTGATCATCCTGACACGGACGACGAATGAGCCGCGCCTGGTCGCAAAGATGGCGGAGGAGTCGAAGGCGCTCGGTGTGGACGATCACATGGAGAAGGCGACAGAGGATGCTTCGCCGCTGAAGAAGGTCGCACGTCGTGCGCTCCGGCTCGAACTGGCGTCGGTGTTCCTGTGGTATATGGGCTATAACGCTGTCATCACATCGTTTTCCAAGTACGCCAATGTCTACTGGGGGCTTGAGGGCGGTTCATTCGCCTATACGCTGATGATCGCGCAGGCTGCGGCTATCCTGAGCTATGTCCCGGCCGGTCTTGTGGCGACGAAGATCGGCCGCCGCCGGACGATACTCGGCGGCGTCTTGATGCTGGCTGTTGCCTTTGGCTCGTGTGTCTTTTTCAAGACGTTCTCCGGCATGATCTTTTTCTTCTTCATCCTTGCGGGCGTGGGCTGGGCGACCATCAATGTCAATTCCTACCCGATGATCGTGGAGATGGCCGGCCCTGCCAACGTCGGCAAGTATACGGGCTATTACTACTCGGCGTCGCAGGCTGCGCAGATCATCACGCCGATCCTGTCCGGCTTTGTGCTTGAATACGGTTGGAAAGTCCTCGGCAGCGCGGATCCTGATGCGGGCTATGTGTTGCTGTTCCCTTACGGCACGCTCTTTGTGGCCGCTTCCTTTGTCACTGTTCTGCTTCTCCCGCATGCGCACCACACCTCGCGCCCGGAGAAGAAGGGGATACTTGAATCGTTTGATGTGGATGATTGACGATGCTGAAAGTTTGCCTGATCCTGATTTTGATCGTTCTTGCGATGCTGCTGCTGTATGGCTTCGCCATTGCGCCGCGCCGGAAAACGCCGCCTCTTTTGCGTCTGCTGTGCAATTACCGCTACGCCCACCGCGGCTATCATGATCGTGCCCGGGGCGTCCCTGAGAATTCGCTCGTTGCATTTCAGCGCGCGATCGACCACGGGTTCGGCGCGGAGCTGGATGTGCATCTGTCAGCGGACGGCCGCCTTGTCATCATGCATGACGAGAGCCTGGCGCGTACCTGCGGTGTGGATGCGGAGATCGCTGACCTGACTGCTGCAGAGATGGAACAGCACCGGCTGGAAGGCACGGACGAGCCGATACCGTATCTGGAGCAGGTTCTGTCGCTGTTCGTCGGAGAAACGCCGCTCATTGTAGAGGTCAAGCCAACGCGGGGCAACCACGCTGCGCTGTGTGAGGCGGTCTGCCGGGTACTGGATCAATATGATGTGGACTATTGTATGGAATCGTTTGACCCGCGCACGCTCCTCTGGCTGCGCCGGAACCGGCCCGAGATCGTCCGGGGCCAGCTCTCGGAGCATTTTCAGCGCCACGGCGGCGAAGGCTTGGCCGCGCCGACGCGCTTTGTCCTGCACAACCTGCTGACGAATTGTCTGACCCGTCCTGATTTCATCGCCTATCGGACGGAGGATCGCCGTGATTTTACCTTCCGCGTTTGCACCGGCCTGCTCGGTGCGCAGGAATTTTCCTGGACTGTGCGCAACGCAGAGCAGCAGCGAGCCGCAGAAGGACGCGGCGGCGTGATCATCTTTGAACAGTTCGACCCAATGGAAACAGAATAAGATCGCCCCGATCCCAACTGGGATCGGGGCGATTTTTTCCTTTCGCGTTCAGTTACCGAGGAAGCGGGAGAGAAAGTCGCGTGTTTCCGCTCTCTGCGGGTCGCCAAAGACCTGCGCCGGTGCGCCCTCCTCGCAGATAACGCCATTGTTCATATAGACGACGTGGTTTGATACGTCACGCGCGAAGGCCATCTCGTGCGTCACGACG
>CAZJBT010000140.1:0-4723 GCA_964544345.1 uncultured Oscillospiraceae bacterium
CAAATTCGCCGCTCTTCTGGTTGTAGATGGAGAAGCCGGTGACGTCGGAGGGCATGACGTCCGGCGTGAACTGGATGCGCTTGAAGCCGCAGTCGACCGTCTTGGCGAGCGCGGAGACGAGGCTGGTCTTTCCCACGCCGGGGATGTCCTCGATCAGGACGTGACCCTCGGCGAGCAGGCAGAGCACGACAAGCTCCACCTGGTCGTGCTTGCCGCGTATGACAGTCTCGATGTTCTCCACAACAGCGCGGATGGTTTCGCCGGCCGCGCGGGCCTCCTCCTCCGGGAGCGTCTCGCCGGCGGGCGCCTGATCGAATCGTGTTACCTTGTCCATTTTGTTTCTCCCATCTGTCTGATTTTCACTGCAGCCTTTGCTATGGCGCGGAGACCGCGGCTTTTGTTTCGATATTTCTGCGCCGTCTGGATCGCCGTCACTCCCGCAGCCGCGGGACGACCACCTTGAGGGGCGTGTCGTCCGCGCCGATGACCTCGAGGATCTGGATCGGCGTCTGATAGGTGTCAAAGAGATTTTTCTCTGTGATGACCTCGTCGGCCGTGCCGAAGAGCATCGGCTGGCCCCGGCGGAGCAGCGCCGTCTTTGCCTGGCTCATAAATGCCTGATCCGGCATGTGGGTAGTGAACACCACGCCGAGCCCCTGGCCGGCCAGGCGGCGGATGAGCTGCATCACCATCACCATGTTGCCATAGTCTAAGTTTGCGGTCGGCTCGTCCATGAACAGCACCTTCGGCTGCTGCGCGAGCGCGCGGGCGATCAGAAGAAGCTGCCGCTCGCCGCCGGACAGCTCGGAATACGGCACATCGCGCTTACCGCGCAGGCCGACGTCTTCGAGCGCCTGCTCCGCGATCTCATGATCTGTCCGCGTGGGCTGCGCGAGCGCGCCGATGCGGCCCAGACGGCCCATCAGAGCGACCTCCCGCACTGTGTACGAAAACGACGGCATATGTGACTGCGCGACGTAGGCGAGGTACTGTGAGAGCTTCCGCGGCCTCCAGCCGCGCGTGGACGTGCCGTCGATACAGATCTGCCCCGCAAGCGGCGGCAGAAGCTGCAGCATCGTTTGGAGCAGTGTCGTCTTGCCGACGCCGTTCGGCCCGAGAATACAGCAGACCTCGCCGCTCTGGAACGTCAAATTCACGTTTTTCAGCACGGGCGCGGCGGCGTCATGGCCGCAGCTCACCTGATTGAGTTCAAGCTTCATCGGACGACCTCCTCTGCCGCGCGAGAATGACGAGAAATGCCGGCGTAAGAAACAGCTCAATGAAAAACGTCACGGGGATCGGAGTGTCCGCGATGAGCCAAAACGAGCCGAGCAGCCGGCACAGCATCATCAGCGCGCCGCCGCCGAGCGCGCTGTACACGCTCAGCCGCCGGAAGTCGGAGCCGACTGCACGCCGAAGAATGTATGGTACGACCATCGAGAGCATGCCGGCCTCGCCGAAGTGGATCATGGCGCAGGTCGCCATGACCGCGCCGCACACCTGCGCCGCAAGTCCGTACACGCCGGAGACGCCCATGCCGGTGCGCTCGTCCCGATCCATGCCCATGGCATTGAGCCGGAAGCGCATCAGGAGCACCGGCAGCAGCGACGCTGTCATGACCGAGAAAAACACCGCCATACTGACGCGGTCGGTCTGCAAGTAAGTACCAAAGCTGATCTCCTCGTATAAAAGCAGATCCTCATCCGGGAGGTTGTACATGAAATACATCGCGAAGACCCGCACGGTCTGTGACACGATCGAGCCGGCCATGACCATTTCAAGCGTACCGCTGCCGCGCCGGATCCCGGCGATTTTCCCGAGCGCCAGCACCAGGCCGATGCACAGCGCCGTCAGACCGTAGCAGTACTGATACCGCAGGACGATATTTTCATACGCCTGCGACGAGAACGCCATGACGACGAGCACGTTGCCGAGCTGGACGCCGGCGGTCGCGCCGATGATGTTGGGCGACGCCATGGGATTGCGGTACGCGGTCTGGAAGACCGCGCCGGAGACGGCCAGCCCCGCGCCCGCGGCGAACGCGGCGAGCATCGTGCGAAGCTGTGCGAGCGCGCCGTAGTAGGTCACGCTGCCGAACGCCTCGATGACTGCTTCTCTCTGATGATAGAGCGCGCTGTCTGTCAGCCGCGCAAGCAGCAGCCGTGCCGCGAGACGGTAGCTCCGCAGGTATGCCAACGGGACGAATTTGTCGTCAAAGCCGTAAGCCTGAAATCGAAAGCTGAGACAAAACAGGAACAAAAGCACAGTGGCTGCCGCGGTAAAGAGCAGGCGGGCACGCTCCTTTCGCCGGTCGCCCTGCCAGCTTTCGCGGAGCTGCCGCTTAGTCAGCTGCACGGCGCGTCCCTCCTTTGCCCTTGAACAGCGCGGCCAGCAGCACGACACAGCCGATGGAGCTGGTGAAGAGATTCAAATAGCCGGTCAGCCCCGCGACATAGGCGGCGTCAAAGACGAGCAGCAGCAGCATCGAGCCGAGCAGCAGGGAAACAGGAAGCAGCTTCGCCATATCCGGCCCGGTCAGCCGCCTGGCCGCCAGCGGGATCATAAAGCCGAGAAAGCCGATGTGGCCGCAGAAGGAGACGACGATCGCTGTGAGGATGGTGCCGATGGCGATCAGGCCGTACCGGAGCGCGCGGAGACTGACGCCGATGGCCGCGGCCTCGTGCTCGCTCAGCGAGAGCAGATTCAGCCTGTGGCGCATCAGCACGAGAGCGGCCAGACAGACTATGATCGGGATGGCGAGCATCGCAAGCGCCTGCCAGCTCGCAATGGCGTCAAAGCTGCCCATTGTCAGGCTGCGGATCGCATCGATGCGCGGGTCGGTCGGATCATGGAGGATCATATAGTATTGCAGCACCTTCGCCAGGTTTTGCGTCAGCGTGGAAAGGACGGTGCCAGACAAGATCATGGCGGAGGCGGAGAGCCGCCCGCGACCCGCTATGGCTGCGACGCCCACGGTCAGCCCGACGCCGCAGGCGCAGCCGAGCAGCGTGACGAGCTGCTGCCGGTAGACCTCCCAGACAGAGCGGTCGGCCCAGCCGGTCAGATCCGCCGTGGTGTAGGCGATCTGCCCGTCCGCGGAGACGAACACAAGCAGGTAGACGAGCAGCCCGAGCGTGCCGCCGGCCATCACGCCCATTGTGGACGGGCCGGCCAGCATATTGCGGAAGCCGCTCTGAAAGATCGCGCCGCAGGCGGCCAGCGCCGCGCCGGTCAAGACGGCGGCAAGGAGCTGACAGATCGTGATGCCGAACGCCGGATCGTTCCCGGCGAGGAAGGCGCTGAGCTGTGCGAACCGACGCTTCACCGACTCGAATACCCACGCAGGAGAAAACGACCATTGGCGGTATGGCACGAGAAAGAGCAGGGAAAAGCAGAACAGGAAGAACAGGCAGATGGAAAAAACCACGATAAGCGGCTTTTTCGTTCCGGCGCGCGTCTCGGACGGCTGGCCGATCAATTGAATTCGAGATTGGGGTCGCTGCGTTCCGTCGGGCTGCATGACCAAAACACCTCGCTGTTCCATGGGGTAGGCCGATAGGGCAAAAAAAAGAAGCCGAACTTGTTTGAGAACAAATTCGGCACTGCATGAGAAGACCGCACGGATACCATAGCGGCCGTGCAAATCCCAATATGACCTTTCTTCTCAAACACGGAGAGCCGCCGCCATTTCTGGTCATGCGGCCGGGAGCCAAATCCAGCTCCGGCCCCGCCGCCATGGAATGCTCTTTAGGCCGCGGGGCTAGAAAGTTTGTAAAGTTTGTATGGAAAAACAATGTGTGAGCAACTGGGATTATGCAGTTACATCACACATTAAGTTCAATATAGCAGACGATTTTCGCACTGTCAAGGCAAAATGCGATCAAAATTGCCGTTTAGAGATCCTGCAGATCGGCGGCGGGAATGTCGTTTTCCAGGTTTTCTCGCGCCAGGTCGGTGAACTCCGCCGGATAAGACGCATGCGGTGTGGAGTGGTAGACCTTCATCTCCGGCCCGCTGGTTCCGGCGATGATCGGGTTTGCTTTTTTCTTCGTGTGCTTCGCCTTGCCGGAAAGCTCCGGCACCGGCGGCGCGCTGTTTTTCGGCCGCTTCGTCCAGTCCGGCCGCGCCATGCCCTGTTTTGCCATGTTTGATCACCTCGGACATAGTTTCTCCGCAGTAAGAGAATCTATCCGTGCCTGGAGAAGAAGAGAGGAAGCGCCGGCTTTGACCGGTGAGTCTTCTTGGCGTAAAAAACAGTACGGCGATCGTATCAAGATCACCGTACAAAAATCCCGAATGCATTCGCATTCGGGATTTTTGTCGTACCGTTACACTTAAGATATTATTCAAAAAGCCTTGCGGTGCAAGAAATCGAGCAGTTTCAGGTCAATCGTCGCTCCCTCGTGTTGCTGCCTACCCCTTTTTTGAGGAGCGTTCCCTCGAATGATTTGTGATGATCCATTAGAAAGGAGAATTAGGCGGCGTCAAAACCGAATCGTTTCCGGCTCGTGGGTGAAAGCGGAGATCACGGCGGTGGCGTCTTTGAAATAATATACCACCGTGTTGCCGTCGTTTTCATCGTACATATTCCGCAGGTCCGGATAGGCGTCCAGCATGGACTTTCTCGCCTCAAATCTGTCGTCCTCCACCAGCGTCCCGGATACCCGGATCCACTCGCTGCCCACCATAGCGCAGATCTCCACCTTGGGATCTGCCGCGATCT
>CAZJBT010000141.1:0-4601 GCA_964544345.1 uncultured Oscillospiraceae bacterium
GTCGGAGTTCAAGGGGCACGGCGTGGCCTACTGCGCCACCTGTGACGGTGAATTCTTTACCGGGAAAGAGGTCTTTGTGGTGGGCGGCGGCTTTGCCGCGGCGGAGGAGAGCGTGTTTCTCACCAAGTATGCCCGCCATGTGACCATTCTTATCCGGGGGGATGATTTTTCCTGCGCGCAGTCCGCAGCGGACGCCGCACGGAACCATGAGAAGATCACTGTCCTCACCAACACGGTGGCGGAGGAGGTTTCCGGGGACACTGCGGTGCGGTATCTCCGCTTCCGCAATACAAAGACCGGCCAGGTGACGGAGCGCCGCGCGGCAGACGGGGAGAGCCTCGGCGTGTTTGTCTTTGCCGGGTACGAGCCGGCCACGGAGCTGGTGAAGGGTCTTGCCGAGCTGGACAAGGACGGCTATGTTCTCGCAGACCGAAATCAGAAGACCACGGCAGAGGGCTTGTATGCTGCCGGAGATGTGTGTGTCAAATCCATGCGGCAGGTGGTCACTGCCGTGGGGGATGGGGCGCTGGCCGCTACGGAGCTTGAGCGCTTGTGTGCTGCCATGCAGGAAAAGACTGGCTTGCAGCCGCAGCCCCCGGCAAGTCAGGAGGAAAGACCGGCGCCCTCTGCAGAAGCGTCAGGCAGCCTCTTTACCGGGGACATGCTCTCTCAGCTCCACACGGTGTTTGACCGAATGGCGTCGCCGCTGATCCTGCGGCTGTACCTGGACGGTACCTCGCTCTCCAACGAGCTGCAGCAATACATGGAGGAGTTGGCGGCTCAGAGCAGCAAGCTGACGCTGGAGGTAGGCTCGAATGAGGAGGCGGATCATCTGCCCTGTGTCCGAATCTGCCGGGCGGACGGGAGCTGGACGGGTCTGGCCTTCCACGGAGTCCTCGGCGGCCACGAATTCACCTCCTTTGTCCTGGGGCTCTACAACGCCGCCGGGCCGGGGCAGGCGCTGGACGAGGAGACCAGAGCCGCCATCGAGGCTGTCCAGAGACCGGTGGAGCTTCAGGTGCCGGTATCCCTTTCCTGCACGATGTGTCCGGAATTGGTGACGGCGGCGCAGCGCATTGCCGCGGAAAATCCCGGCGTCACGGCACAGGTCTATGACCTGAACCACTTCCCAGATCTGCGTGAAAAGCATCAGGTGATGAGCGTTACCTGCCTGGTGGTAAACGGCGGGGAGCAGGTGTCCTTCGGGAAGAAAAATGTCCGACAGCTTTTGGACTTGCTGACATAGATGGCGGAAAAGCGCCGCAGGCTGACTGGCCTGCGGCGTATTATGTTGCCCTTGTGCAGAGGATCGAAAGGCGCGGCATCGTTGCCTTAGCCGGATCTAGCTCGAAGGGAACCAGGCGTGACGCTTTCGTATCGTTTGAACGCGCGGTTCAAGCTCCACTCTCCGGCGTATCCGACCGCGAGGGCGATGTCGTGCAGGTTGGAGTCCGTTTCCAGAATCAGCGTTCTAGCCTGGCGGACGCGTGTCAGGTGGATATAGTCGATCAGCTTGATGCCGGTTTTCTGCTTGAATGCGCGGGACAAATGCCCCAGGCTGATGTGGAACAGCTCGCTGAGCCGGTTGGCGGACAGCTCCGGATTCTGATAGTTGTTTGCGATGTAGTCCATGATCATTTCCAGCTTTTGCTCGGTGGGTACCGGTGCGGCCTGATAATACGCCGAAAGGCCGCTGAAGAACTCCTTGATGTACGTATTCATCTTTAGGATCGTTTTGCTCGATACGATCTTGTCTGCGATCTGGTGGATCCGGACACAGTCGGAAAGACTGTCGTTGACGGGAAAGCCAAGGATACTCAGCGTGCAGCTCAGCCGGTTGTGCAGGCGGTTGCGGATGGAGAGCGCGGAGTTCGGGCTGCTCAGCTCCCGCGCGATCAGGCTGAACAGCAGGCTTTCTGCCTCATTGAAGTTGTAGTCGAAGATCGCATTGAAATAAAGCTTTTCCCATTCGGGCTTCGGCGCCAGCATGGAGGTGTCCGGCACCTGCTCCATTGTGGTATAAAAGGAGATCACATCTTTTCCCGGATAGATTTGGGGAATGTAATCGATGGAGAACAGAGCGCCGAGAAATGCGGATGCCAGATTGTCCAGGCCATGTTCGATCTTGCTGCAGATGATCTGGATCGTGCGCCCCAACTCGTCGGAGAGGAGCTTCTGCTGCGCAGAGAGATCGGCCTCCAGCGCTTTGTACTGGCGCTCCAAGGGCAGCGCGGCCAGCTCATCGTCCAGAAACAGGAGGATGGCCTTGAAACCGTCGATGCAGCAGAGGAGACCTCTGTGGTGGAGCTGCAGAGAATCCAGAGCCTGTTGATAGGCCAGATCCAACTGCTCCCACAGCGCGCTTTCCCCAAGCATGAGCTGCGGGTCATAGTTGCCGACTGTGTCTCGGAAGCGGAGAAAGAGAAAAACGCAGGAGAGCTGCGACAGCCGCTCCATGAGCAGGTCGGCGGACTGCGCAGGCGTGTTGGCCGGGTCAAACTCGCCGCGAAAGAATTGCTGCATGAGAAGCCGTGCGATGACAGGTGGCAAATCGTTTTCAGAGGCCAGAACCAGCTCTCCGTTGGGGTACTGATTGTTCATGAGGTGTCCTCCTGATGGGTTGCGCTGCGTCAGCCGACTGCCGCGTCCACGCCGCCGCTGTCGGTGAGCTTGACGACCAGGCGGTTTGGCAGGCAGACGATGGGGTCGCCGGGGCGAGCCGCGCCATGCGCGATACAGATCCTGTCGGGGCAGGTTGCCGACGTGACAGTGATCTCGCCGCCGCGCACGGCGACTGCGTTGGTTCCATGCGCCGTTTCGATCACAATCGTCTGATCGACCGTGAGGTCGACGGTCTGATACAGCTCACCGTCGACCCATAGCTCGGCCGCCGCGCCGCCGCTGCCGGAGCGCAGCAGGAGCAGAGCGATCGCACACAGCAACACAATGCCGCTGAACAGGAAGATCCAAGTTCGTGTTCTCATCGCCCGATCACCTGCACGTCCGCGCCGCTCAAGCACGCGGCAAGCCCTTCCGTCGCGTAGAGTTCACCGCCGTCCGTGATGAGCACAGCTTCAAAGTCGTCCGACTCGCGCCAGAGCGCTGCCGCGTCTTCGAGTCCCATGACATAGAGTGCGGTGGAAAGTCCATCGGCCAAAAGCCCATCGTCGGCTACGATGGTGACGGATGCGAGACCGCTCTGCGCCGGCGCGCCGCTTTGCGGGTCGAAGATGTGGTGATAGCGCACGCCGTCTGCTTCAAAATACCGCTGATAGCCGCCTGAGGTAACGACCGCGTGCGAGCCGGTCAGCGAAAGCGTTGCAGCAGCGCGTGTCTCATCGAACGGGTCGCGCACATCGATCTGCCAGGACGTGCCGTCCGGCTTGCTTCCCAGCGTCTGCACGTTGCCGCCAAATGAGAGGATCGCGGCGGCCGCGCCGCGCGCGATCAGCTCGTCCGCCGCCTTCTGCGCGGCGTAGCCCTTTGCGACCGCGCCGAAGTCAAGCATCGCCCCGTCTGTCAGGGTCACGGCGCTGCCGTCAATGAAGACGTGCTCAGTGCCGACGGCGGCCATCGCTTCGGCGATCTCCGGCTCCGATGGAACGCGGTAGCTGCCGGTCGTGAAGCCCCAGAGCCGCACGACGGGATAGAGCGTCGGGTCGAGCGCACCGCGCGTGCGTGCCGAGAGCACAAGCGTTTGCTGCAATATATTTAATGTATCCTCAGAGAGCGCCGCCTGACCGTCCGCGTTCAGCCGGAACAGTTCGCTGTGCTCGTCGGTGACGGAGAGCATCTGCTCGAGTCCGGTGACGAGTGACTGGACTGCCTGCACGTCGTCCGCGCCGGCGCCATCATGCCAGACGCGCGCGCTCATGACGGTGTCCATCGCAAAAAAGGTCACCGCAGCCGTCTGCGGGCGCGCACAGCCTGCCGCCAGACAGACCGAAAGCAGGCAGAAAACGCTCAGCGCCGCACAGCGTTTCATGGACTCGCCCCATTTCTCTTTATGCTGCCCTCAGTATAACAAATTCCGAATTTTCGGTCAAATACTATTTGACATTGGCTGGTCAAGCTGATATAATCCTACATGCCGCATTGTAAGGGCTTACAAGACGAAGCGTTCGCTTCGCGCCCGAAGAGCGAGTCTACACAGAAGGTAGGTGCAAAGAGAATGCAGGCAGTTATCGTGACCGGCGGCAAGCAGTACACCGTGAAAGAGGGCGACGTGATCTACGTCGAGAAACTTGGTGCGGAGGCTGGTGAAACCGTGACGTTCGACCAGGTTTTGGCCATCGTCGACGGCGCTTCCTCTAAGTTCGGTACGCCCGTCGTGGAAGGCGCTTCCGTTAAGGCCAGCGTGGTCAAGAACGGCAAGGGCAAGAAGGTCGTTGTCTTTAAGTATCGCCCGAAGAAGGACTCCAAGTCCCATCAGGGCCACAGACAGCCGTATACTAAGGTTCAGATCGAGACGATCACCGCGTAAGGATCCGCGGATGACTTTAACACAGATGGAGGTGTAGGTTCCATGGCTCATAAGAAGGGCGGCGGCTCCACCAAGAACGGCCGCGATTCCGAGTCCAAGCGCCTTGGCGTGAAGCGCG
>CAZJBT010000142.1:0-4505 GCA_964544345.1 uncultured Oscillospiraceae bacterium
TGTTATTTTGGCCTTTTGGGATAACTGCCTTTAGACCGTCCAGCACAGGCCGGCGGGGGCCGCTTTTTGTCCGAAAGATCAGCCCGGCGGGTCCATCAGAACGCGGGCGTGGCTCCGAATGTACCGGAGTGACACGCGGACAGCGTCTTCGACCTGGTCGAGCGTGGGCGAGAGAAAGTCAAAGCTGAGATCACTGGCGCGGACGCGGAAGGTCAGGGGGATCTCAAGGCCGGTGGGGAGCGGCGTGCTCCGCCCGCGGTCGAGCTCGTCGAGGATCGCCGGATAACGGAGCTGGCCCTGACCGATGGGATCGTTCCGGATCCAGCCGCCGCAGAGGCTGGCATCCTTGAGGTGCAGGTAGGCCGGCCGGACCTCAGCGTGGGCAAGGTCATCTTCAATTGAAATCTCGCCGCGCGCAAAGCGGAAGGTGTTGCCGGGGTCGTAGTTGTAGCCGACATTGGGCAGGTCCAGAGCGCGGAAGACCTCGCCGCACTCCGAGGCCGGGCCGACGATGTCGCCGTAGGACTCCAGATTCAGCGTCATGCCGTACCGCGCGGCCAGCGCCGCCGCCTCACGGACGTTTCGCTGAAAGATATCCCACCTCGACTTGGGGCCGCAGCGCGTGTTCAGGCAGGATGCCCCGATCTCGCCCGCAAACTCGATCTTTTTGAGCAAACGCCGAAAGCTCTTTTCCTCGGTCATATCGCAGTGGCCGGAGACGGCATAGCAGCGCAGGCCGAAGCGGTCGAGCAGGCGGCGCGTCTGCTCGACGTAGGCGGGGCAGACCTCCTCGGCGACGATCTGCTCGCTGATGCCGTCGATGGCCGACAGCTCTACGCAGGTAAAGCCGCAGCGCGCGGCCAACTCCAGCGCCGGCTCCAGACGGCTGCCCGGAACATTATTGGTGCAAAAGCAGAAGGGGGCCAGAGTCGTCACAGGCGATCGCCTCCCGGTTTCGGCTGGTCGAATTCCAGCATGATCTTGGCGTGGCGTCCGGTGGCCTTTTCGCGGAAGGCCTGGATCGCTTCGGAAAAGGGGAATACCCTTGTGATCACGTCCTCCAGGTGCAGGCTGGGGGCCATCGCGAGGGCCGCGGGAAAATCGCCGCTGGGGACACAGACGCTCGTGATGGCCGCGTCCTTCCAGTAGAGGTTGAACAGATTGACCTCGAGATTGAAGTCCATGCCGTAGAGGCCAAAATAGACTACGTTGCCGCCGCGGGCGACAATGTTCAGCGCCATCTGCGCAGACCTGCGGCTGCCGGAGACCTCGAGCACGGCGTCGTAGCCCATGCCGCCGTTGGCAAGCAGGACCTCGGACATGAGATTGCTGTCGGCTGAGTCGAGCGCGAGATCGGCGCCGAAGCGCAGCGCGGCCTCGCGCTTCTCCGGATGCGGGTCGACGACCACGATCCTGCCGACCGGGTGCCGGCGGACCAGCTTGAGGATGATCTGCCCCATCGCGCCGCAGCCAAGCAGGATAACGCTCGATCCATAGGACAGATGCGCCTTCCGGACGGCGTGCATCGCCATCATCAGCGGCTCAGTCAGGCAGCCGGCCCGCAGGGAGACCTTCTCCGGCAGGCAGAAAGCCTCGTGCTGGTCGATGCAGATATATTCGGTCATCAGGTCGCTGCGGCCGCCCGGATTGAGACAGAAATGCGGCCGATTGCTCCGGCAGGCGTCGCATTGGCCGCAGGTGGCATAAGGCATGATCGTGACAGGATCGCCCGCGCGGAATCCGCGGACCTCGGCGCCGGTCGCGACAACGACGCCCGAGCCCTCGTGGCCGATCATGCCGTCCTTGGGATATGCCGCCCGGCCGGAGAGCATCATCATGTCATAGCCGCAGATCGAGGCGCAGGCCATACGGACCAGCACTTCGCGCGGCCCCGGCGGGCCAGGGTCGGGAAGCTCTTTAAAATACAGAGTGCGGTCCTTGCGCATACGGAGCGATTTCACGGCGTCTCCTCCTTCCGAAGCATCTGACGGTACTGCTGCGGCGTCTTACCGGTGTACTTGCGAAATACCTGGCTGAAATATTTGGCGTTGTCGAAGCCGACCATGCCGGCGATCTCCGTGATCTTGCGAGGCGTCTCGAGAAGCTGGATGGCACGTTGGATTCGATGCCGGCTGATGTAAGTGTTGACGGTGGAACCGGTCTCACGCTTGAAGAGGCGGCTGAGATAGGTTGGGGAGACGTGTACCTCCTTTGCCAGAATATCGAGCGTCAGCTCCTCGCTGAGGTATCGGGAAATATAGCCGCAGGCCTCGGAGACGATCGGGTTGACCGTGCCGCGCAGCTCGTCAAGCTCGTCATAGAGGCGGAAAAACAGGTCGCGGAAAAAACGAAACGCCTCCTCGGCGCTGGGGAACTGGAGAGAATTGGTGATGCCGCCGTCCTGAAAGCCAGCGCCGTAACGCAGACGGCTGTAGAGCAGGATCAGCTGCATGGAGACGAAGGAGAAAAGGTCCCTCGAGAGGCTGTGCCGCACCATGCGCTCCAACTTGTCCATCGTGTCGGCAAGCTCGGCGCGCTTCCGGTCTTGCACAGCCAGAGAGACTGCCGAGAGCTGATCGAGAAGTTGGGCCTGAGATACCGGGGACTGGTAAGCGCGCACGAGCTTTGGCTGAAGGAAAGGCGGCGAGAAGAAGAACCGCTTTTCGCGGAGCGAAAGCAGTTCGCGGCACTGACCGTGCCATCGTTCGAGCGGCAGGGGCATATCGGAGATCTCGAAGTAGACGAGCTCGGGCACGCCGAAGGGCTTGAGAAGCGCCTGGATCGAGCGGCAGATCGCGTCCCAGTCCGGCTCCTCCGCCTGCCCGCCGGCGAGAAGGATGCAGAGGTTCGATTCCCGGTAGACGCAGATCTCGCTACGGCCATACGGTTCGAGAAGCCGGTGCAAAGGCTCCAGGATCGCCTCGAGGCAGCCGAACTGTGCGAAGAAGTTGAACGAAGCGGCGCTCGGCGCGCAGAGAAGCATCCAGCAGTCCTCGCGTCCGACCAGCAGACGGCCGAATTCCATCTGCGCGACGCCGAGCCCCGGCGGTGTCAGCCCCATCAGGAGCTCGGTGACCTCCAGGCTGTGCGAGATCGCGGGGTGGTAGATCGGCTGGCTGGCGGGCTTGCTCCGCTGGCGGTCCAGCTGGCGGGCGGCGTCGTTCAGAGCCCGCAGGAGCTCGTCCTCCGAGGGCAGAAGCGACTGCAGAAGCGCTGCAACCTGCGCTGCGGCAGCGCCCGACGGAGCCGGCTCATCTCCGTCGCGCAGGAGAACGAACTGTGGTGAAATGCCGCGGGGCAGAAGGCTGTGGATCAGGTCCTCGGCGTTCCAGAAATTCATGAGCACCGGCATGATGACGATATCGGGCCGTGAGGACTCGATCAGACTCATCCCCAGTACACTGTTGTCGGCCGTCCCGAGTACCTGAAACTGCTCAGCGTGGCGGGCGAGCAGAGACTTGATGTGCTGGGACTGGGAATAGGTCGTGGAAATAATCAGGATCGTCCGCATGACAGCCCCTCCCGGCAAGTGATGGAACATGGCATGTCTCTTCTTCTTTTATACAGGATAATTGTTAAAATTGCAAACAGAACCGCAGAGAGGGCAGAAAGTTTGACCAAATTGGGCAAAAATTCTGTCTTTTGCTGCACCGAATTTTCAAATACAGAACAAAATTGACAAAAAAATTAACTGATTTTTTTCGCAAACAGCGCCCTGATTTTGTCGGAGTCCTTAAAATCGGCAACATTTTAAACGAAAGAGGGATGAGATCTTGGTGGAACATTTGTGAAAAATGCTCTATTCTGACCATGTGACGAATAACCGCCACAGGAATCACGAAAAGACAAGGAGGAGGTTTTTAGATGCGCAGCATTCGATATTTCGGCAAGGGCGAGTTGAGGCTGATCGACATCCCCGAGCCGCAGGTGACGCGTCCTGGCGACGTGAAGATCCGCGTGTCCTATTGCGGTGTCTGCGGCTCTGATCTGCACTTCAAACGCGCTGAACTGGACTTCATGTTTGATCTGGTGAACGGCAACCCAATGGGTCACGAGGCCACCGGCATCGTCACAGAGCTTGGCCCGGAGGCGACGCGCAAGGGACTCAAGATCGGCGACCGCGTGACCTACTATTTCAACGAGCACTGTGGGAGTTGCTACTACTGCCGCAACGGGCAGGAGCAGTTCTGCACCGGCATGAATGCCACGATGTCCGCGATGTCGGACTACATCGTGGTGAACGAGCAGTCCGTCTACAAACTGTCGGATACGTGCCCGATGCAACGCGGCGCGCTGATTGAGCCGATTTCCGTCAGCCTCCACGGCATCGATATGTGCCATATCATTCCCGGCATGTCGGTCGCGATCTCCGGCGGCGGCGCGATGGGCCTGATCCTGACGCAGCTGGCGCACCGTTCCGGCGCAGTAAACCTGACGGTCATTGAGCCGATCGCTTCAAAACGCGAGATGGCGCTCAGGCTGGGCGCGCGGCACGTGATCGACCC
>CAZJBT010000143.1:0-4498 GCA_964544345.1 uncultured Oscillospiraceae bacterium
TCCGGGCGCCGCCGGGTGAGACTGCCAAAGGACGCCGCAGAGGTTCTTTGACAGGAAACTGCGGCCTGCCACAGCGCACGTTTCCAGGCCGAGCGGAGTTTTCTCCGACACACAGGTCGCCGGAGAGATTTTATTTCGCCGCTGCGGCGGCGAAACGCTACGAGGTTTTTGGCCGCCCGCGCCATCAGGCGCGGGCGGCCTTTTGCCTGAGAAGGCAGCGCGTCCCGCGTGCGGAGTGCGGAGCATGTGCGCCATGCGGGCAGAAAAAGCCCGGCCGCGCTGTACGCGGCCGGGTCTTTGCTTGCATTAGGTACCGGCTCGCGTCTGCGCGCTGCTGCGGCGGAGGAAGACGACGGCGAGCAGCATGGTCAGAAGCTCTGTCAGCGGCATGGTCAACCAGATGGCGTCAAAGCCGAACAGCGCCGGCAGGAGCAGCACCAACGCCACGCACAGCACGAATCCGCGCAGCAGCGACAGCGCGACCGACTGCTTGGAGTGCAGGATGGACTGTAAATAGTAAATGCCGACGATGCCGAATCCCATGAACAGGATGCACGTTGCGCTCACGCGGAGGATACCCGGCCCGACGGCGAGCACCTCGTCCGTCACGTCCATGTAAAGGCGCAGGAAGAAGGTCGGAAACAGTTCGCATGCGCCGCAGAAGACCACGCCCATCGCACCCGCCGTGACCAGCGCGGCGCGGAGCATCCAGCGCACGCGCGCATGCTTTTTTGCGCCGAAGTTGACCGAAACAGCGGGCTGGATGCACTGGCCGACGCCGTAGAACAGCGACTGAAACAGGATGATGACGTTGGAGACAGTCGAGAACACGGCCAGCTCGACGCTTGAGGCGAGCCGCATGATCTGGTTGTTGAACACAGCGATCGTCACACCGTTGGTCAGGTCGACGAGAAACGGCGAAAGCCCTGCCGAGCAGATCTGCCGCAGGCGGCGTAGCGCGCCGGTCGGCCGAACGAAGCGGAGCGTACACTTCTTGCTGAAGAAATGCGTCAGCAACACGAGCAGCATGGTGAGCTGGCCGATCATGGTTGCAAGACCCGCGCCGGCCATACCCATCTCGAACGCGAAAACAAGCACATAGTCTAAAATCATATTCAGCCCGCCGCCGATGAGCGTGGAGAGTGCGCACAGTCCCGGCGCGCCGTCATTGCGCACAAATGCGCCGAGTGAGACGCCCAGGAGAAACATCGGCACGGCGACAGCGATCCAGCGGGCATAGGACACGGCGTAGGGCAGCAGATCGTCGTCCGCGCCGAACAGCCGCAGCAGCGGCGAAAGAAAGACGATGGTGGCCGCGCACAACAGGGCGGAGAGAACGACTGCGGCGATGGCGGTGACGGTGAAATACTCGTTCGCCTCGCGCTTTTTGCCCGCGCCGAGCGCGTTGCCCATCCAGACGGAGCCGCCGATGCCAAGAAGCAGGCCGAGCGCGATCACCATCGAGTAGATGGGATTGATACACGAGAACGCCGCCGCGCCGATCGGCCCGGTCGAGTGGCCGACGGCGATCATGTCGACGCTGATGTAAACCGTGGAAATGATCGCGCTGCCGATGGCCGACAGCAGATAGCTGCGATAGATGGTACGCAGATCGCCATTGAGCAGATCCATGCTTATGACCATTCCTTTCCGCTGCGGACAAGGCGCGAGGGGGATGGAAGCAGCGAAGCCGCCCGGCGCAGCAAGTCATAGCTTGTTAGAATAGAATTGAGAAAGCAGGCGCATGATAGAGCATACTATTTGTATTCTAACAGAAAACAAAGCGCCTGTCAATCCGTTCTTCAGGTGGGCGCTTATTCTGCGTGCTCGTCAAGCTCGGCCAGCGCATTGCGGACTGCTGCGATGACAAATGCGGAAAACGTGCAGTCCTTTCCGGCAATGACGGCTTCGACCTGCTCGATGACGTCGTTCGGGAACCGGATCGTTTTGTTGGTCGTGGGCGGGATGCTTGGGATGCGGAATTTTGCCATGCCTGTTACCTCGCAATACAAATGTACTGCAATTACTGTATTGCCGGAAAGGCGGAAAATATGCATTGCAATTGCAATGCAATTGAGATATGATAGCGTCAGGGCGCAGCGCGCCCTGACGCACAGAGCAAAAGAGCGAACGCTCCACGCATGCGTGGAGCGCTGCGTGAGCTTCGGCTCACTCCGCTTTGTCCTGCTCAGGGATCTCGCCGTGTACTTTTTCAAATTCTGCGATACGGCGCTTGATCATCTGTTCCAATTCGCGGTTTTTGGTGCGGCCTTCGTATTCTGCAATATAGCCGAGCTTATCCAGATATCCCGGATCGATCCGTAGTGTATAGCGGCTTTTGTTGTCTTTCATTTCATCCATCCTTCTGAAAGAAGTATTGACAAAATAGTAGCGCGAATTTATCATATAGAGGAAAAAAGACGAAAGTTTGATGGATAAAAGACTAAGAAACGACGCAGAAAATGGAGGAAACCATGGTACCCTATCAAAGTATGTACACCACCTTGTTCAACGCGATCACGGACGCGCTGCAGCAGATGGAGCAAGCAAACTATGGTCTGGCCTGCGACATCCTGATCGAAGCGCAGCGCAAGACGGAAGACGACTATCTCTGCACGGCAGGGCAAAAATAAAAACGACGAGACCAGTCGGCCTCGTCGTTTTTGTTCATGTTACTGCTCCTGCATCTCTCTGAGCGCATCCTTGCGGCTGAGGTTGACGCGACCCTTCTCGTCGATCTCTGTGACCTTGACCCACGTCCAGTCGCCGACGTTGAGCACGTCCTCGACTTTTTCGACGCGGCGGTTTTCGAGCTTCGAGATGTGGATCATGCCATCCTTGCCCGGAACCAGCTCGACAAACGCGCCGATCGGGATGATGCGGACGACCTGGCCGTAGTACAGCTTGCCGACCTCGGGGACAAAGCAGATGTCGTCGATCATCTTTTTCGCGGCGTTGGCAGCCTCGGCGTCGACAGCGGAGATAAAGACGGAACCGTCATCCTCAATGTCGATCTTCGCGCCGGTGTCGCCGGTGATCTTCTGGATGGTCTTGCCGCCGGAGCCGATGACCTCGCGGATCTTGTTCGGGTCGATGTGCATGGTGATCATCTTCGGCGCATACTCAGAGACCTCCGGACGCGGCGCGGGGATGCACGGCAGGATGATCTCGTTGAGGATCTCGAGACGAGCCTTGCGGCAGATCTCAAGCGCGTTTTCAATGATCTCCATCGTCAGGCCGTCGTTCTTCAGATCCATCTGGATGGCGGTGACGCCCTCGGTGGTACCGGCGACCTTGAAGTCCATTTCGCCGTGGAAGTCCTCGACGCCCTGGATGTCGATAAAGGTGCGCCATGCGCCGGTCTCCTGGTCGGAGATCAGGCCGCAGGAGATGCCCGCGACCGGGCGCTTGATCGGCACGCCGGCGTCCATCAGCGCCAGCGTGGAGCCGCAGATGGAGCCCTGGGAGGTCGAGCCGTTGGACGAGACGACCTCGCTCACGACGCGGATGGCGTACGGGAACTCGTCGATGCTCGGGAGCATCGGCGCAATGGCCTTCTCGACGAGGGCACCGTGGCCGGTCTCGCGGCGGGAGGTGGAGCGGCTTCCGCGCGCCTCGCCCGTAGACCACGCCGGCATGTTGTAGTGGTGCATCCAACGCTTGCCTTCCTCGGGGAAGATCGTGTCGAGCTTCTGCGAAGCGGACAGCGTGTTGAGCGTACAGACCGAGAGCACCTGCGTCTGACCGCGGGTGAACAGGCCGGAGCCATGGACGCGCGGCAGGACGCCGACCTCGGCCGAGAGCGGACGGATCTCATCGACGGCGCGGCCGTCGACGCGCTTGCCCTCGAGCAGCCACTTTTTGATGACCTTCTTCTGCATCTTGTACAGGCAGACCTCGATGTGCTCGTCGTAGTCGTCGTACTTCTCCTTGAACTTCGCGGCGAAGTCGAGACGGATGGCGGCAAGGCGCTCCTCGCGGATGTTTTTGTCGTCGGTGTCGAGCGCGTACTCGATCTGGTCAAGGCCGTAGGCCATCAGCTCGTCGAGCAGCTCGTGGTTGACGGCGGCCTTCTCAAAGGTGAACTTCGGCTTGCCGATCTGGGCGACGATGTCGTTGATGAATGCGACGATCTTCTGGTTCGTCTCGTGGGCGAGACGGATGCCGCCCATGAGGATGTCCTCGGGAACCTCGTCGGCCTCGGTCTCGATCATGACGACCTTCTCGGCGGTTGAGGCGATGGTGACCATCATCTTGGCCGCGTCGCGCTGATCGCACGACGGGTTGATGAGATACTCGCCGTTGAGATACGCCACCTCGGTGGTGGCCATGGGGCCATTCCAGGGTACGTCGGAATAGGCCGTGGCGATGAAGGCGCCCAGCGAGGCCACGACCTCCACAGGATTGTCATAGTCGTTGGCCAGCACCGTGCAGGTGATGACGACGTCGTTGCGCAGCTCGTCGTCGAAGAACGGGCGCATCGGGCGGTCGATCAGGC
>CAZJBT010000144.1:0-4493 GCA_964544345.1 uncultured Oscillospiraceae bacterium
CGCAGCCCCTTTCAGGACTGCACCACCTCTTACATATAATACTTCCTTTAGACCAAGCAGGGATACGGCGCGCGGTTTTTTCTGTGTGCTCATTCAAACGGGACTTCTTCCGTCTCCGTGCCGAAGCGTGCAGTGCACAGTGCAAGCGCTTCGCTCAACTCGTGTTCCTGAACCAGGATCGAGATATCCACTGTAGAGGTAGTGATCATGGTCACCTGTACGCCGCCCGCGGCGAGCGCGGAAAAAACGCGCGCGGCGACGCCCGGCGTATTGACCATGTTCGCGTCATAGAAGTTGATTTTACTCATGCCGCCCGTGATCTCGCACTTTAGCCCTGGATGCAGCGGCTTGAGCGAGTTGATGACAGGCAGAAGCTGCGCCATCGCATCCATTGAAATGGAGAATGCGATACTGATGCTGCCGCCCTGCGGTGCGGTCTGACTGATCATATCGACATTGACACCATGATCGGAAATGGCAGTCAGGATCTCCGCGACGATCTTACTGTCACCCGGAACCTCGGGAAGCGTGACGAGCGCAATGTTAGGGCAGTAGGTGATTCTCGTAATGACATGTTCCATTTCAGCGTTCCTCCGCGATCAAATTTGACATATTGTACATACCAGGCGCTTTCCCCACCAGGAAGGCGGCGGCACGCACCGCGCCGTTGGCAAAAACCTCGCGCGAAGAGGCGCTGTGTTTGATTTCAATGACCTCGTCGCGGCCGGCAAAAATCACCTCGTGCTCGCCGACGATCGTGCCGCCGCGCACTGAACTGATACCGATCTCGTGGCTGTCTCTCGGCTGGCGGACGCTCTCACGCTCATAAACGTAGCGCGCGCTATAATCGACTGCGCTGGCTGCGGCATCCGCCAGCATCAAGGCTGTGCCGCTTGGCGCGTCGAGTTTTTTGTTGTGATGCTTTTCGACGATTTCGATATCAAAGCCCTTCAGGATCTGCGCAGCCTCGCGCACAAGCTGCAGAAGCACATTGATGCCAAGGCTCATGTTTGCCGAGCGGAAAATTGGGATCTCCTGCGAAGCAGCCTGGATCGCAGCCAACTGCTCATCGGAATAACCCGTTGTGGCCAGTACCACGCCGCAGCGCTTTTTTTTGCAGAACGCCAGCAGAGCCTCCAGCGCGGAAGGGGAGGAAAAGTCGATCACGCAGTCGCAAGCCCCGGAAAACTCCATCGGATGCGCATAGACAGGGAAGTCCGCCAGCTTTTCGCCGGATATATCGAGACCCGCGACCAGCGAAAGTTCAGGATTGGACTTGCAGATTTCCGCAACTACGCGACCCATCCGACCGTTACAGCCGGAGATGATGATTTGTTTCATATGATCAGCCTGCCTCTTTTGTACAAATTGTTCAGACCTGGAACCCGTAATGCCGCATCACGGTTTTCAAGCGCTCGAGGTCTTTCTCCTCCATTTCGTTCAGCGGCATACGCAGCGGGCCGACGTCCATGCCTGCCAGGTTCATGGCTGTTTTGACCGGGATCGGATTGACTTCGCAGAAGAGCGCGTCGATCATCTCCATATACTTGACCTGTTCACGGCCTGCTGCGAAGCACTGGCCGTTCAGCCACAAATGCGCGATATTGGCAGTCTCCGCAGGGAGCAGATTTGCCATCACGGAGATAACGCCCTTCGCACCGACTGACATCAGCGGGATGATCTGGTCATCGTTGCCGGACCATACGTTGAACTCGTCGCCGCAGGCTGCCACAGTTCGCGCGACCTGCGCGACGCTGCCGGAGGCTTCCTTCACGCCGTTGATATTGGGATGACGGCTCAATTCCTTATAAACATCCACCGTCATACCGACACCGGTTCGAGACGGTACGTTATAGACGATCAGCGGCGCGCTGACCCGGTCTGCGATATACACATAGTGCTGAATCAGACCCTTCTGCGTGGCCTTGTTGTAATACGGCGTTACGAGCAGCAGCGCATCCGCGCCGGCATCCGCCGCCGCTTTGGACATCTCTAGGCAGCGGGCAGTGTTGTTGCTGCCTGTACCGGCGATGACGGGACAGCGGCCGCCCACAGTATGGATCGTATGGACGATGGCATCCATATGCTCAAGTTCTGACAGCGTGGCGGATTCGCCGGTCGTGCCGCAGATGATAATGGCATCGGTGCCATTTTTGATTTGAAACTCAATGAGCTCATCGAGCTTGGAAAAATTGACCTTTCCGTCCGGGAGCATAGGCGTTACGATGGCGACGCCACTTCCGGTAAAAATTGGACTCTTCATAATAATTTCTCCTTATCTGCGCGGGATATACCCCTCCGCGCATAGAAGCTCTGCGAGCAGCATGCCGCCACCGGCAGCGCCGCGCAGGGTATTATGGGATAGACAAACAAACTTGAGATCATATTGGCTGTCAGGACGCAGGCGCCCGATCGAGACAGCCATACCGCCTTCCAAATCGCGCTGCAGGCGCGTCTGCGGCAGATTGTCCTCCTCAAAATAGTGAAGGAACTGTTTCGGCGCATGCGGCAGGCCAAGGTTCTGCGGTTTTCCCTTGAACTCCGACCAAATGCGCTTAATCTCGTCCAGATCCGGCTTGCGGTCGAACGAGGCGAACACGGCGGCCATATGTCCATTGGAAACAGGAACGCGCAGGCACTGGGTCGTGATCTCCGGTTTTTCCGTGTGAACGATCCGGCCGCCCGCGACCGTGCCCCAGACCTTCAGCGGCTCTTTTTCGCTTTTTTCTTCTTCGCCGCCGATATATGGGATCAAATTATCGATCATCTCCGGCCAGGTTTCAAAGGTCTTGCCCGCTCCAGAAATCGCCTGATAGGTGCAGGCGAGCACACGATTCAGCCCATAGACATCCTTGATCGGGTGCAGAGCCGGAACATAGCTCTGAATGGAACAGTTGGATTTGACCGCAATAAAGCCGCGTTTCGTGCCAAGCCGCTTTTTCTGCGCTTCGATCACGGCCAGGTGGTCGTCGTTGAGTTCAGGAATTACCATCGGAACGTCCGGCGTCATACGGTTGGCCGAGTTGTTGGAAACGACCGGGCACTCGAGCTTTGCGTACATCTCCTCGAGTACAAGTACTTCGGACTTGTTCATATCGACAGCGCAGAAGACAAAATCCACCAACTCTGCAATCTTGGCGGCATCGTGTTCGGCATCCATCAGCCGGATCGATTTGACCCAATCCGGCATTGGGACGTCCATCGCCCAGCGAGCTCCGGCAGCCTCCTCATACGTCTTGCCGGCGGAGCGGCTCGACGCGGCAAGCGCCACGCATTCGAACCACGGATGATTGTCACAGAGGGTGACAAAGCGCTGACCCACCATACCAGTCGCTCCGATAATCCCAACTTTATATCGTTCCATATTGGCATCTCCCATTTCAATGTTTTGATCTGATGTCTACAGCGACCGAGCTCGAAAAAGCAAATGCGTGTTGCAAAAAGACTGTAATATGTACTATAATGAGAGTATTCCGTTTGAATTTGAAAGAGCTTTATCCAGCTTATTCATTTTGCTGTATTTTTTATTTTACAATTCTGTTATTTCGATGTCAATGCACGGAATGCTCATATCCTGCACTTTAGCACGTTGAAAATTGTAAAAATAACCGATTTGTCTCGGCACAGGAGGAAACCATGAAGGAAACACACCGCTTCTGCCGCCATCGCGTCTATCGAACCGTTCTTGCGCTGGCGCTCTGCTTTTCGCTGCTTTCTCCGTTGATCGTCCCGCGCACACAGGCCGCCTCCGTCGATCAGATCCTGCGTGTCGGCATCTACTATGGCTCCAATGCGCTGCCCACGGCGAATCTTGCCAACGAGGTTGGCTCCGGTTACCGCTTTGGCTACTTTGACGACAGCCGCAGCTTTGTCCAGCTCGGCACAACGGCGGAGGAGAAGATCACGATCTGCAAGGACACCAACTTATATTATGCGTCGGGCGGCTATTATGAAACCAAGACCTCGTCTGCCTATGAATTGGTCGGAGCCTATCATCTGCAGACCGCCCAAACCTACGCCACCTATGCCGAAGCGGTTTCTGCGGCCGCAAATTATCCCTATGGATTTCCGGCATACATCAATGGCAGCTATCGTGTCCGGTTCGAGTTTTATTCCTCAGAGGAGAACGCATTGGCCGACGCATCCGCCTATCATGGTACAACGGTCGTAGGCGGGAGCGCGTCTTGCTACACAGTAGTGAAAACCGGAAGCAATACAATCCTGTTTGAATACGACGGCGGCTCCGTCGAGAGCTATTTCGGCATCATGCCGGACGCGGCTGGCTCCGTCTCGCCGCAGACTTGGTTTAAGGGCTACTGCTACGCGGGCGGCTTTCAGTATGCCCGACGCACGGGCGGCGATCTAACCGTCGTCAACTTTGTTGGTATCGACGACTATGTACAGGGCGTCGTTCCTTACGAGATGAATGCGAGTTGGCCGCTCGAAACGCTCAAGGCCGGTGCAGTCGCTGCACGTACTTTTGCAGAAGCGAC
>CAZJBT010000145.1:0-4488 GCA_964544345.1 uncultured Oscillospiraceae bacterium
ATAGCTGTACTCCATGTCCTTGCGCTCCACATAGGCGTTCTCAAACTTGGCGGTCGGGTTGAACGAGGTCTCAGTCACGCCGCCGGTGATCACATTCTTCATCTTAGTACGGACAAACGCGGCGCCCTTGCCGGGTTTGACATGCTGGAACTCCACCACCTGCATGAGCTTGCCTTCATATTCAAAGGTCTTGCCATTTCTGAATTCGCTGGCAGTAATCGTAGCCATATCGTTTCCTCCTATTATATCCCGCCTGAGAGCGGCCTAATAAATTCCGATGATATATTCTATCCTATTCTCTCCGTAAAAGCAAGGCTTGGCAGCCAATTTCAGGCCGGAACTTACAAAATAATGAGCTCCTTGGGGCTTTTCGTGATGACGCGGCAGCCGTTTTCCTCAAAGATCACAACGTCCTCGATCCGCACGCCGAAGCGGCCGGGCAGATAGATGCCAGGCTCGGCTGAGCAGACCGCACCGACCGGCATCGGGGTCGTTCCTGCGGGATTGCAGTTGGGCGCTTCGTGGATCTCAATACCGAGGCTGTGACCGTAGCCATGGCCAAAATAGTCGCCATAGCCGGCATCCGCGATGACCTTGCGGGCAACCTCGTGGATCTCGCGACCCGGAACGCCGGCGCGTGTGGCAGCGATGGCGGTGAGCTGGGCGCGCAGAACAGTGTCATAGACCTTGCGCATCTCATCTGTGACCGAGCCGAGCGCAACGGTACGCGTCATATCCGAGCAATAGCCGCCGAGCAGGCAGCCGAAGTCCATCGTCACAAAGTCGCCGGTCTGCAGCACGCGGTCGCCCGGGACGCCGTGCGGCAGGCTCGTGTTTGGGCCAGAAACGATGATCGGGTCAAACGACAGCCCATCCGCGCCCGCACGGTAGAAGCGGTAGATCAGCTCCGCTTCCACCTGCTTCTCGGTCAGGCCGGGGCGGACGACCTCAAGCATCTCGGAGAACACGTCGTCTGTGAGCTGCTGTGCGGCGAGCATACGTTCGATCTCCCACGGCTCCTTGACCGCACGGAAGGCGTTGATCTTTGCCTGCATGGGCGTCAGCTCCACCGGCAGCGCGCGGCTCCACTGGTTGAACTCCGCTACGGTGAGAAAGCTCTCCTCATAGCCGAGCGTTTTGACCGAGAAATCAGTCAGCGCCTCGTTGACGCGCTGAACATAGGTGTGTGCCGCGTCGATCAGCAGCACCTCGAAGCCGTGGAGGTTGTTCTGCGCGGCCTCAATATAGCGGCTGTCCGTAAAATAGCGGCAGCCGGACGCAGTCACGATGGCAACGCCTTCTGCGACATCGTACTGCGCGCTGTAAAAGCGGCTGACGCGGCTGGTCAGCAGGAGGCCGTCGACCCCGCTGCCGAGCAGGCTTTGGTATTTTTCAAGGTTTGTCATGAGAATCTCTCCTTTTCGCAATTTGAATCCACGGCTGCTCGACCCAGTTGCGGACGCGCAGCGGGAAGATGTGCAGAGCGATCGGGCGCACCAGGACGGAAACAACGCCCGCACGGTTGGCGCCGAGCACGTCGGTGTAGATCTGATCGCCGACCAAGACAGCGCGCTCCGGCGCGCAGCCAAAGCGCGTGAGCGCCTCACGGATGCCGCGCGTACCAGGTTTTCCGGCGGCGGTCACACAGGAGAAACCGCGCGCGGCACAGAAGTCCGGGACGCGGCTGCGGCGGCTGTTCGACACGATGCAGACCGGGATATCCGCTTCCCGCATGATATCGAACCAGCGCACCGTCTCCGGTGTCGGCTCATCAGTGGTATAGGGTACGATCGTATTGTCAAAATCGAGCAGAACAAGCTCGATCTCATGCGCACGCAGCCACTCCGGCGTCAGGTCGGTCAGGCGCTCGCGCATCACGCGGGGATATAGGGAAAAGGGCATAGAGAACCCTCTCTCTTTCATAAAATAACAGCAGAACGCGGCGGAGCCAGCTGCCGTGGTGATTACAGCATGAATTTGAGCCGCGCATCATACGGCCATATGCCGCCCCGGCGGCACGGTCTTTCATCTGAGTGCGCAGATGCGTGTATCATAGCCGCTTTGCGGCTATTATAGCACGGGAAACGGGGGATGTCCATTGCCGGATATGCTGATTCTGGCCGGGCCGGACACTTTGGTCGAGGCGCTGCGCGCCGGTGTGGATCGCAGGCTGCTGCTGCGTCCGGATGAAGACTATCCCGATTCAGCGCACGCAGCGATCTGCGCCCGCGCGCGGGCATTCGGGTCGCGTCTCTTTGTTCCGCCCGCATTCGCCGCCGACGCGCCGGAGGCGCGGGTCGTGGCGGAGAGCGGCCCGCTCGGCGAGCCGCTTGCCAGACGGCTGCAACGGCACAAAGAGACGTTCGGCGCGCGCGCCGCGGTACTGGTGAGACCCGTGGCGCTACAGTTGGTGATGGCAGAGCACGAGACTGCGCTCAGCGCGCCGCTGCTCGCTCCGACGCTGGAGCTGGACACGGACGGCGCGTGCCTGTTTTCCGAAGCATGCTGCTGCGCGTACACGGCAGAAGCCGCAGACGGCGGATGGCGCTTTCTGCTCTTTGACACCGAACAGACACTGGAACGCCGGAGAGCGCTGTGCGAACAGTTCGGACTAGAGTGCATTGTGCTGACAGAGTGAAAAAACCTTCTGCCCCATGGACAGAAGGTTTTTTATCAATAGGATTTTCTCTTGTTCTTACGAGCAGCTTCGGACTTCTGCTTACGCTTGAGGCTTGGGCTGACATAATGCTCGCGCTTCTTCACCTCCGCGATCACGCCGGCCTTTTGGCAGCTACGTTTGAACCGCTTCAGCGCATTCTCAAGGGACTCGCCCTCTTTGACACGAACTTCTGACATTGTTTTCCCTCCCTCCGGCACGTTACGGGAACGTTACAAGACCCATTTCATGAGCCTTAAATATTATATGCATTCTGTCGCCAAATGTCAAGCATTTACTTGCGGCTTTCCATTTTGCTAAAAATCCGGGTCGTTCAAAAGCTCGCCGAGCGTGATCTCACCCCAACTGTAATTCATCAGATAGCTGCCCTTGAACAACTGCGCAAATTCCTCTTTTCCAGAGAGATAATCATATCAGGATCGCAGTCCGTGCGTTCTGATATGATTTTTGCGATCGTCTCCAAAAGCATGCGGTAAAACGCCCCATTTCCCGACATAAAAACAAAAAATCCCGCACAGGCTCTGCGCAGGATGGTATGGCGGCAAGCCAAAAATCACAGCCCGGCCGGATTCCCGGCCGGGCTGTTCCCTCTATATTCTGAGTCAGCCCTTGATGATAAGGTTGACCAGTTTGTTTTTGACCACGATGGTCTTGACGATCTTTCCGCCATCGGCGAGCTGACGCTGGACTTTGTCGAGCGCCTCAGCCGCGGCGAGAACGGTCTCATCGTCGGAGTCGGCGTCCACCGTGATGGTGCCGCGGAGCTTGCCGTTGATCTGGACGGCCATCTCAACGACTGCGTCGCGGCACTTGACCTCGTCGTACACAGGCCACGGCGAGACGGAACAGACGCCCTCGAAGCCCTTCTGCTCCCACAGCTCATCGGCAATGTGCGGCGCGAACGGACTGACCAGCTGGAGGAAGGTCTTGAGCTCGGCGCGGTTGCAGCCGGTCTCGCCAAACTGGTTCAGCAGCGTCATCAAAGCGGCAATCGCCGTGTTGGCCTTGAGATTATCGATATCATCCCCAACCTTGCGGATGGTCTTATGCATCAGGCTTTCGTTGGCGGCAGAATACGCCGTCTCCTGATCTGTGACAGATTCAGCCAGATTCCAGATGCGATCCAGGAAGCGCTTGGTGCCGCGCACCGCGCTCGACGACCAGGGCGCAGCCTTCTCAAAGTCGCCGATGAACATGATATAGGTACGCATAGTATCGGCGCCATACTCGCGGATGACGTCGGTCGGGTTGATGACGTTGCCGCGGGACTTGGACATCTTACCGCCATCCTCGCCGAGGATCATGCCATGACTCGTGCGCTTCTGATACGGCTCCTTGGTCGGCACGACGCCGATATCGTAGAGGAATTTATGCCAGAAGCGCGAATAGAGCAGATGCAGCGTGGTGTGCTCCATGCCGCCATTATACCAGTCGACAGGGCTCCAGTAGTCGAGCGCCTCCTTGGATGCAAGCGCCTCGTCGTTGTGCGGATCCATATAACGCAGGAAGTACCACGACGAGCCGGCCCACTGTGGCATGGTATCAGTCTCGCGCTTCGCGTCGCCGCCGCACTGCGGGCACTTACAGTTGACCCAGTCAGTGATCGGCGCGAGCGGGCTTTCGCCGTCGTCGGTCGGCTCATAGCTCTCGACCTCAGGCAGCACGAGCGGCAGCTCGCTCTCGGGCAGCGGGACGGTGCCGCACTTCGGGCAGTGTACGATCGGGATCGGCTCGCCCCAATAGCGCTGGCGCGAGAACACCCAGTCGCGCAGCTTGTAGTTGACCTTGGCATGCCCGATCCCCTGCTCTTC
>CAZJBT010000146.1:0-4457 GCA_964544345.1 uncultured Oscillospiraceae bacterium
GGAGCATCAGCTCGGCACCTTCTCCGGCAAATTCGAGTTTGTCTCTGAATCGCTGACCTACTGGGCACCGGACGACGAGGCACGTCGGCCGATCCCGCAGTATCAGGATTCGTGGGAGGGCTTCAAGTCCCTGTCCGCGGATAAGTACCCGTTTGGACTGATCTCTCCGCATCCCCGTTTTGACTACCATACCCACTATCAGCAGCACGCCAAGTGGCTGTGGGAGATCCCCAAAAACCGCGTTATCATCAACGGCAACCCCTATCTGGTCTGCCATATCAACCACCGCTTGGCGGAGGAGCGCGGGATCAAGGATGGAGATATTGTCCGCATCTTCAATGACCGCGGAAGCTGCCTGATGGTCGCCCGCGTCTCTTATCGAATCAATTATGAGACGATCCATGCCTATACCTCATCCGGCATCTATAATCCGATCGAGTACGGCGTGTACAAGAGCTGGGACAAGGGCGGCAGTATCAACGTCCTGACGCCCGGCCGCCTGATCGGCGAATATGTGCCGGCTATGGCGCCGTATAGCTGCAACATTGACATTGAGAAGGCCGAAGCTGACCCGAACTACGGCCAGGGCTTCGAGCACATTCTTGACGCCGTCGACAAGCAGCAGCTTGAGACGGAGCGCCCGATCCGCACCTCTGCGGAGGCCGACCTGATCTTCGGCGAAAAAGAGTCTATGTATCAGAGCAAGGAGGCCGTTTGATATGTGGAAGAAACCTATGAAACAGCCCGGCATTGCCATCAACTCCGCGCGCTGCATGGCCTGCTATGCGTGCTTTATGGCGTGCAAGGATGAGCATTGCGGCTGGGATACCGCGCTGTCGAAGTCACAGCCGGAGCTTGGCCAGTACTGGATGAACATTGTCGAGTGGGAGCGCGGCGACAACGAGCGCCGCATCAAGACCGCCACTGTGCCGACGCCCTGCTCTCATTGCGATAACCCGGCTTGCGTGGCTGCGGCCAAGGACGGCGGCGCCTATAAGCGCCCCGACGGTATCGTCATCATCGACCCGGAGAAGGCAAAGGGGCAGAAGCAGATCGTTGACGCCTGCCCGGTCGGCGCTGTGTACTGGAATGAGGAGCTTCAGCTTCCGCAGAAGTGCACCATGTGCGCGGAGCTGCTCGACGACCCGGATTATCCTGGCTTTGAGCCGCGTTGTGTTGAAGCGTGTCCAAACCAGGCGCTTGTCTTCGGAGACCTGGCCGATCCGGACAGCGAGATCTCGAAGCTCATCGCCGCCAACAAGGTGACGCAGCTCGAGTGCTTGGGTGATATGAAATCCAGCGTCGTGCATCTGAACATTCCTTCAGCGTTTCTTGCCGGCACCGTCGCCTATCCGAAGGAGCTGGAGGAGGTCTGCATCGGCGCGAAGGTCAAGGTGACCTGCGAGGAGTGCGGCACGACCTATGAGACTGAGACGAACTGGGCCGGCGACTGGGAGGTCGAAAATCTGCCGAAAGCGAAAAGCTGGACGGTGGAGATCGCCTTCCCTGGCTTCAAGCCCGCCGTCTACACCGGCGAGCGTACGGATCATGACCACTATGTGGGCATTACCTACCTCGAGCCGGAGACATAAAAGTCCCCAACAGCCCCGCCTTTTGGCGGGGCTGTAAGAATGCGCATAATGCCAAATAAAAGGAGTCGTATACAGAGTATGGAAATGAAAACCGCAGTAATCGTTGACGGCTGCCGTACTGCCGTCGGTTCGATGGGCGGCAGTCTCAAGCCGCTGAGCGCGTACGATCTGGCCTGCGCCGTCATGAAGGGCGAGCTGGATCGTACGGGTATCGATCCGAAGGAGATCGACGAGGTCATTATGGGTCAATGCCGCCAGACCTCTGACGAGCCGAACATTGCCCGCGTTGCGGCGCTCAAGGTCGGCATCCCGGAGAGCGCGTCCGCGCACACCGTGATGCGTCAGTGTGCGTCCGGCATGACTGCTGTGCACAACGGTGCCATGCAGATCATGACCGGCGTATCCGACGTCGTCCTCGCCGGCGGTACGGAGTCGATGTCGAACGCCGTGTTCTACCTGCGCAATGCGCGCTACGGCGTCGGCACAGGCAACACCGAGCTGGTGGACGCCGTGACGGAGGGTCAGTTCCGCAGCCAGCCGCAGGAGATGTACGGCCGCTATAACATGGGCGCGACTGCCGAGAAGATCGCCGAGACGCTCGGCATCACCCGCGAGGAGCAGGATGAGTTCTCGATGGAGTCGCAGCGCCGTGCCATCGCGGCCATTGACGCGGGCAAGTTTAAAGACGAGATTATTCCCATCACCGTGCCGCAGGGCCGCAAAAAGCCGCCGATCGTCTTTGACACCGACGAGTTCCCGAAGCGCGACACCAGCCTTGAGAAGATGGGCAAGCTGAAGCCCTGCTTCAACATCGTCACGGGCGACGACGGCCGTATCTTTAACACCAGCGACTTGACCGGCACTGTGACCGCCGCATCCTCCTCCGGCCGCAACGACGGCGCGTCTGCCATGCTGCTCATGAGCGAGGAGAAGGCGCAGGAGCTGGGTCTGAAGCCGCTGGCGAAGATCATCGGTATGGGTACCGCCGGCTGTGATCCGAAGACCATGGGTCTCGGCCCGGTCTACGCTGTGCCGAAGGCGCTCAAGAATGCCGGATTGACGATGGACGATATCCAGCTGATCGAGCTGAACGAGGCGTTCGCCGCGCAGGCGCTCGGCTGCATCAAGCTGCTCGGCTGGGAAGACAAGATGGACATCATCAACGTCAACGGCGGCGCAGTGGCGCTTGGCCACCCGGTCGGCTCATCCGGCAGCCGCATCATCATCACGCTGATGTACGAGATGAAGCGTCGCGGCCTGAAGTATGGCCTCGCCACGCTGTGCATCGCCGGCGGCATGGGTCAGGCCACCGTGATCGAGATGTGCGAGTAACGCGTTTAGACGACAGCCTGAGCGTGGAAGGCTGTGCGCCGCACAGCGCACGCACCCGCGGCGCGCATGCGAGGAATTTCCCGACGAACAGGTCGGAGACTGGTTTGAATTTTTACTTTGTGTGCAAGATCTTGTAAGGAAGAAAATTTTTATAGAAATACAGGAGTGTGACAATCATGTCCAAGTCCAACAAAATCATGATCCAGTGCTGCATGTGCGGCGCGGGAACCAAGAAAGCGCAGGCGCCGACCGTCCCGTATACCCCGGAGGAGATCGCGCGCCAGGTGGTCGAGGTCGCCAAGGTCGGCGCCTCCATTGTTCATATCCATGTCCGTGAGGACAAGGTGGTCGACGGCGAGATGCAGATCGGCTACAAGTCCATGAGCCTACAGAAGTTCACTGAGACGGTCGAACTGTGCCGCAAGTACTGTGCCGAGGCCGGCGTTGACGTCATCATCAACCTCACCACTTCCGGCGGCGAGTATGAGGACTACAAGCGCCTGCAGCACCTGAGCGCCCTGAAGCCTGAGATGTGCTCGTTCGACCCGAACACCATCAACTGGTCGAACAGCTACATCTTCGAGAATAGCCCGCGCTTCCTGAACCTGCTTGCGCAGGAGGTCGTCAAGGAGGATGTCAAGCCGGAGTTCGAGGTCTTTGATACCGGCCACATCGATTCCGTCATGTACTACGTCAACAAATGGAATATCCCGAAGCCGCCCCACATCCAGTTCATTATGGGCGTCGGCGGTTCGATGCCCGGCACGGCGGAAAACCTTGGATTCCTTGTCGATAAGCTGCCCGAGGGTGCGACCTGGTCTGTTTCTGGCATCGGCAGGGCGCATATGCCGATGATGCTGGCCGGCCTGGCGCTCGGCTGTGACGGCCTGCGTGTCGGCCTTGAGGACAACGTCATGTATGGCAAGGACGCCGACGGCAACAAGATCATCGCCACGAACGTCATGCTCGTCGAGCGCGCTGTCGCATTGGCTAAATTGGCCGGCCGCGAGATTGCGACTGCACAGGAAGCCCGCGAGATCCTCGGGATCACCCGCAAGTGCCTTTGATTGCAAAAGGATGCGCCTTACGGGCGGCGTCCTTTTAGCTTGCCAAAAGACCTCGCGGAGTTCACGGTGTGTACGCCGCGTATCACATGAGATCCGTTTCGCCGATGACCCATGTGTCGTCGGCGAAAACGCTTTCCGCCCCGCATCCGGCAGCCGTTTGCGGCTTGCCGCATTGCGGGTGCCTTGTGCGCTGCGGCGAGCCGCATTTCACCGGGTACGGGGCATGCCCCGGCGAGAGTCTGCAGCAAGCGGCGCGGCGTTTCCTCTGGCGCACAGACCATTAGAGAAAACAAGAAAAAGGGCGCACCGCAGGGTGCGCCCTTTCGAGGCTGTCGAAGAACGCCTGTGGCGTTCTTCAACAAAGGGATGCGGCTTGCCGCAGCGCACGCTTTGTCCGCAGATAGCGGACAAAGCGCACGTTTACAGGCCGAGCGGAGTTTTTCCCGACGCACAGGTCGCCGGAGAA
>CAZJBT010000147.1:0-314 GCA_964544345.1 uncultured Oscillospiraceae bacterium
CGCGATGGCCTTCGGAGTTCATCCAGGCATTCATGACCGCCTCCGCAGTGGAGTAGCCCATGGCGATGTTCTCACCTGCCGACCGATATGTAATACCGAGCGACTGCATCATCTCAAACGGCGTGCCGTAAGTCGGGCTGTTGTGATCAAAATAGCGGTTCTGTGCCATGTCCTGCGACTTCAGGCGGGCGCCGTCGCAAAGCTGCAGATTCAGCGTCAGTGCCGGCAGGCCATAGGCCGCACGCTGCTCGTTGACGAGCGCAGCGACCTGGCGCTCGAGCGAGGATGCAGAACCAGTCTGGCTCTCCTCGTGA
>CAZJBT010000147.1:324-4340 GCA_964544345.1 uncultured Oscillospiraceae bacterium
GGCGTTGGGTCGATGTCCGGTGCCTGGCCGGCATCCGGCGTCTCATCGGGGACAGGCTGCTCGTCCTTGTCCGGGGTCTCGTCCGTACCTGGCATCGTCTCGTCGGGAGCCGGCGTCTCATCCGTACCCGGCATTGTCTCGTCGGGAGCCGGCGTCTCGTCCGTACCTGGCGTCGTCTCGTCGGGGATCGGTGTTTCATCTGGCGCCGGCGGCACATCCGCGCCCGGGCAGCCGGTCGAACCGCTGCAGCCGTTCTCCGGTAAGATCGTCTCGCAGAACCAGTTCCAGTCGAAACAGTCCCGGTGTGACTCCACACACCAGCGAACCGTCGTACAGGACGTCGGCACGCTGCAGCTTCGCGCGTTCGGCAGCGCTGCCGCCGAGGCAGGCACGATGGCAGCCGCCGTGATGGCAGCCGCAGTCAGGGTGGATAGTAGGATTTTTTTCATGGTATTCCCTCCTTCTGCCGAAATTGTAACCGTTTTGTAACCGCTTTGCAATGCATAAATCTTTCCAGCGCCGCCAAGTCTTCCAGATCATTCCATAACTAGATTGCTTTTTCACCTGTTATGCAGTATAATATCTTAAAGAATACAAAGGGGGCGATCATATGGAACGCCGCGGTTTTATCCACGACATGCTCGATGTCAAGCTGCTGATCCTATTTGTGACAAAGCACTGCGCCTATCCCATTGACGGTCAGACCATCTACGAGCTGTGCTATCAGGATGAGACGCTGAGCTATTTTGACGTAAAAACAGCGCTGCCGCAGATGGTAGAGTCTGGCCACCTGAGCATCGATGCAGAGAAGCTCTACACCATCACCGACAAGGGTCGCGACCACGAGAGCGTGATGGAAGACCTCATCGCAGTTCCCGTGCTCGAGCGCGCAAGGACGGCAGTCGACGCATACAACCGTGAACGCCGCCGCGATGAGATGATCCACATCGAGATCACGCCGCAGCCGGACGGAGAATATAGCGTCTCCATGCAGCTCGATTACGAGCGCGGCCGGCTGATCCGACTCGAGCTCGGCGCACCGACCGAAAAGCAGGCGCGCGCGCTGCGCGACGCGTTTCACAGCAACGCGGAGGTCATTTATCAGAACGTGCTCTCACAGCTTCTTGGCTTTGCCGACAAAAATCAGAGTAGCGGGAAAAACCAGGACGGAAAGAATTGAATTTTTTTCATAGTGTGGTAGAATAGAAGTGGGAAGACGCTCTTCCCGTTACGCAAACGAAAGGAGCGACACGACATGACATTTCAGTACAAGGAAAAGAAAGTCACCCTGCCGGCAAACGTTCACAACTACGCCGAAAAGAAGGTAATGAAACTCGAGCGCTACTTCCGGGACGACGCCGAAGCCTTAGTGACCTTCAGTGTTGAGAAAAACATGAACAAGGTGGAGCTGACCGTGCGATCCGGCGGCACCTACTTGCGCGCCAGCGAGAGCACATCGGATATGTTCGCCTCGATCGATGCGGCTGTCTCCACGCTCGAGCGCCAGATCCGCAAGAACAAAACGCGGCTCGAGCGCCGCCTGCGCGACGGTGCGTTCACCCGCACACCGGACGAGGAAACCTCGTTTGTCCCGGTCGAGCCGGAGGAAGGCGAGTTTGAAATCATTCGTACCAAGACCTTCCCGATCAAACCGATGTCCCGCGACGAGGCGATCCTGCAGATGAACCTGCTCGGTCACAGCTTCTTCGCTTTTCGCGACGAGGACGCTGACGAGGCGTTCGCAGTCGTCTACCGCCGCAACGATGGCGGCTATGGCATCATCGAGGATAATACCTGAAACGTCAGTCCGGGGCGGCAGTGTTACGCTGCCGCCCCTTTTTGCAGCCAATCCGAAGCTGAGGTGTTCCACATGATCACATTTGACCAAAAAGCATGCGTCGGCTGCGGCGCGTGCGCGCGCGACTGTTTCCCCGAAGCTATCACCATGGCAGGCCACAGCCCCACCTTCTCGCAGCCCGACGCCTGCATCCGCTGCGGCCACTGCATTGCCGTCTGCCCGACGGGCGCGGTTTCCATGCCGGATTCCCGGATGGACGAGGTGCGGGAGGGCGCGCCCGCCGCAGATGCGAACAAGCTATTGCACCTGATGCAGTTCCGCCGCTCCGTCCGGCAGTACACAAACGAGCCTGTGACGAGCGAGGCGCTCTCCCTCCTGATCGACGCCGCCCGTTGGTCTCCGACCGCGAAAAATGCGCAGGGAACCCGATATATTGTTGTGCGCGAGAAAAAGAGCGAGCTGCTCGCCGCAGCGCTGGAAGCGCTCGCCGCGCTCGGCCGCGGGATGCTTGCATCGCCCGGACTTCCTGCTGACGAAATGCGCCGCGCGGAGAAATTTGTCCGCTGGCTAGACGAATACCGCGCTGCACCGGACGACTTCGACCCGCTGTTCTTCCACGCGCCGGTTCTGCTGCTGTTTATCTCCGGCCAGGACGCGCGCGACGCCGCGGCTGCCGCCGCTTTTGCAGAGCTTGAGGCCGCCGCACTGGGTCTCGGCTGCCTGTTCAGCGGCTATTTCACCGCTGTCGCCGCAAACAGCCCGGCGATCCGCGCAGCACTTGGGCTTGCTGAAAACGAGCAGGTCGCCCGCTGTCTGGTCATCGGCCATCCGTCGGTTCGCTTTCGCCGTACAGTCCCTCGCGACAACGCGAAGATCCAGCTCCTCTAGGAGCATTAGAGCCGGGACATTTGTTCGTTTACTATGTACATGACATCCGCAAGGCGTCAGCACCGCCCTCCCAATCGAAGATGCTCGGTCTTTCGCAGACAAATGCGCGTGCCGCTCCTCTCGCCAGCGGCTGCCCGCAGCCGCTGGCTCACCTGTCGATTTTTTCAGGAACGGCACAAAAAGGCGTTGACATTTTTCCTCCTGTATGCTAGTATATTCGAGCAGTCAGCTTGGCTGGCCGCTCATTTGCGCGAGTGGTGGAATTGGCAGACTCGCTAGATTCAGGTTCTAGTGTCCACTCCGGACGTGCGGGTTCAAGTCCCGCCTCGCGCACCAAAAAGAGAAATCCACGAATCATTGTGATTCGTGGATTTTCTTTTGCGCCACAACGGATTCGCGGTTTTTTTAGCTCGCTATATTTAACAATGTTTTGCAAAAAATAGCATAGTAAACTACACAGAAACTACACAGGAATTACACAGTATTTACCCCTTCACTACAGCCTTATAATATGCTCCCCATGATACAATAAACATGTTCATAGATGTCCCCTTTACAAAGGGCGGCGGCCGTGCGTACGGGGGAATGGAAACCCGCCAAGCCGGGAGATGAACGTTTTCTCGGGAAACCAAGAGAGATCAAGCGCTCTCATTCTGTCGGAAAGCGTGGAGGTTATGACCGCGATACAAAGATAGGGAATGATGGCAGAGCAACTATGGAACGCCACTACACTGATCATGGCCGGGCTGACAAACATTCAGATCCCCATGATCATATCATTGATTGGCCAGACGGTGTCCCAAAACCCGGATCGCAGATCAACTATCCTGACGGGGCACCAGAGTTCAAACGATTTGGAGGCATTCGGCAAATGACCTATAATGTAGGGGTAAACAGTTTGGAGGATAACCGTTTTAAATCCATCAGTGACTTTAAGTGGTGTGTAAGTTGTGGCGGCGAAGTGGAGTTCGAGTGGAAAGGGCGGTCATATGGAATTTGGCCGAAGCAGCATAAAACACCAGATGCTCCCCTCCAGATGTTGATTTCAGAAATTTGGGTGGATGACATAGTTGCAACCGAAAAATGGTGTGACACTGCCGACGAGGTGCTTGAGTACATGGTAGGCGGTGACCGCCTGCGAGATGTGATCACACAGGTCACGGTCTGGGATCGTACAATTTGAGCTTAGAGGGTTTCGCTGTGATCGCATGTAACAAAAACCTCAAGCGAATAGGAAATCGATTTCCGCTTATTGCAAAAGAAAAAGCCTTGAGCCGAAGGCTTAATAGTGACAAGTAACTATTTGCCGCAGAGGGCGGCGTGACTGTGT
>CAZJBT010000148.1:0-4327 GCA_964544345.1 uncultured Oscillospiraceae bacterium
CTCGACCGTGGCCATCGCCGATCGCGTTCTGGTCATGGCCGACGGCGACATCGTGAACTTCCTGTTCAACGTCTGAGTCTTTATTGAAAGGGAGCATCCGCATGGAGCTCCATCCACTCCAGGCCGCGCCCATACCGACGACACGCGTACCCGGGCACTGCCCGGCGGGATGTGATCGGCCGCTAAAGCTATAAGCGATTCAGAACAAAGAACGAGGACACGGCTGCCGTGTCCTCGTTTTGTTATACGTCGCCGATCCGTGTGACCTTTTTGCACCGGCCGGAGATGTAGTAGAGCAAGCTGAACAGGCCGACGGAGAACGACGCGATCGGGGTCGCCCATGCCACGCCCGCGATGCCGTAACCCATCACGATACCAATGAGGTAGGCCGCCGGGAGGCGGAAGATGAACGAGCTGCACAAGCTGATGCCCGCCGGCAGCGTCGTATGCCCGGATCCGATCAGGTAGCCCGTCAGTGAGCCATGGAACGGCACAAACAGGTAATCCAGAGAACAGATTCGCAGATAGACGACGCCAAGCCCGATCATCTCAGCATCGCTGCCGAACAGCCGCATAAACGGCTCCGGCAAAAGCTCGATCACCGCAAACAGCACCACGTTGACCGCCATCGTCAGCAGGAAGCCGACCCGCATGGTATGGATCGCGCGATCCTGCCGATCCGCGCCGAAGTTCTGCGCACACATGGCAGAGATCGCGTTGCCGAAACCGACGCTCGGCAGGATGGCAAAAAGCGTGATCTTCTGCGCGCCCGCCAGCGCGGCCGAAGCCATGACGCCAAGCGTGTTCGTGATGGCGGTCAGCACCGTGAAGGCAAAGACGTTGACCGAGCTTTGGATCGTTGTCGGAATACCGACGCGCAGCAGAAGCCGCAGACTGTCCTTTTTGATGCGCAGCGAGCTTGGGCTGAAATCAAACACAAAGTCGTTCTTGCGCAGATACGCTATGCACAGCAGCATGCTGACACCCTGCGCGATCACAGTAGCAAGCGCCGCTCCGAGCGCGCCCATCCCCAGCGGGCCGATCAGTACGAGGTCGAGCACGATGTTGATGACGCAGGCAATACAGACAAAGACGAACGGTCTCCGGCTGTCGCCCACGCCGCGCAGGATCGCGCTGAGCAGATTGTAGCCAAAAATAAAGACGAAGCCGATGACGCTGACGATGTAATATGCGCGCGCTTCACTGAGCGCCTCCGGCGGCGTCTGCATCAAGCCGAGGATCCCGCCGGTCAGCGCAAGCGAGACTGCCGTCAGCGCAAGCGCCAGCAGCACGATAAACGAGCAGAGCGTACCGATGACATTTTTGAGCCTTTCGCGGTCGCCAAGCCCCAGATACTGACCGATGACGACCGTGCCACCGTTGCAGAAGCCGATGGCAACATTGGTGATCGCGGAGATGTACGCCGAGCTTGTGTTGACGCCGGACAAGCTGGCCGCGCCCGCAAACCGGCCGATGACGATCATATCGACAAGGCCATACAGGTTCTGTACGATACTCGAGAGCACAAACGGAATACTGAAAACGATCAACTGCCGTACTACGCTGCCCTCGGACAGATTGTTTTCAATTCTTGCCATGTAGTCTCCTCTTTTTTACCACACGCCGCACCGGAGATACCGGCACGGCGTCGTGTCAGGTGCGAAGTTACTCGCCGAAGTGCAGGTTCAGTTCAGGCGGATAGCTCTCCAGCTCGACCTGGGGCGGAACGAAATTCTCCGGCCGCTTGTGCAGCTCCAGGAAAATGCCGAGCAGCTCGGTGTGGTCGGCATAAATGCAGGTTTCCGTGGTGTCGATGGTGCTTGTCTGGCCGCGGGTGAAGCCCGCCGCGCGGATGCGCTCCATCGCTCTTTCAACCGGTTGATGAACCAGGGACAGATGGTGCACGTCGTTGCCATGCTTCGCCAGGTGCTCGGCATGCGAGCTGATCGGCTGCACCGGCTCCATCAGCTCGAGCTGGACGTTGAGCGCCTCGCAGATGCCGACGTGGATGCCAAACGACCCGATGAGCTTGCCGTTATTGACCGCGTTTTCCACCTTGACAAAGTTGTCGCTCCCATTCTCGCAGTCGCCGAAATCCAGCAGGATCCACGGGCCGACGCCATGCTCGTCGTTGAACGAGCGAACCGACTCGTGCACATCCTCTACGACGGTGCCGATCTGCTCGACCGCAGTGAACATCGGCTCAGTGTCCTCCGGCATCTTGCCGGACGCCGGATAAAACACCGGCGTCACATCCGGGATCGTGAAATTCTCCGGCCGCTTGTGCAGCTCGATGTGCGCGCCAATCTGCTTGCGGAAATCGGCAAACACGCATGTCTCGTCACCGCCGACGGTGGCGATTTGGCCATGCTCAAGGCAGCCGGCTGCGCGCAGATGCTCCAGCACATCCTCAAATGCGCCGTCGATCACGACGGAGATGTGCTGCAGGCCAGGGCCATGCTCAGCCAGATACTGTGCAAAAATGCTCTTGTCGTCGAGCGGCTCGATAAACTCGAGCTGGACGCCGTTCGGCATATCACACACCGCGCAGCGAATGGAATAAGTGCCGACGGGCTGTCCGTTCAGCACCACATTTTCAATCGAGATCGTATTGGGTCGCCCCGGCTCGCCGAACTCGAACATCATCCACGGCCCGACGCCATACTGATCCGCCATCAGCTTCACGCACGCGTCGACATCGCGAACGACAAAGCCGAGCTGATCGACAGACTGAATCCAAGGTTTCAAGATAATCCCTCCCAGACAGTTTGGTCATTAACAAGTTTATTATAATGGTCATGGCGAGCCCTGTCAAGCGCCCGCCGCGCTGGCAATTGCGATGAATTCCGCCGTTTCCCCCATCCCTGGCGGGGTTTTCCACGTCCGAAACAGCAAAAAAGCAGTTCGGAAGGTCCTCCTTGCTGCAGAAAAATCATAGCATGTACGAAATCCGCATAGCGTCCCGCCCTCCCCGTTTGGGCGGTCAGGCGCATGGCACAGCCGGCGGGACAATCTTCTGCTTTCTCCCAAACCACACAAAACCGGACGGCTCATGCGAGCCGTCCGGTTTTATGCTCAGAGTTTCCTTCTCGCCCGCGCGATCACGAAAGCCCACAGCAGGACGACAAAAGCGAGCAGGAAGAACGCAAGGTATGCCGCCGCGACGGCCGCTGCCAATGCGATCACCGTCGCGATGGCCGCAGCGCGAGCGAGCTGTTCGTCGGAAACGTCGCCGCGTTTGCACTGTACGGCGATCCCCGCAAGCGCCGACGCCAGGAACAGCGCCGCCCAGACCGCCGCACAGCACAAAAACCGTACAAACAGCCGCCTGATCACGTTACGAGATCCAGACACATGCACCAAACGCTACGTTGCTCTGATTGATAAATCGAAGCATTGTGTCCTCCCAGCCATCCATCGCTCGCATATAGCTTTCACCGTCCAATCATATTGCAACAGCGCTCAAATCGAATGACTGCACACTATTTGTCCATTATCTATGTTTAATCATGGCATACACTCAATCAGTTGTCAATGCACAAATACAATTATCCTCAGCTGATACAAAAACTGGCGCAGCCCGCAATAGGCTGCGCCGGTCTTGCTTTGCGAAATCATTTCTTGTCCCGGATCTCCGCTTGGATCTTTTCGAGGAATTCCCCGACGCTCGCGGCACCCTCGTCGCCGCCGGTGCGGGTTCGCACCGACACCGTACCGGCCTCGGCCTCTTTGTCGCCGACGACCAGCATATACGGAATCTTCTGCATCTGCGCCTCGCGGATCTTCTTGCCGATCTTCTCGTTGCGAAGATCAGTCTCGACGCGCACGCCCGCGGCGTCGAGTTCTTTGGCGACGCGCTCAGCATATTCGTTGGCGCGGTCGGTGATCGGCAGAACGGTCGCCTGCACCGGCGCGAGCCAGGTCGGGAACGCACCGGCAAAATGCTCGGTGATGACGCCGATGAAGCGCTCGATCGAGCCGAACACGACGCGGTGGATCATGATCGGGCGGTGCTTCTCGCCGTCTGCGCCGACATACTCAAGCTCGAACCGCTCAGGAAGCTGGCTGTCGAGCTGGATGGTGCCGCACTGCCACGTGCGGCCAAGGCAGTCCTCGATGTGGAAGTCGAGCTTCGGGCCGTAGAATGCACCATCGCCCTCGTTGACAACGTAGCTTTTGCCCATGTCGATGATGGCGTTCTTGAGGATCTCCTGGTTCTCCTCCCACTCCTCCACCGTGCCGATGTGATCGTCTGGCATGGTGGACAGCTCGATCTCATAGTGCAGACCGAAGGTGGAGTAGACCTCGTCAAACAAGCGCACGGTCT
>CAZJBT010000149.1:0-4300 GCA_964544345.1 uncultured Oscillospiraceae bacterium
GACAACGGCCGCGACCGCGCGCACGAGCTGGATCGGCGTGATCTTAAACGTTTGACCGAACGAGGTGGACGTCAGCGAGACAAAGCTATCGGGGTTGTCAAGCGTCTCCAGCGTATGGAAGTAGCTGGTCGCCTCGCCCGGCAGGTCGATACCGGTGCGCTCGAGCAGGCCGAATGCCTTGGCGTAGTTGTACAGGTTTTCGCCGCCGAGGGACATGCCGATGCTCGCGAACGCGATGTTGCACGAGTTCTGCAGCGCCTGCGCCGTTGTTTCCGCGCCGTGGCCGCCCGCCTTCCAGCAGTGGAGCGGATCATCCGCCTCGCGGCCCTTGATCGCGATCGAGCCGCCGCAGTAAAAGCTGTCCTCCAGGGTAGTCGTGCCAGCCTCGAGCGCGGAAGCCAGCGTGATGAGCTTGAACGTCGAGCCTGGCTCGTAGCCGTCTGACACGCAGCGGTTGCGCCACTGGGTCAGTCGTGCCGAGGCAACTGCCGTATTATACGCCTCGATCCCCTGATTGTAAAGCTCGCTGCCCTCCGGATGGGAGATCGCATCCTGATAGAGCGCCTCCAGCTCCGCCGCCTTCTCCGTGTCATAGATCTCCAGATAGTTGTTCGGGTCGTAGCTGCCGAGTGTCGCCATGGCGAGCACCTCGCCGGTGTTGACGTCCATCACGATACCGAACGCGCCGTTGAGCACGTCGTACTGCTCGATGGCCGACTGAAGGTTTTTCTCCAGGTAGTACTGCACGGTCGAATCGATCGTCAGTACGAGGCTGTCGCCGTCGGATGCGTCGTAGTACTTTTCATACTGGTAAAGCATCTCCGCGCCGTTGTTGCCCTTGGTGGTGATGATCTCACCCGCCGTGCCCTCGAGGCTCGAGTCGTACTTTGCCTCGATGCCCTCGGTGCCGACATTATCGCTGCTGACGAAGCCGAGCACCTGAGCGGCCAGCGCGCCGGACGGATAATAGCGCTTGGTGTCCGGCTCGAGGTAGATGCCATACAGCTCGTTTTCATTGATGAACGCGCGCACCTCGTCGCCGAGCGCGGTGTCGATCTTGCGCTTGATGACCTTGTAGCGCTTGGTCGTGTCGGCCGCTTGCTCTTTTACAAACTCCTCGCTGACACCGAGAAGCTCCGAAAGGCCGCGCGCGATCAGGTCGAGATCCTGCTCCTTGCTTTCGATCTCGTTCGGATCGAGGAACACGTTCTCAACGCTGGCAGACATAGCCAGCACGTTCATATTGCGGTCATAGATCGTACCGCGCGCGGCGGAAACCGTCGTGCTGCGCGTCTGATTTTCGACCGCGAGGCTCTCATAGAAATCATGCTCCGTAATCATCAGATGATACAGCGTAGCAAGCAGCGGAAGGAACAGCAGAAAGCCGCATACCACCATGACGATCAATGTTCTGCCTTGAATGGTTCGCCCCGCTTTTTCGCGCAGCGTCAGGTTTTTCTTCCCTTGACTGCCTTGATTGGATTTGTTTCGCATAGCTGCCTCCGATATCCTGAAACTGCGGCAAAGCATGGCACCGTTGAGCCGCGGCGCCATGCCTTTGATCGGGCTGTCCAGCCGCCCGTTACACAATATGTCCTATTTACCGGAAGTATGCTCTCAGGTCTGAGAGCAGATCGGCCAAGCTCTCCCGGAACGCCTCCCAAGCAGTACGAGCCGTCTCGGCCCGGTCAGGCGTAATGACCTCGGCCTGATCTGGCTCGGACAGGTTGACATAGACTGTCTGGTCGCTGCCGGGTTTGCTCATGCCAAGCTCCGAGCCTGCCATCGTCTCGATGCGGCTCAGGTCGATTTTGCTCTCGTACTGTGTGGTCAGGATAGCCTGCTGCTCCCGCAGCTCCTTGAGCGTGCTGTTCAGATCGGACACATCCTCCGTCGTCTCGTAGAGACGCACAAAAGCCGAGATCATCATAAACAGCATCACGGCGACCGCCGCACAGCCGACGATGGCGAACGGCGAGAGCACCAGCTTCGCGCGGACGCGGATGGGCTTCGGGCGGCGCGCCGGGCGCTCCTCCGGCAGAACGGGAGAAGGCTGCCGCTCCGGCTCTGACGTGCGGAGCACATAGGCTCGATCATAGGCGGCAGACCCGTTCGTCACATAGGGAGCCGTCGTCCGCCGGTTTCTTTGTTCCGCCATGACATAACCTTCCTTCCCACGTTACCCGATTTTTTCCGCCACGCGAAGCTTTGCGCTGCGCGACCTCGGGTTTTCTTCCAACTCCTGCGCGCCGGCCTCGATCGGCTTGCGCGTGATTTGCCGCACCTGCGGCGTCCTGCCGCATACGCACACCGGGAACTCCGGCGGGCAGACGCAGCCCCGCGACGCCTCCGTGATGGCTGATTTGACGATACGATCCTCGAGCGAATGGAACGTGATGACACACAGCCGGCCGCCCGGGTTCAGCCGCGGGATCGCAGCGCGCATCATTTCCTCGATCGCGCTCAGCTCCCCGTTGACCGCAATGCGGATGGCCTGAAAGCTGCGCTTGGCCGGATGCTGCTTCTCGCGCAGCGCTTTGCCCGGCATGGCCGAGCGGATGACGTCGACCAGCTCAAGCGTAGTTTGGATCGGTTTTTCCTCGCGCCGGCGCGCAATGGCCGCCGCAATAGCAGGCGCATAGCGCTCCTCACCGTATTCATACAAGATCCGTTTCAGCTCGTCCTGCGGCCAGTCGTTGACGACCGTGAATGCCGTCAGGCTTTCCCCCGCGTCCATCCGCATGTCAAGCGGCGCGTCGTGCAGATAGGAAAACCCGCGCGAGACTTCGTCAAGCTGCGGCGAGCTGACGCCGAGATCAAACAGCATCCCGTCGACGCCCGCGATGTCGAGGCTGTCCAGGATCTGATCGATTTCCTTAAAGTTGCTGTGAACGAGCGTCACGCGGTCGGCATAGGGCGCAAGCCGCTCGCGCGCAGCGCGCAGCGCGACTTCGTCGCGGTCGACGCCGATAAGCCGCCCCGTCGTCAGGCGTTTTGCGATCTCGCATGAGTGACCCGCACCGCCGAGCGTGCCGTCGAGATAGACGCCGTCCGGCCGGATGGCAAGCAGCTCGATGCATTCCTTCAACAGCACCGAGCGGTGTGAAAACTGCATCAGAAGCCCAGCTCCTCCATAACCGCGGCCAGATTTTCGGGGGTGAGCGTCTCACGCTCAAGCTGCCGGTAGGCCTCGGCATCCCAGATCTCAGCATGGTTGCCCAGGCCGATAAACATGACCTCCTGCGTCAGGCCGGCGTAATCGCGCAGGTCGGTCGGGATCAGGAAGCGGCCTTGCTTGTCCGGCTCGCACTTGGCCGCGTTCGCAAACAAGAACCGCATCCGGCGCGCCTGAGAAAGCGGCAGGCTGTTGTACTTCTCCAGGATGGCGTCCCAGCTCTCCCGGGTATAGACAGAAAGGCAGTGATCGAGACCGAGCGTCACATAGAATACCTCGCCCAGCTCGTCGCGCAGCTTCGCGGGGACAAACAGGCGCCCCTTCGGATCGACCACATGCGTATATTTGCCTGTCACTCCGCTCACCTCGCTCCACTTTTCTCATTTTTCATCCATTTCGCTCCACTACAAAGACAGTATAACGGCTGTTAACATAAAAATCAACAGTGGGTTTTACTTTTTTTAGTCGATCAGTGGAAAAAAGTCCGGATTTCCAAGCGTTTTGCGAACGTTTGTTTTTATTTTGTTCGCAAACAAATACATTATGTAAACAAGCGTGGCAGCACCCTGCTGCCACGCTTGTCTGTTACACAAATGAGATCTTATTTTCTTTGACCTGCATACGCGCCTGCGACGGCAGCTCGCCGCGCAGCAGCGCGTCCGCAAGCGGCTCCTCGACAAGCATACGGATGGCCTGCCGCAGCCCGCGCGCGCCGCTGCCGCGGCCTGCGGCAAAGCGCACGATCAGTTCGACAGCCTCGTCCGTTACCGCAACCTCCACCCCGGCGTTCTGCGCACGCAGCAGGCTCTGCCGCAGCAGATTGCCCGCAATGCGCTTCAGGTCTGTCTCGGCGAGCGCGTGGAACACCGCAACGGCGTCCACGCGGCCGAGGAACTCCGGGCTGAAATACTCGCGCAGGCTCTGCATCGTGCGGCCGCTGCCGCTCTCGGGAGCAAAGCCCAGCCCCGACCCAGCGGCTCGCTCAGCGCCGAGGTTGGTCGTCATCACGATCATTGCATTGCGGAAGTCCGCCTTCCGCCCCATCGAGTCGGTCAGCACACCATCCTCGAACACCTGGAGCAGGATGCCGGTCACATCGCGATGCGCCTTCTCCAGCTCATCGAG
>CAZJBT010000150.1:0-4192 GCA_964544345.1 uncultured Oscillospiraceae bacterium
TGACGGCGGCGTCGGAGTTTCCGGAGCTGACCTCGAGCAGCGTGGTCGCCTGATCCTGTACCGGCGTGTAATTGTAGCCCAGCGCCTCGATCTCGTCCATGCCCGCCGAGCCGTTCTCCACGGCAAAGTTCAGGTCGGCGAGGCTCTCTACCGTCTGGTACGCGTCGGCCTTGTCAGCCGGGACGATGACGACCTGCGCATTGTTGAAGTAGGGGTTCGAGCACTCCATCGCGCTCTTGACCTCGTCGGTCAGGGTCATGCCGTTCCAGACGACGTCGATGGTCTTGCCCTCAAGCTCCAGCGTCTTATTGTCCCAGTCAGCAATGATCTGGTACTCCACATCGACGCCCAGATATTCGGCAAAGGCGCCCGCCAGGTCGGCGTCGAAGCCGATCCAATTGCCGTCTGCGTCCTGATAGTCCATCGGCTCAAACTCGGTGATGCCGACGATGAGGACGCCCTTGTCCTTGACATATTGAAGATCGCTGTCGCTGCTCTCGTCCTCGCTGCTGCATGCGGCGAGCGCGAGCGCCAGCGCCAATACCAGCACCACCGCGGTGAAACGCGTCCATTTTTTCATTGTGATTTCTCCTATATCCGGAGCCGCGGCACGCCGCGGCTCATTTGTGCGGTAATATACTACCACGGTAGCGAACTAAAGTCAACGCAATTTTCCCTTGCCGCCCATTTTTTGTCGATTTTTATTGCAGCTGCACAAAAAGCCGCCGCATCGCGGCGTGCTTGTGCGCATGCTGCGCGGCCGGCCGGGCGCGCAGCATGGCTCTGATCTGCGGCCGCGGCGCGCCCTTTGAGCGGAGAGGCGGCCGCAGCATAGTACATTGACCGCTGGGGCAGCGCCTCTCCGTGACCGGCGCGGCGCGCTGATCGCCGGCGTATGGCAAAAAGCTCCTCCGCCCGGCGATGGGCGGAGGAGCTTTGAAAGAAACTGCCGAACCTCTTCAGGCAGATTTACAGTCTGCGCCGTTCACAGCGGGGTCGCTCAGCTCGCGACCCGTTCCGCGGTAGAACAGCGCGACGGTGCCTGGGCCGACATGCGAGCCGGTACACAGGTCATAGTATTCCGTCACGATGCCGCCGACCTTGACGCGGCGGGTGATCTGCGCGGCGAGATACTCCGCGCCCGCGGGATTGTCACAGTGCGCGATGCCGATGGTCTGCCGCTCGGGATCGACGATCTGACGGGACAGGCGCTCGGCCAGCGCCTCGAGCGCCTTTTTCTCTCCGCGCTCCTTGCCGAGCATGACGATGGTGCCCTGCTGACTGGCGGCGAGCAGCGGCTTGATGTTCAGCAGCGAGCCGGCCAGCGCGACGAGCGGCGAGATGCGGCCGCCCCGGCGCAGATACTTCAGATCCGTCACCGTGAATTCGTTGATCATGGTCAACCGCGCATCGCGCAGACAGGAGGCGATCTCGTCGATGGACTTCCCCGCGGCGCGCATCTGGGCAGCCTGCACGACATTGAGACCCTCGCCGAGCGACGCGGACATCGAGTCGACGACAATGCACTTGCGATCCGGATAGCGCTGCGCCAGCTCCTCCGCCGCCAGCTCCGCAGCGTGGCAGGTGCCGCTCAGCCCCGACGACATGGCGATGAACAACACATCGCGCCCGGCGGCGAGATGCGGTTCAAACGCCTCAAGAAACGTGTGCAGGTTGAGCATCGTGGTTTTGACCTCCACGCCGCCGCGCATGGCCGCGTAAAACTCGCGGCACGCCGCAACGTGATCGCGTCCTTTGATATAGCAGAAAAAGTCTTTCCCACTGATGGTCGCACGGTACGAGATCATCTGAATCCCATACTCGTCGAGCGTGGCGTCAGACAGATTGGACGCGGAATCCGTGATGAGTTCAAACTTGTTCATAGCCGGTTCCTCCATGCCGCAGGGCGGCGAGAATCTGATTTCGAAAATTATATTATCAAATCCATTCAATTATATCAAGTCCAATTATTGGTAATTCCGGATTTAATTTCGGCGCCCGGCTGCCGCCGGGCAAAATCCAAGCCGCCGCCGGCCGAATTTTACTTTACAGCACCGGGGTGGTATTGTATAATTTGTAGAGAAATCAACTGTCAGGCAAAATCGGAGGCAGCACAATGACGAAGAAAGAACAACTGCTCACATTCCTGCGGCGCGAAAAGGGCGCGGAGACGCCGGAGGACTTCCCCTTTCTGAACATCGAGCCGTGGCCGGAGGGCACGCGGCGGATCGCCGACAGCATGGGGCTTATGATGCGCGGGCTGTGCGAGAGCCTGTCCGCGCCGGTATGCGAGCGGCCGATGAACGGCGAGGGCTACGACATTTTCGGCGTCCACTGGTCGAAGACCGCGACGGTCAGCCACTACACACCGGGGCAGAAGCCCATTTATGACGACATCACGCTCTGGCGCGAGCAGGTGCGCTTTCCGAACGTCGACCGGCTCGACTGGGACACGTTCCGCCGCAGCGTCGACGCGCTCGATGCCGAAAGCAAGCTCGTCTCTGTCACGCTTTTCTGCGGCCTGTTAGAGCGCGCGACAATGCTGACCAGCATGCAGGAGTGCATGATGGACGCCATCTCCGAGCCGGAGGACTTCGCCGACATGCTCGGCGCGGTGGCCGACTACAAGATCGCGCTGATCGACAAAATGTGCGAATACGCGCCGATCGACATGATCACCTACCACGACGACTGGGGCACCAACAACAGCACCTTCATGAGTCCGCAGCTCTGGCGTGAGACGGTGCGGCCGCACACGCAGCGCATCTATGACGCGATCCACCGCCACGGCATCTACCTGTGCCAGCATAGCTGCGGCTGCGTCTCCACTCTGGTGGAGGATATGATCGAGATGGGCGCCGATTCGTGGGACGGACAGCGCTCGTGCAACGACTGGCCGGAGCTGGCCAGGCGCTACGGCGACCGGATCTTCCTGATGGCCAACGACATCACCTACGTCGGCGCGCCGCCCAGCGGCACGGACGAGCTGCCTCCGCTGCTCGACGTCTACCCGGCCTATGAGGAAAAGCCCGACTTTCTCTACACTTGAACCTTATTAGGAGGACTGACCGCATGAATATGAAGCAGTGGCAGCGGGCACAGATCGCGTCCGCGAAGAAGAAGGCCATCCCCGTGCTCACCTTCCCGTCGGTGCAGCTCATGGGCATCACGGTGCGCGAGCTGATCTCTGACAGCGAGACGCAGGCTCGCGGCATGGCGCTGATCGCCGAGCGCTGCGACACAGGCGCGTCGCTCTCGATGATGGATCTGTCCGTCGAGGCCGAAGCGTTCGGCAGCGAGATCCGCGTCGGCGACCACGAGGTGCCGACCGTCGTCGGCCATATCGTGGACGAGCCGGAGGACGCGGACTCCCTGCGCGTGCCCTCCGTCGGCACGGGCCGCACCGGGCTTTACATCGAAGCGCTCGCCAAGGCGAAGGCGATCATCCTCGACCGGCCGGTGCTCGCCGGCGTGATCGGCCCGTTCTCGCTCGCGGCGCGGCTGATGGGCGTGTCTGAGACGATGATGAATTGCTATGAGGAGCCGGAAATGGTCGAGACCGTCATGGAAAAGGCCACGGAGTTCGCCATTGCCTACGCAAAGGCATACCGCGACATCGGCGCGGACGGCGTTGTGATGGCCGAGCCGGCCTCGGGTCTGCTCTCCCCGGCGCTGATGGAGGAATTCTCCACACCGTTCGTCAAGCGCGTCGTCGACGCCGTGCAATCGGACGAATTCGCCGTCATCTTCCACAACTGCGGCGGTTCGGTCATCAAGGCGCCGGAGCAGATCGCGTCGATCGGCGCGATGGGCTACCACTTCGGCAACTCCATCGTTTTGAAGGATATGCTCGCCGCGATGCCCGGCGGCGTGCTTGTGATGGGCAACGTCGATCCCGCCGGCGCGCTGTGCAACGGCACGCCCGAGCTGGTCGCCCAGCAGACGCTTGCCGTCTTGAACGACTGCTGCGGCTTTGCAAATTTCATCCCGTCGTCCGGCTGCGACATCCCGCCGGCCTCGCCGTGGGAGAACATCGACGCGTTCTTCCGGACAGTGCGCGGATTTTACGGAGAATAAGCAGAAAACCGCCCCGCATCCGCTTCGGATGCGGGGCGCCAGCTTGTCAAAAAACCTCGTAGCGTTTCGCCGCCGCAGCGGCGAACTCAAATCAGGATCGTTTTCTCCGGCGACC
>CAZJBT010000151.1:0-4184 GCA_964544345.1 uncultured Oscillospiraceae bacterium
GCCGGCGCCGATCGCGATGCCGATGTCGGCGCGGGTCAGAGCCGGGGCGTCGTTGATGCCGTCGCCGACCATGGCGACCTTGCCCTGCTTCTTGAGCTTACGGATGACGCTCTCCTTGCCGTCGGGCAGGACGCCGGCGATGACCTCGTCCACACCGGCCTGCGCGCCGATGGCTTTCGCAGTGCGCTCGTTGTCGCCGGTGAGCATGACCACGCGGATGCCCATGTTCTGCATCTCGTGCACGGCCTGCGCGCTGTCGTCCTTGATGACGTCGGCGACGGCAATAATGCCGACCAGCTCGCGGTCGCGGCTGAAGAACAGCGGCGTCTTGCCCTGCTCAGCCAATTTTCCAGCTTGTGCCTGGATGTCGGCAGGAACCTCTGTGATGGTGCTGATAAACTTTAGGTTGCCGCCGTTCAGCTTCGAGCTGTTCCAGACGGCGGTCAGACCGTTGCCCGGCAGCGCCTGAAAATCGGAAACCTCGTCGGCAGCGAGCTTGAGCTCCTCTGCTTTCTGCAGGATCGCGCGGGCGAGCGGGTGCTCGCTCTTTTTCTCGAGATTGTTGGCGAGCGTGAGCAGCTCGTTCTCAGAAACGCCGGCGGCGGGCAGAATATCGGTGACCTTCGGTTCGCCGCTGGTGATGGTGCCGGTCTTGTCGAGCGCGACGATTTCCATCTTACCGGTCTGCTCGAGCGAGACGGCGGTCTTGAACAGGATGCCGTTCTTGGCGCCCTTGCCGTTGCCGACCATAATGGCGACCGGCGTGGCGAGACCCAGCGCGCACGGGCAGGAGATGACCAGAACGGAAATGCCGCGCGCAAGCGCAAAGCCGACGGTGCGGCCGATCAGCAGCCAGACGATGGTGGTGACGATCGCGATGGAGATGACGACCGGAACGAACACGCCGGAGACCTTATCGGCGATCTTGGCGATCGGCGCCTTGGTGGCGGCGGCATCGCTGACCATCTGGATGATCTGGGAGAGGGTGGTATCCTCGCCGACGCGGGTGGCCTGGCACTTGATGAAGCCGGACTGGTTGAGCGTGGCGGCGGAGACCTGATCGCCGGGAGCCTTGTCGACCGGGATGCTCTCGCCGGTCAGGGCGGACTCGTTGATGGCGCTGCTGCCCTCGAGCACGACACCGTCGACCGGGACGTTCTCGCCGGGACGGACGACAAAGACGTCGCCCTGGCGAACCTGGTCGATGTTGACGACGACCTCTTTGCCGTCGCGGATCAAGGTGGCGGTCTTGGGAGCCAGCTTCATCAGGCTCTTGAGCGCGTCGGTGGTCTTGCCCTTCGAGCGCGCCTCAAGCGTCTTGCCGACTGTGATGAGCGTAAGGATGGTGGCGGCGGACTCGAAGTACATCTCGTCCATATAGGTCATTGCGAGCATGCGGTCGCCGCTGACGACGGCGTCGCACATCAGGAACAGCATGATCATACTGTAGCCGAACGCCGCCGTTGCGCCGAGGGAGACGAGCGTGTCCATATTCGGCGCGCGGTTGATCAGCCCCTTAAAGCCGCTGACGAAGAATTTCTGGTTGACGATCATGACCACAATGGTGATGAGCATTTCCAGGATCATCAGGGCGAGGTGATCGTTTGCGAAGAAGGAGGGCAGCGGCCAATCCCAGAGCATCCAGCACATGATATACATGAGCGGGATCCAGAAAATGACCGAAATGACCAGGCGGCGTATCAGCTTCGGGGTTTCGGTGTCTTTCAGCGCGTCCTCATTCGCGCTTGCAGACGATGTGCCGCTCTGCTGCGCGCCCTTGACGGAAGCGCCGTAGCCGGCGGCCTCGACGGCAGCGATGATCTCCTGTGCCGATGCGGTGCCCTCCACGCCCATCGAATTGGTCAGCAGGCTCACTGAGCAGGATGTAACGCCCGGCACCTTATTTACGGCCTTTTCCACCCGGGCACTGCAGGCCGCACAGCTCATGCCCGTGACATTGAATTGTTCCATAACTTCCTCCCATCTCAGTTTTTTGGGATACTGCCTTCGGCGTCCGGATGGACGGTTTGTCGGTACGAGGCAGCGCCCGCCGGCCGCGGATCCGGTCGGCAGGCGCTTCACCGCGCTGGATCTCAACACAGCGCTTTGCCAGAGAACCGACAGAGCAAAATCCCCATACATAGTGTATGTATCATATACCCGGTAGGGGTATTTGTCAATAGCTTATAGGGCTTTTTTTCAGATCGATTCAAGATATTCCATAAAGCGTGAGGGAGGCTCCTTGCGCGAGCGCGCGGAGCGCCGCCTCATCCGGCGTGTCCGCGATAAAGACCGGAGCCAGTGCAAGCGCCAATTCCGTGCACGAGAGCGTTCCGGAGGAGGCGGCCAGCTCCGGCATAGCGGCGCGGCACAGCCCGTCTGCCGGATCGATGTACGGCGAGCGGATCGCGCCGTCCGCGCAGATGTAGTAGCTGTTCTCGTCGCCGCTGCCGAGCGGATAATCGTGCAGATATGCAAGACTTGCCGCCCCAGATAGGGACACCGTTTCGGCCAGGGAGATCGTGTTGCCCTCGCGGTGCAAAAGCGCGTAGGAAAATGCACCGTCGCTCATGCCGCCCAGGCAGCGGACAAAGCCGTCGCGGCTGACGAGCGCGCCCTGGGAATAGCCGTTTTCGATCAGGATGCCGGCGATATAATCCGCAATGCATGCGTTTTTCATCCAGAACAGGTCGAGAAAGCAGGTGATGCCGTTTTCCTCTGCGAAGGATAGATAGCGCGCGGATACGTTGAGCCGAACCGTGCTGTTGCCGAGCAGCTCGAGCGAGATCGCGTCCGGATCATTGATCCATGCGGCAGTCTCCCGATAAAACGCGCGCAGCTCCTCTGAGAGGAATGGGTCGTAGTCCGCGGCCTCCGCGTCGGACTGGCTCTGGAACAGCGAGGTGTACAGCGCATAGACCGGTGCAAGGTAGTGATAACGCGTGCCGCTGGTCTCGAGCAGCGCGAGCGCGTCGTAGAGCGCGGGATCGACCGCGACGGTTTCATTGACGCGGCTGTTGACGGCGCGGAGGTTATCTCCGCGGTCTTCCGCTTCGACGCTGAACAGCTGGTAGGCGTCGACGGCGGCGGCAGAGTAGAGCGACTGGAGCGCCTTGCGCTCTTTTGTGGCCGAGGTCTCGCCTGCGCCGAGGTCGTAGACGAGGGTGAACGCGTCGCCGCAATGCAGCTTGCCGGAGGCCTGTACGGTGATCTCCTGCAGCCCCGGCTCGCTCGAAACTGCGGAATGGATGCCATAGGCGAACGAGGCGGCGGCGATCAGCACCAGTGCAGCGACGAGCGCGACGCGGAGCCGGACGCGCTGATCAGAGAGTGCGATCCGGATGGTTTTTTCGCCTGACGGCCGGTCAGATCGTGTTGGCAGTCCCATTTAGATGACCGCCATGATGAGCAGGAAAATAAAGATGACCAACGCGATGCCGAGGAGCAAAAACGCGGCGAGAGCGCCCCTGCGGCACGCCTTGAAGTTCCGGATGTAGTTATGCCGCCGGAAGAGCGCGGCCGCGATCAGACCCAGGATCGGCAGCAGGAACGACGCGGCGACATAGAGTGCGCTGCCTGTGTCATGCACCGGGCGGTCGAGGATGACCTCGCGGGAGACTGCGGCGTCCGCCTCGGCAGCTTCGCCCTCCGCCGGTTCGGTGTTCACGCCGACGATGGAGAGCGTTTTGAGCGGGACGTTCCGCTCGCGGACGGCTCGGTATTCCGCAAGCTCTTCCGGCGTGCCGCTGACGTAATGGTCGTGGCCGATGAGCGTCAGCTCAGGGGTCACGCCCTCGGGGTAGGTGGGCGCATGATAGGTATAGAGCACCTTGTTCTTCTCGAGCTTCGGATCCGGCAGCGGGATCGCGGAGATGAGCGAGCGCGTATACGGGTGGAGCGGGTAGCTGAACAGCTCCTCTGAGGACGCGATCTCGACGATCTGCCCCTTGTAGATGACGCCGATGCGGTCGGAGATGTAGCGCACGATGGACAGATCGTGCGCGATGAACAGGAACGTAGTGCCCTGCTCCTCCTTGAACTTATTCATCAGATTGAGGATCTGCGCGCGAATGGAGACGTCGAGCGCGGAGATCGGCTCATCCGCGACGACCAGCTCCGGCTCCATGACCATGGCGCGGGCCAGGCCGATTCTCTGCCGCTGCCCTCCGGAAAACTCATGGGGA
>CAZJBT010000152.1:0-4148 GCA_964544345.1 uncultured Oscillospiraceae bacterium
CAACGTCAGATTCAGCATTGGCTTCCCCTCCCGCGCATATTGAACAGTAAAACCGTCCGCAATCTCAAGAATAAATCGATTCATGGGTATTGTAACACATTCCTGCAAAAAATGCAAAGGGCAGGAAAAGAAACCGGCCGCTTGCGGAGGCGCGTCACGCTGCATCGATCTCTGTCCCTAAAAACGAACGATTGTGTGCTTCAAATTTTTCTGATATACTGAGTAAAAAGCAAAGTATTTACGGAGGTGGATCGAGTATGTGGTTTTGGTTGTTCGTGGTCTCCTGTGATATTCTGATACCGGTCGTCATGATCATTGCGGGACGCATGATGTGGAAGCATCCGCCCAAAAATATAAACAACACCACCGGTTACCGCACCAATCGTTCCATGAAGAATATGGATACCTGGAAGTTTGCGCAAGAACACTGCGGAAGACTATGGTGGAAAATCGGATGGATCGTGTTGGTGCCTTCGATCATCGTCCACATTCCTGTCTATGGAAAAGCAGCGCGCTCCATTGGAATCGTGAGCTTGATCTTATTGATCGTCCAATTGATCCTGCTGATCGGTTCTATCTTCCCGACAGAGCGTGCATTAAAGAGAACATTTACAGACGCCGGGCTCCGAAGGTGATTTCTATGGAGCCGCCCGCGCAAAAATAAGCATCCGTATGATCCTGGATCATACGGATGCTTAACTTTTTATGTGCGCCCGATCAGTCGGAGCGTGCCGGAGCTGCTTACTCCTCCTCCCGCTCGTTGCTGACCGCGTACGGGTTGTTGCGGCCGGGAGAATAGGTGTTCTGGTTATTCAGCGTCGCAAACGGTGTCGGATAAGGAACCGTGTCCTGCACGGTCTGCAGAATGGTGTACTCATAATGCAGGCGACCCGGTGCAGCAGGCTCTTTCAGGCGGGGTGGCGAATTATAGTTGCCGAACTCCATATCATCATCCATCGGCGGGAACTCATGAGGCTTAAGCTCACCGCCGTTTTGCACATAGCCCGTGTAGCTATCATACGCCCAGTTGCCGGAGTCATAACTACCGCTGATATCCGGGCAAACCTGCTCATGGAACCACTGCCACTCTCCATCCACATAGGCAAAGTCAGAGCCATAGCGCTCCCACAGCCAGTTGCCGCCGCGATGCTTGCAGTCCATACCCACGGCGCCCATCAGGATGCCGGGCGTGAGATAGAAGCTGCGGGCAAACTTCCCGTCCTCTGAAACCTCGATCACGCTCGACGCCAGCGAGTGCAGGCCGGTACAGCCGGTGGTACGAACATCGTGGCCTTCGTACTCCGGAACGTTATTGATAATATTGAAGTTGCCGAGGATAAATTGTTTGTCCTCATTGGTAATGTGGTTATAGCGGAAATCATCATAGAAGCCGCACATACGGCCAAAGCCGTGGCCAAACGTGGTATGGCCAGACTTCAGCCAGATCACGTCGTATTCCTCCTTGGAGTTGCCGGTCGCGTGCAGATAGGCGTGACGCGCCTTCAGCTCCTCCACCTTCCAGCAGCCCTTGGCCGCATGCAGCTTTTCTTCAAAAGAACGATTCTGATACATATCAGTACCTCCCGTCTCTGATATAGTACGGCAGATTGAGATTGCTCTCCGGGCCGTAGCCGTTCATATCGGTATAGCTGCGGTACGGGCGCGGCATATCCTGATACATATACTCCCAGTTGAAGAACGGGTCGTGTACCGTCTCCTGGATCGTCGGCCTGCCGTTTTCCATCTCGATGGGGTCGTCTTGCGGTTTCAGATAGATCGGATAGGCGCCGTAGTCGGTACCGGCCACGATCGTGTATTCATGCTCGAGCACGAGATGCCAGATCTTCCACTCGCCGTTCTCGCGGATCAGATCGGCGAAGATACGGCCAATGACATGATACGCGTCGGCCGTGCCGGTCGGCTTGCCATAGGTCTGATGGCCGATGTCGCAGCCGAGATATTTCGCGGTCTTGCCGTCGTCCGCCACATAGACCAGCGGCGTGTTGCAGGTGTGGAAGCACGCGACGCCCTTACCGAGGTTGTCCTTACAGACTGTGATGGACGGATCCGCATCGGCAAACGCCTGAAGCTGCTCATAGCGCTGCGTCTCGGCGTCCGCCACATAATGACGCGCGATTTCTTCCATACCAACATACCAGCCGTTGTTGACTCCCAGCGAGGCCGTGCGGCGGTTGGTCGGCTCCTGCACCCAAAGATCGGCCAGCTCCTCGCGGCGCCAGTCGTTGGAATAATACAGGCAGTGGCGCGCGATCAGATCGGTGATGTCCGTCGCATCCCAGAGACGGTTGACTTCTTCTTCCGGCGTAAATACCGGTTTTGTAACCTGACGCATCCAGATCCCCTCCTTACATTCCATAGCTGAACGTCTCGGCAAAAGTCACATAGGGCTTCGGGATCGCCGGCGACGTCATAAATTCACGGTCATAGGTGTACTTTTTGTGCAGCACGCACGGGACATTGGGTTTCGGATCCTGGAAATCGGCAATGGCCGTGAACTCCGCCGCAGCCGGCCTTTCCTTCTCCGGCTCGCCCCAGTTGTCGCCGCACGGAGAGTCGATCTCTGTCAGATCCAGCATGTGCCAGATCTTGAACTCCTCACCCTCGCGGATGAAGTCTACGGCCACCCAGCCCCACTCCCAGTAGGCGACCGGGCCGCCCGGCGTCACTGCCGAGTGCGAGCCACGCAGGCACCAGAGACCCTTGGCCGTCTGGCCATCCTTGGCGACCTCGACGACCTGCGTGTCGTACGGCTTATAGATCATACTGCCGACGCCGTGCAGCTCCTCGTCAGATTTGTCGCCGAGCTGCTTGGCGAACGCTTTTTTCATCAGCTGCGATTCAAACTCGATCCGTCTGCCCAGTCCAGCATAATACTCTGCGACCGCCTCACGGCCGTTGAAATAGCCGTCGTTCACACCGAGGCAGACGTCGTCCCTCTTGCTCCAGAGTTTCTCGAAAATCGTCGCCTCCTGGCGGATGGCATAGAGCGAGGAGATCTTTCCCATGATATTACGTACCTCGCGCTTATCGAGCCAACGATCCAGGAGGACTTCCTTGCTCAATCCGGTTCTGTCCATCAAGCTCTCTCCTTTCCCGCAATCTGCGGAAGAACTGCTTCCATTATACGGCATCCAAAACCGCAGCCGCAAGAACAACCCGAGAATTGCTCATGCAAGGTTAGAACTGTTCTTATGCAAAACACGTATTTGTATAAGCATTTTAACAATTTAGCCTTCAACTTTTTGTGCAAAATAGAAAACTGTCCGTTCCACGCCGCATAGCCAGCCGCCGTCAAGGTACAATATTGCTGCACGAATTTAGACGGAGGTTTGTTATATGGGCTATAAAATCACACGTGAGCACCTAAAGCAGTTTGGGCGATACCTAGGAGGAACGAAGCTCCGGCACGATCGAAAAGTATCTTCGCGACGTGCGCCGACTCGCCGTGTTTCTGGGGGGCGCGCCGGCGGATAAGGCGCAGCTCGCACACTGGAAAGAGCATCTGCTCCAAGCGCTGGCGCCCCGCACGGTCAACTCCATGCTGGCGTCAGCAAAGGCGTTTTTCCGCTACATGGGCTGGGAGGACTGCCAGGTCAAATCGCTCCGTCTCCAGCGGCGGGCATTCCGCAGCTCGGATCGCGAGCTGACCCGCAGCGAGTACGAGCGTTTGCTCGAATCCGCGCAGCTGCTGGGACGCACCCGCCTGCTCCTGCTGATGGAAGCCATCTGTGCCACCGGCATCCGCGTGTCCGAAGTGAAATATCTCACCGTCGAGGCGCTCCGAGCCGGTCGGGCGGATATCTCGCTCAAGGGCAAGATCCGCACCATCCTCATTCCCGGCAAGCTCTCACGCAAGCTGCTGAAGTACGCGCAGAAACAAAAAATCGCCTCCGGCGAGGTCTTCCTCACCAGAAGCGGACGGAGTCTGGGACGCAAGCAAATCTGGGCGGAGATGAAAGCCCTGTGCAAAGAAGCAGGCGTTGCCGACGGGAAGGTATTTCCGCACAACCTGCGCCATTTATTCGCGCGCACCTTCTACCGCGCCTGCCGGGACGTGGCAAAACTGGCCGATGTGCTCGGACACAGCTCCATCGAGACGACCCGCATCCACCTGATGACCACTGGCG
>CAZJBT010000153.1:0-4147 GCA_964544345.1 uncultured Oscillospiraceae bacterium
CGATGAGATAGAGGTCTTCGCCCTCGATCTTGTACATCATCGCGTCCATGTCGGTCTGGCTCATGACGCCCTCGACGACGTTGCCGTGGATCATGAACGGCGGGATGCAGAAGGTGAACCCCTTATTGATCATAAAATCGCGCGCATAGGCGAGCACGGCCTCGTGCAGCCGGGCGATGTCGCCCATCAGGTAGTAAAAGCCGTTGCCGGAGACGCGGCCGGCCGCATCCATGTCCACGCCGTCGAAGCGTTCCATGATCTCAGTGTGATATGGGATCTCGAATTCCGGCGTCTTCGCCTCGCCAAAGCGCTCGACCTCGACGTTGCACGAGTCGTCCGGGCCGAGCGGCACGGAATCGTCGATGATCTGCGGGATGACGAGCATGATTTTGCGGATCTTCTCTGCCAGCTCGGTCTCAAGCGCTTCCAGCTCGGCGAGCCGGTCGGCCTGCGCCTTGACCTGCGCCTTGACGGCCTCGGCCTCGGCGAGCTTCGACGGATCCTTCTTGGACTGACCCATCAGCATGCCGACCTGCTTGGAGAGCGCGTTGCGGCGGGTGCGCAGCTCGTTTGCCTCGGAGATGGCGGCACGGTTCTGGATGTCGAGCGCGATGACCTCGTCGACCAGCGGCAGCTTTTCGTCCTGGAATTTCTTTTTGATGTTCTCCCGGACGAGGTCGGGCGCTTCACGGAGCAGTTTCATATCGATCATTTGACATACACCTCTTACAGGATTTGTAATAATTGAAAAAATTTATTCCACGCCGCTTTCCGCACCGGACTCGGCGGCGGGCGTGTTCAGAAATTCGACAAGCGCCTGATATTGCCGGACGCCCTCGGTCGAGAGGAATTCGATCTGGCGCTCAAGCTCGGGCATGATCTCCTGGAGCGCCGCGAGATCGCCCGCGCCGTAGGCCTCGCTCGCGCGCGCGAGCGTCTCATAGGCGGCGAGGGTGTCCGTATATGTTTCCTGCTGCGCGGCGAGCGCCTCCTCCAGCTCCGCGGCGCGGCTCTCGCTCTGTTCGCCGGCGGTCTTTGCGGTGTCGGCGTCGGCGGTCGCGGCGTCTAACTGCGTCTGGAGCGCGCCGACCTGCGTCTGGAGCGCGTCGATCTGTTCGCCGAGCGCGCCGTTTTCCTCCATGAGCGCCTGGTTCGTGTCCTGCAGCCGCTCGGCGTTGGACAGCGCGTTCGAGCTGGTCTTGTTCAGCTCGGAGACGGTCAGGTTCATGTTCCGCATCTGGATGAGATACGACAGCAGCACCAGAAGAAACGCGAACGCGAACAGGATGGTCAGATACCGCAGCAGCGCGTTTTTGCTGCGCGCTGGTTTTTTCTTGTCCGGCGCGGTCTGATTGGGATCTTTCTCGTCCATGGTATTACTCCTTGATGTTCAGGTTTTGCAGCGCCTCATAGAGCCGCTGCAGATCGTCCTGCCCGTAGAACTCCACCTCAAAGCGGCCCTTGCGCGGGCCGCTGACGATCCTGACCTTCCGGCCGAGGCTGTGCGTCAGCGTCTTTTCGCACTCGGCGATATAGTCGATCACGGCGTCGGGACGCGAGGGCTTGGCGGGCGCCTCCGCCTTGTTCAGGCGCTTGCAGAGCGCCTCGGCCTGCCGCACGCTCAGCGCCTCGTCGATGATCCGCCGCGCTGCCTCCTTCTGCAGTTTGGCCGATCTCAGGCTGAGCAAGGCGCGCGCGTGGCCGGCGGAGAGCGCTCCCCGCTCGACCTCTTTTTGCAGCTCGGGCGGGAGCGCGAGCAGCCGCAGGCTGTTCGCCACGGCCGGGCGGGAGCGCCCGACGCGCTCGGCGGCCTGCTCCTGCGTCAGGCCGTATTCGGAGATCAGCGACTGCAGGCCGCTGGCCTCCTCCATCGGGTTGAGATCCTCGCGCTGGAGATTTTCAATGAGCGCCAGCTCCGTGACGGTGCGGTCGTCGGCCTCGAGCACGACGACGGGCACCTCGCTCAGCCCGGCCATCCGGGCGGCGCGCCAGCGACGCTCGCCTGCGATGATTTGGTAAAAGCCGCCGCCGATGGGCCGAACCACCAGCGGCTGGAGCAGCCCGTGCTGCGCGATGGAGTCGGAGAGCTGCAGCAGCTCCGTCTCATCGAACGCCTTGCGCGGCTGATTGGGATTCGGTTCGATTTTTTGAATGGGCAGCGAGTGCGGCGCGCTGCCCTCCTCCGGGATCGGTCTGATATCGCCAAGCAGCGCGTCCAATCCCCGCCCAAGACCTTTCTGTGCGGCCAACCCGGTCGCCTCCGTTTCTGTGGATATTTGATCGGTTCGCCCGGCGTCCTCAGCCCTTCGCCAGGATCTCCTGCGCCAATCTGACGTACGCGTCCGCCCCGCGGCTGGCGCGGTCGTAGGCGATGACGGGCAGGCCGTGGCTCGGCGCCTCGGAGAGGCGCACGTTGCGCGGGATGACCGTGGCGAACACCTTCCCCGGGAAATGGCGGCGAACCTCCTCCGCGACCTGCATCGAGAGGTTGACGCGCCCGTCGTACATCGTGAGCACAAGCCCGAAGATCTCAAGCTTTGGATTTGCACGCCGCTTGACGGTGCGCAGCGTGCCCATCAGATCGGACAGACCCTCGAGCGCGTAGTATTCGCACTGGACTGGGATGAGGATCGCGTCCGCTGCGCACAGCGCGTTGAGGGTCAGCAGCTCGAGCGACGGCGGGCTGTCGATAAAAATATAGTCGTATTCGTCCTTCAGCGGCGCGAGCGCGGCGCGCAGCCGGTGCTCGCGATCCTCGAAGGCGATCAGCTCCACGCCCGCGCCCGAGAGCGCGGAGCCTGCGGGCAGCAAATCGCCGTAGAGCGTCCGCACGACGATGCCGCGCGCGGGCCGGTCGTTGATGACCGCGTCGTAGATCGTGCCGGCGTCCGGCGCCTTGGACACGCCGAGGCCGCTCGTTGCGTTGCCCTGCGGGTCGAAGTCGCACAGCAGCACCCGCTTGCCCGCGGCGGTCAGGCACGCCGCGAGGTTGACGGCGGTGGTCGTCTTACCGACGCCGCCTTTTTGGTTGACAATGGAAATGATGCTGCCCATGGCGCGCCTCCCCCGCTGAAGATTCACACCCTATTATAGCAAACTTCGCGGGGAATGCAACGCATTTCGCGATGTTTCACGTGAAACGCTCACGCGTTGACCTCCTTGACGATCGAATCGGCGAGCTTGTCCAGCTCGGGGCGCTCGTGCTCCGCGAGCTTGCCGAAATCGCCGTCGAGCGCGAGCATCGGGTCGTACGGCAGGCAGGCGACCATCGGCAGCTCCAGCTCCTTCGCGTGCTCGGCCGCGTCGTCGGGATCCGTGACCTTGTTCTCGACCACGCCGAGGATGTGGATATAGACCATCTCGCTGAGCACGGCGGACTTTTTCGACACAAAGTCGCACAGCCGGGTCGGCTCCGCGACGAGGATCGACCCGTCGAACGGGATGATGGTGTAGATCTGGAGCGGGATATCGCCGATGCCGCTCGGCATGTCGACGAGCATGACGTCGATGTCCTCCCACTTGACCTCGGAGTAAAAATACAGCGCGCCGACGGCGAGATCCTTGCCGTACCAGAGCAGCGGCTTTTCCGGCCCGTCCTGTACGGCTGCCATCGAGATATACTCCACGCCGTTGCCGCACTTGACGGTAAACACGCGCTCGGAGTCCGAGTCGGCCAGCTTGTCCATCCCCAGCAGGTGCGGGATCGACGGCCCGGTCAGATCTGCGTCGAGGATGCCGACCTTCAGCCCCCGCCGCGCCAGCGCGCACGCGAGCAGCGCCGTGACGGTCGACTTGCCGGTGCCGCCCTTGCCGGAAAACACGGCGTAGATCTTCTTCGCCATGCGCGGCGTGAGGTTCGGATCCTCGCGGCTGCTGCAGTCCGCCGAGCAGCCGGCGCAGTTGCCCGAGCAGCCTCCGGACGCCTCCTCTTCGCGCTGGTAGCGCTCGAGCAGCGCCTGCTGCTCCTCCGGCGTCATATTTTTGAATTGTTCCAGACCGTTGCGGTCAAAGGTATCCATTTGGGATCGCTCCTTTTTGCGCGCGCAGCGCGCAGCGTTCGATTCTAATAGTATACACAGATTTCGCCGCGTGTACAAGCCCCAATTGTGAATTGCGTTTGCGCTTGCCTTATGGTATCATAGCTGCG
>CAZJBT010000154.1:0-4135 GCA_964544345.1 uncultured Oscillospiraceae bacterium
CGGAGCAGCGGGACGAATACATGAACGGCCGCCTGACGCCGCTTTTGGACGGCACAGGCGCGCCGGTCTACGACAGCGACGGCAATGCGGCCTATTTCCGCGACGGCGTCCTGCGCGGCGCGTATCGCGTTCTCGACTGGAACCGCGTGGAAACGGCGGTTACGTGGCTTGCCGCGCAGCTAAATGGCTGGGTGGCAGAGATGCGGGCGTATGCAGCCGGGTATGGCGTTGCTTGGGACGCGCAGTTTTACGCAGATCCGGCCGTCGGCGCGGTCACGACGCGGACGGACTGGCAGGACGGGGATTTGCCGGACGAGGCAGAGCTTGACCGGTATCTGGGCAACGTCTGGACGTGCAACAGCACATTGCAAGTCCCTGCGCCGGATCTGCCGGAGACGATGCGCAATCTGGGTGTAGATGGCGCGAACGCAATCGAGCAGCTGCTGTTAGACGTCTGGGCGGCGCTGGAAGCCAAAACGGCGCAGAGCAAAACCGACGTTGAAAACACCGCCAGCGCGTTCTTCTACGCCGGCGAGATCATGGCCGGGGAGGTGTAGCGCATGGCGCTCGCAGTTGGGCAGGTGCTGAATTATGCGTACACCGGCGCGGCGCAGAGCGTGACACTGGTGCCCGGGCGGTACAGGTTCGAGGTCTGGGGCGCGCAGGGCGGCTACCGCTCATCCAGCAGCTACGGCGGGCTGGGCGGCTACTCGCTCGGCGAGCTGACGGTCCAGGATGCCGCAATTGCGGCGTTTGTCCTTGTCGGCGGCAGCGGCAACACGGGCGGTACGGGCGGCGGCTTTAACGGCGGCGGCCAGCGCGGCAGCCACAACGGCGGCGGCGGTGCAACGGATATCCGGCTGCTTATCAACGATCTTCTGCACCGCGTGATCGTCGCGGGCGGCGGCGGTTCGGACGGCGCGTCCGACAAGGCGGGCGGCTACGGCGGCGGCGAGAGCGGCCAGAGCCGTACGGACAATTACGGCACGGGCGGCTACGGCGGCACGCAGACCGGCGTGTCAAGCTCATCATGGCAGACCACTACGCAGCCCACCAGCACCACCACACAGGAGGGGGCCTATGCGGGCTTTGGCTTTGGCGGCAACGGCATCACGCGCTCAAGCGGCTACGGCGGCGCGGGCGGCGGCGGGTGGTACGGCGGTTCCGGCTCCTATCCGGATTCCTCCGGCGACGATGACCGGGGCGGCGCGGGCGGTTCCGGATTTGTCTGGACAGGCGCAAACGCCCCCTCCGGCTATGGCCTGACGGCGGCGCACCAGCTGGCAAATGCCTCCACAAAGGCCGGGAACGTGTCCTTCCCCGCGACCGGCGGCAGCACGGAGACAGGCCACGCGGGCGACGGCTACGCGCGCATTACGGTGCTGGAGCTGTTCCCGCTTGTGCCTGACCCGCCCGGGAACCTGCGCCAGACGGCCAAAGACTATTTCAGCCTGTCCATCGCGTGGGACGCGGCCAAAGACGCGACCGGCTACGAGGTCTGGCGGGATGGCGTGAAGCTCGCGTCCCTGACCGGACTGACGTACACGGACGAGACGGTCGAGCCAAAGGGCAGCTACGTGTACACGGTGTACGCGGTCAACGATGAGGGCAAGTCCGACCCGGTGACACTCGCAGCCGAGACCATCGACGCCTTTGCCGAGCGGCGGCTCGTGATCACCCGCGCGGAGGTGTCTCCGCAGACCGTCACGACCGGGGCGCAGTACACCGTGACCGTCGCGGTGGAGGAGCAAATCGTAATCCTGCCGCCGGAGGTCTGGTACTCCGGCGAATTGACAAGTAACGAGGTGTAACAATGGCAGTAAAAACAGTCACATTTACCCTGAACGGCCAGACGTACAATCTGACCTATGACGCGTCCAGCGAGACGTACAAGGCGACGGTCACAGCGCCGTCTACGACGAGCTGGAACGAGAACAGCGACCACAAGTTCCACGGCACAGCGGCCGCCGCGGATGAGGCGGGCAACTCCGTCAGCGCGACCGTTTCAGACTTCCCGGCGCTCAGCCTGAGAGTCCTTGAGAAGGTCGAGCCCACCATCGCGGTGACATACCCGACTGCGGGCGCGGCGATTACCAACGCAAAGCCGACCTTCCGCTGGACGGTCACGGACACGGGCAGCGGCATCGACGCGGCCACGATCTCGATCAGGATCGATTCTGGCGCGGCGGTCACGGACGGCATCGGAACCACGGCGACGGCGGACGGCTATACATGCGAGTACACACCGGGCGCGGCGCTCGCGGAAGGCTCGCACACCGTGGCCTTCGACGTCTCCGACAACGACGGCAACACGGCGGCGCAGGAAACAGCGGCGTTCAAGATCGACACCGTCCCGCCGACGCTGAACATTACGTCCCCGGCAGAGGGCTATATCACCAACAACGCGACGCTGCCCATCGTCGGCACGACCAACGACGCGACGTCCTCCCCGGTCACGGTCGAGATTTCCGTCAACGACGGCACGGCGCAGGAGGCGACTGTCACAAACGGCGCGTTCTCGCACAACGTCACGCTCACCGAGGGCAGCAACACGGTCAAGATCGTGGCGACCGACGCGGCGGGCAAGTCCACGACGATCACCCGCACGGTTGTCCTCGACACAATTGCGCCGGTCATTACGGCGATCAAGCTGACGCCGAACCCGGTCGACGCGGGCGCGACGTACATCGTCGAGATCACGGTGACGGACTGATGGTGCGCAGGGTATTCGGCAACTGCGGCGGCGCGGCAATTGCGTGCAGCCTGAACCCGGCAACGGGGCGGTGGGAAACCGCCGTCCCGGCCGCGCCGGACGGCACGTATATACTTGAGCTGTGGGCGGAGGACTGGGCTGGCAATGTGGGCTATTTCGCGACCATCGAGATCACCTACGACTCCACGCAGCTGTGCTTTGTCTTCCGCATTCTCGACGTCGGCGCGACGTTCTCGCTGACGGACGTGCAGGGCGTGCTTTGCGGCGAGGCTGTTGAGATTGACACAGAGCCGGACGGCCTGCGGTTCGCGGTGCTGCCGGAGGAGATCAGGACACGCGTGGTCAGATGTGAGGTGTGCGGCGAATGATGGAAGAAAAGCTTCTGGAACTGGGCGAGCGGCGGCGCGTGACGCTGGAAGTCCGGCTCGCGACAGGGCAGGTGTTCCGGCCTGCAAATTGCTGTTGGGAGCTGCGCGCGGCGGGCTGCGTTTGCAGCGACCCGGAGTCCGAGGGCGCTGCGGACGCGCAGGAGGACGGCGACGGCAGCTGCTGGCTCCTGACCGCCGTCATACAGCCTGAGAAGCGCGGCATATACCGGCTGCAATACAGCTTTGACCTCGGTGAGGAGATCATCCGGCGGTCTGTGCAGATCAAGGTAAACTAGGAGGGATGATATGAAAGACACAATCATAAACGACACCGGCAATTCGCGGTATCTGAAATCAGCGATTCCGGCGGATATCTCGCACGAGGAGCTGGTTGCGCAGCTGCGCGCGGGGACGTTCCCGGTCGATATCAAGGGGCTGAACCCGGAGGGCGTGCAGCAGACGGGGACGCCGGTCAGCACCCAGACGCTGCTGGCCCCGGAGACGGCGGAGGCACTGAACCTGTCGCAGGATGACCCGACGCCGAATGATGCGTTTGCAAAGATGATTGGCGCAGCGTTCGCTACATCTGACGGTAACGTAGTAGATATAAACGGGAATTCTGTTCTGCCAATTTCAGTCGGAAGTTATGCAGGAACCGATGAAAAGATTTTTACTCTTACATTTGATTTTATCCCCAAAATTGTATATATTCAAAATAATAGTACGAGTAATTCTCAGGATTATGCAAAAAGGGCTGGTGTTTGCATAAATCCTATGGATAGCGTAATGGTGACAACTTACGGACAATACAGCGCCCCGACTTCAAGTATACAGACTTCATGGAGTGGGAAAGCACTCACGCTAGGGAAGTCAGGTAATACAAACAACTTCAACTCTCTGGATTATACTTATTATTATTTGGCAATAGGAGATATCGGCTAAATTCTGTGACATAAAGAAAGGAGAACCAACATGCTTATCCGCATCGAACCTTATTCAAACGGCGCGCACGCGAACCAGAGCACCGTGCCGCGCAATATCCCGGACGGCTGGG
>CAZJBT010000155.1:0-4082 GCA_964544345.1 uncultured Oscillospiraceae bacterium
TCCATCATCTTGTCCAGCGCGTCCGCCGCCAGTCGCAGCTCCGACGCATTGCCGCAAATCGACATGGACATATTGTGGATCATGACCATCGCATTGCGGTACATCACCCGCTCCCCGCACGCGCACAGGATGAGCGACGCTGCGCTCGCGGCCATGCCGTCCACGAAAGCGACCGTCTTCCTGCCGCTGCGCGAGAGCAGCGCCGCGATGGCATACGCCTCAAACGGATCGCCGCCGATGCTGTTGATGTAGACATGGATTTCCGTGCAATTTGGCTGCGCCTCGATCTGCTTGCGGATGTACGCGCTGCCCGCCTCATGGTCTTTGGACGTCCAAAAGTCAACCCACTCGCGCCCGGCGTAGATCTCGTCGTAGATATACAGCTCAAGCACGTCCTCCCGCTCCGCGGACTGCTGCGCGTGCAGGGCGAACGAGCTGCGCACCTGCCCGGCCGTCTGTCGGAATATGGATTTGTCAATCATGCTTCTTCACTTCCCTTCAAAACGCGCGTCTGCGCGTCGTAATTCTTTGTGATCCAGTGCGTGTTCGCCTCGGGCGTGCCGAGCGCCGGTTCATGCAGCCGCACGCGCGCCTCGTCGACAGACCAGACGCCGCAGGCGATCAGCTTGTCGACAGGCTCCGCCGCCTGCACGATGCTCGCGGCGAACAGCGGCGTCGGGTCGGCCATGAGATAGCTGCCGGACAGGACGTAGTCCGCGTAGCGGCGGCTGTTGACGCCCTCCGCGATCTGGTCGAGCAGCGGCACGACGGCGAAGGTCACAAAGTTCTCGCGCACATCCTGCAAATTGGCGACCTCGCCGCGCAGCAGCGCGGGCGGGATGCGCAGCGCCTGCCCGACGCGGTTCGTGATCTCGTCGCCGAGCAGCTTCACGTCGTTCATCTCGCTCGCGTTTCGCACGCTTCGCGACTGCGGCGTGTAGGTAAAGCCGTTCGGCAGCGGCAGGACGGCGGACTCTGCCTCGTAGAATTTCCGGAACCGGTTGTTGAACAGGTCGTCCTGCACCTCCTGCATTTTGGGGCTGCCGCTCGCCATCGCGTTGTAGCTTACGACGCCCTTGTCGGCGAAGCTCTTGCGGTAGCTCTTCGTCGCCTCGGCGATCAGATCCTCGTATTCATGGCAGACCTGCGTCAAAAGCGCCGTGACCGGCGCGTTGTTGTACTGCAGGCGGATCACCTGCGAGGCGGGCAGGTCGAAGCTCGCCGTATCGTCCTCCACGCCGACGCCGGTGTAGAAATCCGGCTGCGTGCCGCCCGGGATGCGCTGGAAGCGGTCGGCGATCCACAGCCCGCCGCCATGCTCGAAGATCACGACCTCGTTGTTATAGATCAGGCTCCGCACGAGCTTTTGCAGGAACTGCGTCGAGTTCTCGTTGCAGTTCGGCGCGATATTCCACAGATACCACTCACGCTTGTAGATCTCGCGTCCCTGATAAAACGTGCGGAAATCGCACTGCGACACCGCCGACGCCAGCAGGCCAACCGCGTTTTGAATGGTCAACCGCTCCAGCTCCAGCCGCACCGCGGTCGGATCGCGCGCCTTTGCCGGGATATCCTCCCCGGATGTGCGGAACAGGCCGTTCAGCCAGTCCAGAAATTTTCCCATGCCTGTTTGCCCTCCTTAGCCTCAGTAGGTATAGACCGGCATCTCGCCCAGCTCCGCGCCGTAGCTTTCCAGCTCCTCGGCAAGTGTGGCTGCCGCCACAAAGGCCATGAAGCCGTCCGTCTTGCGCGCGTGCGGTTCGATCTTGCCGTAGGTCACGTTTCCCTTGCTGTCCATGACGCTTTTCGCGTTGTTGGTGTACCAGCGCATGAGCGCATTGTCGCCGTAGACGATCTTGTGGTCATTAAACCTGCTCGCAATGACCGTCGAGACCTGCATGATATCGCGCGGCCGGACGAGCTTGATATTTCCGTTCTGTTTGTCCACGAGAAATCCCACCTCTGCAAGCGCCTTTTTGAGCAGCGCAAAGCGATAGTCGTCGATTGCAAGGCCCAGTATGCTGTAATGCCGCGCCTGCTCCGCGAGCCACTGCGCGGGCAGTTCGGGCGCGATCTGCGGTGCGGAAACCATCGTGAGTAGCCCCCGCTCCTCGGCCTCGGCCAGCGGAAAGCGAATTTTCGACAGGTCGGCGCACTCCCGGCAGACCCATGTATGCGTCAGCCAATACCAGACGTCGCCGAGTGAGAACAGCAGCCCTGCCGCGACGAAGTCGTTTGTCTTGGCGTAGTCGACGCCGGCCACGCACCACGCGCCGTCCAGCGTCTCCGGCAGCGGCCGGTTGGTTGCCAGAATGTTCTCCCAGCTCGTCACCTGCGCCTCGGGGTTGCCGATCGGGCAGTTCATGCGCTTGGTCATAAAGCCCGCGTTGCCGAGCTGGTTGCGCTGGTAGTCCGCGTACTCCGCCTGCATCCGCTCCATCAGCACCGGCAAATAGCGCAGGGAGGGATTGGCCTTGTGCCAGTTGCGGGGATCCGTCACCTCTTTTTTGTCGTCGAGGCAGCACAGAAACGGCAGCAGGCCGTTGTCCGGCTGGTCGGAAAAGAGGATCCCGCGCGCCGTGGCGAGCAGATCGTCCAATGGTCCGCCCCGGACATTGCCGTCCGTCGTGATGTACGTCGAGCGCCAGCCGGGCGTCTTGCCGAGGCCGGTGCGCATGACGTCGAGCAGCCGGTAGTCCTCGTACTGGTGCAGCTCGTCAAAGTCCACCTTGCCCGGCCTCCCGCCGTCCTTTGTCTTGAAATTCGCCGTGCGAAAGCGCAGGCTGGACTTGGTTTTCAGACTGTCGATGGTTTCCTTTGTCCAGTGAAAATGCGTGCGCATCTTCTTCTCGTGCGTCTCCAGCACGTCCAGTACGTCGTCGAACGACGTGCGCGCCTGCTCCTCGCTGGTCGCGCAGATATCGATCCGGTAGCGCGGGATGCCGTTGACCGGCGTGAGCAGGCAGAAGTCCTCAAAGCTGAGATAGCCGTTCTTCCCCGCGCCGCGGCCGACGTAGATCAGCGCCTCCGGCCAGCGAAGAGAGCCGTCAGCCCGATAGGTGCAGTTGTGCAGCGCAAACACGAAGCGCTCCCACGGGAACAGCTCGAAGGGGAAGTATTTTTGCAGCGCAAAATAGCGCGCAAGCTGCGCCTCGTCCACACGGATTTCCTCCGCCGCAAAGACGCGCTCGACATAGTCGCACAGCGCAAGCTGCTCCCGGCAGGCCGGATATTCCCCGCCGCGCACGAGCTCGATGTACGCCGCGATCTCCTGCGTCACAGCTCGTCGTCGGGCGGCTGGCAGTTCTCCGTCGACAGGTTCAGGCGCGTCAGAATCCTGTCCATCTGCTGCATATAGCGCAGCACGTTCTGCACGGCCGGGTTCTCCTTGCGGTAGGCGTTGCCGGTCGAGCTGACCGCGTCGATCTCTGTACCGTTTTTACGGATATCCCGGCGCATCCGCTCCACCTGCTCCCAGAGCCAGACGTACTTGTCGATCTGGTCGAGATACAGGTCGACGTCCGCGCCTTTTGCCGTCAACTGTTCCAAAATGCTTGCGCGGATTTTCGCCTTTGTCATGACTTTTTTCCCTTGTTTCTCCATTTTTTCAGCTCCGTTCGGAAAATTTGAAACCTTTTCTCGCTACGGCCTGCGCGCAGCATCGCGGCGCAAAATTCCCGCGCGCGCAGGTAGACGCTCCACAGAGCAGAGCATGCCCGATCAGTCCTTGGTCAGATTTTTCGAACTTTTTGACCCGGGGGCGTCGCGCCCCGGGCGGGCTACCAGCGCTCCGGGTTGACAAATCCGGACGGCGCCTTGTGGTGCTCGGCGTAGTGGCAGGCCGCGCACAGGCACTCGAGGTTGTCCTGCGACAGCGCCAGATCCGGCCGGTCGCGCAGGCGCTGCACGTGATGCACCGCCTCGCACGGCGCGTACAGTCCCCTCGCCCGGCAGCGCTGGCACTCGTTGTGCTGCCGTGCCCGCGCGATCTGCGCCGCAGCAAGCCAGCGCGACGAGACGTAAAACAGATGCTTATCGCGCCGCAGCAGCGCCCGCACCCAACGCTCCGTCTCGGTCACGCC
>CAZJBT010000156.1:0-4012 GCA_964544345.1 uncultured Oscillospiraceae bacterium
CCAACACGTCGCTCCATAAGGACAGCCGTTCCAAGATCTATTATTCGTTCATTATCAGCATCCTGGCGTCCTTCTTTACCTATCTGCTGGGACTTCCTCTGGGCATCCTGATGGCCAAAAAGAAGGATACCTGGGTGGATAACCTGGGCAACGCCTATGTGATCTTCATGATCGCGGTGCCCTCCCTGGCCTATTACTTCATGTTCAAGGCGATCGCGACCAAGCTCGGTCTGCCGACGCTCTTCTCGCTGGATAATCCGACAGTGGCGATGTATATCACGCCTGTGCTGGCCAGTCTGGCGGCGTCTGTGGCGGGAACCATGAAGTGGATGCGCCGCTATATGGTGGATCAGATGAACTCCGACTACGTGAAGTTCGCGCGGGCGGAGGGACTCAGCGAGTTTGAGATCTTCACAAAGCATATCTTCAAGAATGCCGCCATTCCCATCGCCCATGGCATCCCGAACACCGTCATCATGGCGCTGTCCGGCTCCATCATGATGGAGCGCATCTTCACGATCCCGGGCGTCGGCGGACTTCTGGTGGAGGCCATCGGCGCGTATGACAACTCCGTGATCGTTGGCGTGGCGTTCTTCTATGGCGTGCTGTCCATCATCTCCACGATCTTGGGCGACATCACCATGGCGATCATGGATCCGCGTATTTCCTATACGACCAAGGTGAGGTGATCTAAGATGACGGAGTTAAAAGAAAAAGTGATCGACCTGAGCGACACTGGCTTGACGGATGAGGAGCTGTTTGCCCGGATCCCGCAGGACACCTCCGCGGTGGAGCGGATCGTCGCGCCCCGGTATTCCTACTGGCGCTCGGTCAGCCGGGTGTTTTTCTCAAAAAAGCTGAATGTTATCGCGATCGCGTTCTTGGCGTTGATTTTGGTGTTCACCTACATCTATCCGACGTGTTTCTGCAACTTTGACAAATACGAAAACATCATGGATTCGACCGCCAAGCATCTCACGCCCTCCGCGGCCATTGCAAAATTCGGCTTCAGTATCAAGTGGATCTTCGGCACCGGCGAGTCCGGCCAGTCCACCTTCGACGCCATTTGGTACGGCGCCAGGATATCCATTTCGCTGGCGATTCTCTGTACAGCGATCAACTTCACCATCGGCATCCTGATCGGTGCGCTGTGGGGATTTTCAAAACGGGTCGACGTCGTGATGAACGAGATCCGCAATGTCGTCGCCAACGTGCCGAGCACCCTCCTGATCTCTGTGCTGGTGCTGGTCTTTTCTCCGAATTTTGCCACGCTCGTATTCGCCATGTGCGTCACGGGGTGGATTGGTATCGCCTATTCCCTGCGCACGCAGGTCATCATCATCCGCGACCGGGAGTATAACCTCGCGTCGAAGTGTCTCGGCACGCCGACGTTCCGCATCGCAACGAGGAACATCCTGCCCTTTATGATCTCGTTCATCGTGACGCTGATGGCCAACTCGCTCCCGGGCTATATCGGCACCGAAGCGTTCCTGAGCTACATTGGTCTGGGTATTTCGGACACCACCCTCGGCAAGATCATCTACAACGCCCAGAGCGCCATGGTTGTACCGGGCTGGGAGTGGGAGTTCTGGTGCCCGGTTCTTCTCTCCGCATTCATCTCCATCATATTGTTCCTGGTCGGCCAGGGTCTCGGCGACGCGGCTGACCCGAGAACCCATATGCTCTGAGGAGGCCGCGAGATGGATAAGAGAAAGATATTGCTGTCCGTTCGGGATCTCCATGTCAAATTCCGCGTCCGCGGCCGTGTCCTGACCGCCATCCGCGGCGCCTCGCTCGACATCTACGAGGACGAGTCCATCGCCATCGTGGGGGAGTCGGGCTGCGGCAAGTCCGTGCTGACCAAAACCTTCGCCGGCATGCTCGACAACAACGGCTTCATCGATCAGGGCGACATCATTTTCAACGACGACGAGCTGACCGCCACCGAAGCTGAGCGCAACCGCGCCGCGCTGCGCACCATCGCGCGGGCGGAGAACAAGCTCAATAAATATGCAAAGCTCGAGTTGGGCGCCGATACCTACCGCCGGATGCGTCAGCTTGAGGCTGAGCACGCCGCGCAGCTCTCGCTCAGCGAGGCCGACAGCGACGCGTTCGAGCAAGAGCGCAAGGAGCTTATCTTCCGCCGCGCCGAAGCATACAACGAAAAGCAGACGCTGAACCGTGCGAGGAACCGCGAAAAAATGCGCGAGCTGTCAAAAATCGTCTCGGAATACGACGCGAAGATCCGTGCGCTCGACGCAGAGAAAAAACGCCTGATCCGAACCCGCGCACAGGAGGCGAAGCACAACGCCGCGCTCCAGCGCGCGTTTCAAACCGAGCTGGCCGCGCTGAAGGCGCGCTATTCCAGAGAATGCGCCGGCGAGATCTCGGACGCCGCGCGCGAACGCAGCCAACTGCTCGCCAAGGAGATCTGCCTGTCCCTCAGCCGCTACCCCGCCCGCAGACGGCCGAAGCTTTTTCACGCCGTGCTCGGCGCGTTCCGCACCGCGATGGAGCAGGGCGTCGACCTGAGCGACGATGCTGAGTTGACCCGCGTGTTCGAGACTGCGGTGCTCCGTGTCCGGTATGTGGAGGAGACGCCTGCGTCCCTGCGCGGCGTTTGTGTGCTGAACCTCGCGCGCGGCGACTGCATCGATAGCTGGACGGCCATCCGCGGCTGTAAGGTCGCCACGGTGTTCCAGGATCCGATGACCTCGCTCAACCCGATCCTGACCATCGGCAAGCAGATCACCTCCGTCATCATGCGCCACCAGAACGTCTCGGAGCTTGAAGCGCGCCGCCGCGCCATCGAGCTGATGAAAAAGGTCGGCATCCCGAACGCCGAAAACCGCTTCGACGACTATCCGTTCCAGTACTCCGGCGGTATGCGCCAGCGCATCGTCATCGCCATCGCGCTCTCGTGCCAGCCGAAGCTGCTCATTTGCGACGAGCCGACCACTGCGCTCGACGTCACGATCCAGGCACAGATCCTCAAGCTCATCAAGGATCTCCAGAAGGAGTTCCATTATACCATCGTATTCATCACGCACGACCTCGGCGTCGTCGCCAACGTCGCCGACCGCGTCGCGGTGCTCTACGCCGGCCAGATCATCGAGACAGGCACGGTCGAGGAGGTCTTCTACGACCCGCGCCATCCGTACACCTGGGTGCTGCTCTCGTCGCTGCCGCAGCTCATGGATCGGGGCATGAAGCTCTATTCCATCGCCGGCACGCCGCCCTCGCTCTACAACAAGATCACCGGCGACGCCTTCGCGCCGCGGAATCCGTATGCCCTTAAGGTCGACACGCTCAAGGAGCCGCCGATGTTCCAGGTGTCGGAGACGCACAGCGCCAAGACCTGGCTGCTCGACCCGAGAGCGCCGCAGGTCGAGAAACCGGAGATCATCCGTGACATCCACGGTACGCTCCGGAAGGTGTTCAATATCTGAGAGGAAAGGACGGAGTGCAATGGGCAATGAAATAAAAACGCCAGTTCGGAACGCAGGCTCCGCTTGTTTCCCCGCGCACGGCCCGATCGCGGAGAATGGGAAGGAGATCCTCCTTTCTCTGGATCACGTCGACATCAATTTCGGCAAGGGCGATAAGCTCGTCCGCGCTGTCCGCGACGTCTCGTTCGACGTCTACAGGGGCGAGACGTTCTCGCTCGTCGGCGAATCCGGCTCCGGCAAGACGACCATCGGCCGCGCCGTCATCCGCGCCAACTCCTGCGCCGGGGGCGAGATCCGCTACAAGGGCGTCCGCATCTCCGGAAGGATCCCGCGCGCGCGCGACCGCGAGGTCATCCGCAACATCCAGATGGTGTTTCAGGATCCCGCCGCGTCGCTCAACGAGCGCGCCACCGTGGAACAGATCATCTCCGAGGGTCTGTATAACTTCCATCTCTATGACGACGAGTCCGACCGCATCCGCAAGGTGGAGAAGATCGTCGAGGACGTCGGCCTTCTGCCGGAGCATCTGACCCGCTATCCGCACGAGTTCTCCGGCGGCCAAC
>CAZJBT010000157.1:0-4011 GCA_964544345.1 uncultured Oscillospiraceae bacterium
ACTGTTGTCCCAATCATAACGCACAAAGTAGGAACTCTGCCCACCGACAGCCCAAAGATCCTTATAGGAATAGAACACATCCTTTGCGGTCATCTGCTGTCCATCGGTAAAATAAACGTCTTCGCGGAGCTTGACCTCGATGGTCAGCTCATCGATATACTCGACGCTGGTCGCCAACCAAGGCTCGATCTCGCCCGTCTCCACATTTTCCTTCATTAGAGTCTCAAACACGGTTCTCGTCTGATACCGGGGGTTGTTTTCAGTCGTAGGATCGAGCGTCCCATTGGCGGTCAGCACGCCAATGCTCAGCGTGTAATCCTTCTCGGTATCCGATCCGCCGCTGGCCGGCGACTCGCCTTCGCCGGTTTCGTCGTTTTCGCCGCTCTCATTCGCAGTGCCTGGTTCGCTGTCCTCTGACTTGGAGCAGGCCGCCAGGACAGATAGCACCATAATCAGAGCAAGCAGCAGAGCAAGCAGTTTACTAAGTCTTTTCATATTTTTGTCCTCCTAGCTTTTATTTCTTTAAATGCGTCTGCATTTAAAACCATAGGAAAACCGCATTGCATACGGCGCTGGGAAGTGCGGAGGAAAAAGGGAATCATTTGGCAGCCTGTCCAATTTAGGCTAATCTCTTCAAGTTTTATTCAACTTGTTCTTTTATTGGTAATTTAAACACAATTCATCTGACTTGTAAATATGTTTTTAAACAAATAACATAAAATTGTAATATTTGTATAATTTCGCCCTCCGTTTTTGGAACATTTGCCTTTTGAATACAAAAACGGCAGCCAGACACCAATCGTGTCTGGCTGCCGAAAAGCTGCGGTTTCCGAAAACGGAACGCAAAGGATTCAGTTGAACTTGGCGAATCTGACGTTCGGCTCGTCGGCGCAGGTCAGGTTGAAGCTGGCGAGCTTATCCTTGTTGTAGACAAACATGTTCGCACGCTCGCAGATCGGGATGATGCGGTTGGTCTCACGCGCCCACTTCTGCATGGTGGCATAGCCCTCAGCACGCGCGGAATCGTCACTGCTGTAGAGCGCCTGCTCAAACGCAGTCGCCCAGGTCTCGTCGGTCATACGCGCGGCGCCCAGCGTGGAGTTCGGGCCAAGCGTATCGACAAGCTGCGACGGATCGCCGGTGAACGCGCCGCCCTCGGTCTGCTTCAGGCACAGGTCAGTTTCACCGTTCATCATCATCGGGATCGCGGTGCCCGCATCATAGCTCTCAATGCTCAGCTCGATGCCGATCTGGGACAGGCAGCCCTGCAGCGCCTCAGCGACGACCTGGTTGTCCGAGGTGATGACAAGGCGCAGGCTCAGACCGTCGCCGTAGCCGGCCTCGGCCATCAGTTCGTTGGCACGTTCGATATCGACCGTGTACGGATCCTGCTTCTCATAGAAGCTGACGGTGGACGGGAAGATCGAGGTCGCTTCGATGTAGAGGCAGCCATATGCCGCAGTGGAGATAGCGTCCTGATCGACGGCCAGGGCAACAGCCTCACGGACGCGCTCATCCTGGAACGCCTCCACATATTCCGGCAGAACCAGCATCAGGCAGTCCTTGATCGGGTTGATGTCGTAAGCGGTATACGCCGGGGCGTCGCCGTCAATAACGCGCTGTGCGTCGGTCTCGCTGATGCCGCAGGCGGCGTCGAGGTTGCCGGCCTCAAAATCAATGAACATTGTAGAGGCCTCAGAGTAGTACTTGTAGGTGACCTCTTCGCACTCAGGCAGCTCGCCCCAGTACGAGTCGGCGTCCTTCAGGCGGTAGACCGCATGAGAGCTTGTGACATTCTCCACGCAGTAGTACGGGCCGGTACCGTTCGGCTCCGTCATCCAGGTATCGGCGTCGAGCGGCTCATCGCCGAACAGGTCGTCGTAGCAGTAGATGTCGTAGGTGGACAGCAGCGTGATCGCCGGGCCATACTCCTTCGTGAACTTGAAGTTGACAGTGTAATCGTCAACGATCTCGGTCGCGTCCCAGTCATAGCACTCGAAGTAGGACGCCATCTGGCCGACGCCGTAGACGTCTCTCAGAGAGCAGAGCACATCCTGCGCCTTCAGGTTCTGGCCGTTGGTGAAGTAGACGTCCTGACGGATCTTGACCTGCAGCGTCAGCTCGTCGAGGTACTCGACGCTCTCGGCAAGCAGCGGCTCAAGCTCCTGCGTCTCCGGATTTATGGTTAGCAGGGTGTCATAAATCAGCTTGGACTGATAACGCTTTTTCTCGTTGACAGCCTGCGGGTCATGCGTGCTCGGCGACTGCATAACGCCGATCGTCAGGCTGTGCTCGGTGTCGGCGCTGCCAGAGCTGTCGGCTGTAGAATCGCCGTTGTTGGCGCCCGCAGAATCGTCGGCCGCATCGTCCGAGCCACCGCAAGCGGCAAGAACGGAGAAAACCATGACCAGCGAAAGAAGCAGGGCAAGGATTTTGCTGAGTTTCTTCATTCGAATATCGTCCTCCAGAAAAAATTTATGTTCATTCCCGACGCGGAAACGCCGGAAATTAACACCAAAGAAAAATGCGAGGGATTTGCTGACTGGAGCACAGGCATATGCGAATGAATTGCGATGCTGGGGCTTACCATCAGTGATCCACTTGACACGAGTGCTATTGTAGCACAGCGCGCAAATTTTGTAAAGTTTTGTTTATGAAATATTTTCAGATTTATTAAGAAGCGACATATTTATCAAATTATGTTTATGTGTCGTGATCGACCGTCTTCATCGGCTTCAGGTTGCCGATCTTATGGCTTCGCTCGTCGAGCTTTGCCATTACCTCGTCCATGGTGATACCGGCCTCAGCCATCATCACGGTCAGGTGGTAGAGCAAGTCGGAGATCTCGCCGATCGTTTCGGCATTGTCGCCGTTTTTCGCGGCGATGATCGTCTCGGCGCACTCCTCGCCGACCTTTTTGAGGATCTTATCCATCCCCTTGTCAAACAGGTAGCAGGTGTAGCTGCCCTCCTGCGGGTCAGCTTTACGGCTGAGCACAACGGCATAGAGCCGCGAGAGCGTGTCGTTCATATAAATTCCTCCATCTCATTGAAAAAACAGCTCCGGCGGCCGGTGTGGCATGTCGGCCCGTCCGGGCGGCAGAATAATAATAATGTATCGGTGTCGCAATCGGTCATCATGCGCTCCACATGCAGAAAGTGCCCGGACGTCTCCCCTTTGTTCCAGAGCTTCTGTCGGCTGCGCGACCAAAACCAGGCCGTCTTGGTCTGAACAGTCAGCCGCACCGCCTCCTCGTTGGCAAAGCCGAGCATCAGGACATCCTTCGTCTCAGCGTCCTGCACAATGACAGGGATCAGGTCGGATTTTTGAAACAGATCAGAAATAGCTGCCATCTTCTCACCTCACCGGAACGCCGCGCGCGGCCAAGTATTCCTTGACCTGCGGCACGGTCAGCTCTCCAAAATGGAACAAGCTCGCGGCGAGCGCCGCGTCGCAGCCCGTCTTTTCGAACACCTCGGCGAAATGCTCCAGCGAGCCGCAACCGCCGGATGCGATGACCGGGATATGTACCGCGTCGACCACGGCCTTCGTCATGGCGAGGTCAAAGCCAGCCTTCGTTCCATCTGCGTCCATCGAGGTGAGCAGGATCTCCCCCGCGCCGAGCCGTTCGCCCTCTCTCGCCCACTCGACCACGTCGCGTCCCGTCCAGACACGGCCGCCGTTGATGACGACCTCGAACGTGCCATCCGGCCTTGTTTTGCCGTCTATGGCGAGTACAACGCACTGGTTGCCGAAGCGCTCGGCCGCACGCTCAATGAGCGACGGATCGCGCACCGCGGCGGAGTTCACCGAGATTTTGTCCGCACCGGCACGCAATATCTCCGTAAAATCGTCGACCGAGCGGATGCCGCCGCCGACAGTCAGTGGGACAAATACCTGCCGGCCTGTGCGCTCGATCACATCGACTACGCTGTGGCGTGCCTCATGCGTCGCAGTGATATCGAGAAATACGATCTCGTCCGCGCCCTGGTCGGAGTAGTGCTTCGCAAG
>CAZJBT010000158.1:0-3999 GCA_964544345.1 uncultured Oscillospiraceae bacterium
CTGCCTGTTGGCATTGTACAATTCATCTTGCAGCTTTCCGATCTTGGCACGAGAGTTCACGCCCTCAGCACCGATTGACCGCGCCGATCCCCCGTCCCCTCCGGCGCCCATCCGCATACAAAACCCCGCGGGAGATGAGACGATCTCCCGCGGGGTTTCTTTCTTCATACTAAAACTTATTAAAACGGTTTAAAACCGTTTTATAGTGCGAAGCGCGTTAAGTTTTTATGAGACGCTAAATTGTGCGTGCGCAACACGCAGGATTCTTGATTCAATCTTTTAATCAAGAATCAGTATCAGATGACGCGCAGACGCAGTACATCGGGCATGCCTCGGACTGCCGCAAGCGCTTTCTCCGGGACAGCCTCGGCGAAGTCGATCATCGTGTACGCATACGCGCCGCGCGACTTGTTGACCATGTTCTCGATGTTCGCGCCCTCGGCCGACAGCTCCGCCAGAAAGGTCGAGAGCATATTCGGCACGTTGCGGTGTATGATGCACAGCCGTACCGCGCCGCTGCGCGCCATTTCGCACGCCGGCATATTGACCGAGTTGCGAATGTTGCCGTTTTCCAAATAGTCGGCAAGCTCGTCGGCCGCCATCACGGCGCAGTTCTCCTCCGACTCGGGCGTGGACGCGCCGAGATGCGGCAGCGGCAGGACGTTCTTCGCCAGCGCGATCTTGTTGTTCGGAAAATCCGTGACGTAGCAGGCGACCTTACCCGATTCGAGCGCGGCTAGCATATCGTCGTCGTTGACCAGCTCGCCGCGGGCGAGGTTCAGCACGCGCACGCCGTCTTTCATCTTGGAGAGCAGCGCGGCGTTGATGGTGTATTTCGTCTCGTCGTTGTACGGGACGTGGATGGTGAGATAGTCGCTCTGCGCCGCCAGCTCGTCGAGCGCGGCGACGACCTGCACGGAGCGCTCGAGCCGCAGCGCCGTCCCGACGGAGAGGTACGGGTCGTAGCCGACGACCTTCATTCCCATGACGCTCGCGACGTTGGCCACAAGCACGCCGATCGCGCCGAGACCAATGACGCCGAGCGTCTTGCCTGTGATCTCCGGCCCGACGTAGGCGGCCTTGCCCTTCTCGACGACCGTCGTGACATCCACGCCGGCGGCAGCCTGCTCGCGCACCCAGAGCGAGCCGCCCATGACGTCGCGCGAGGCCATGATCATCGCGCCGACGACCAGCTCCTTGACCGCGTTGGCGTTCGCGCCCGGCGTGTTGAACACGACGACGCCCGCTTCCGCGCAGCGCTCCAACGGGATGTTGTTCACGCCCGCGCCGGCGCGCGCGACGGCCAGCAGCGAGGGCGGAAACGCCATCTCATGCATCTTCGCAGAGCGGACGAGGATGCCCTCCGGCGACTGCGCCGCGTCGTCGATCGCGAAGCCCCTCGCACACAGCCGATCCAGCCCGAGCGGCGAAATTTTGTTCAGTGTCTGAATGGTATACAAGATGGAACCCTCCCGTTTTTTATATTTATCTATTATACTTTGCGATCGCATCGCTTGTCAATCGCACCCGCGTGCGAATTGCGGTTGAATCCCGCAGCCGTTTTCGGTATAATGTACCAAAGCGGAGGTGAGACGCATGACGCTCGAGCGATCCATTGACCGTCTTTTGGCAGCGGACAAGCCCGTGGTGCTCGTCGCGCTCGACGGCCGCTGCGCCACGGGGAAAACGACGCTCGCCGAAGCGATCGCGGCGCGCTATGACTGCAATGTGTTCCATATGGACGACTTTTTTCTTCGCCCTTCCCAGCGCACGCCGGAGCGGCTGGATACGCCCGGCGAAAACGTCGATCACGAGCGATTCTTGGCCGAAGTCCTCGCGCCGCTGCGCAGCGGCCGGCCCGTCCGCTACCGCCCGTGGAGCTGCCAGACGCAGTCGTTCGGCGCGGAGATCTCCCCGCCGTCCAGGCGGCTGAACATCATCGAGGGCGCTTACGCCCTGCACCCGTCGCTGCGGGCGTACTATGACCTGCGCGCCGTGCTGACCGCGCCGCTGGAGACGCGGCTTGCGCGCCTGCGCGCGCGCGAGGGCGACAATTTCCCCAATTACCCTGCCCGTTGGATCCCGCTCGAGGATCGCTACTTCGAGCGCTGCGGCGTAATGGCGTGCGCCGATCTGACGATCGATACATTATAAATACATAATTGGAGGGAACCGCAATGCTTTACAAACCGTTTCGGGACACAGGGGAGAAGATCTCCCGCCTTGCCATGGGTACGATGCGCCTGCCGACAGTCGGCGAGGGACGGGACGCGCCGATCGACGAGGCCGCCGCGCAGGCCGTGGTCGACCGGGCGTACGAGCTGGGCGTGAACTACTTCGACACGGCCTACATGTACCACGGCGGCAAGAGCGAGGTCTTCATCGGCAAGGCGCTGAAAAAGTATCCGCGCGAAAGCTATTATCTCGTCGACAAGATGCCGGGCTTTCTGGCCGGCTCGCGCGAGGGCGTCTACCGCATCTTCAACGAGCAGCTCGAGCGCTGCGGTGTGGATCACTTCGATTTCTACCTCTGCCACAACGTCAACGACGAGTCCATCGAGCAGTATTTTGCATACGATGTGATCAGCGTCCTGCTGGAGATGAAATCGCAGGGCAAGATCCGCCACCTCGGCTTTTCGAGCCACGGCAAGCCCGATACGCTGCGCCGCTTCGTCGCGGCCTATGACGACTGGGAGTTCGCGCAGATCCAGCTCAACTACCTCGATTGGACGTTCCAGGATGCAAAGCAGCAATACGAGATCCTGACCGAGGCCGGCATTCCCGTCATGGTCATGGAGCCGTGCCGCGGCGGCCGCCTGGCCGATCTGGGCGAGGAGGCCAACGCCATCTTAAAGGCCGCCGCGCCGGAGCGCACCATCGCCTCGTGGGCGTTCCGCTTCGTGCAGAGCCTGCCGAACGTGCAGACTGTCCTGTCCGGCATGAACTCGCTCGCGCAGGTCGAGGAAAACGCCGCCATCTTCTCCGAGGACAAGCCGCTCTCCGAGGCCGATGCGGCTGTCGCGTTCGAGGCCGCGCAGGTCTTTCTGAAAAACTTCACCGTCCCCTGCACCGCCTGCCGCTACTGCGACGGCTGCCCGATGAACATCGACATCCCCGCGGTGCTCGAGACGTACAACGCCTGGTGTCTGTCCGGCCGGGCGCCGATGCCGCTGATGGGGCTGAAGGAGTCCGATCAGCCCGGCCCGGCCGACTGCATCGACTGCGGCGCGTGCTTCTCGCACTGCCCGCAGGCCATCCGCACCCCCGAGATCATGGCCGAGCTTGCGGAGGCACTCAAGGCGATCTGACCTCCGCAAAGGCCGGATCACTGCGCCTCCGAGCAAAAAATCCCGCCAAGGCGACCCCCCCCGGCCGCAGCATTGCGCTGCGGCCGGGGGTCGCCTGTCATGCGGCGCGGCGCGCCGTTTGCGTTATTCCGCCACCTGCGGCAGCGTTGCGAAGCTGGCCTCCAGCTCCTCGTCGGTCGGGATGTAGTCGCCCATCTCGCCGTTGTGGAACTTCTCGTAAGCCACCATATCGAAATAGCCCGTGCCGGTCAGACCGAACACGATCGTTTTAGCCTCGCCGGACTCCTTGCAGGCGAGCGCCTCGTCGATCGCGGCGCGGATGGCATGGCTCGACTCCGGCGCGGGCAGGATGCCCTCGGCGCGGGCGAACTGCTCGGCGGCCTCAAAGACCTTCGTCTGCTCGTACGAGCGCGCCTCCATCAATCCGTCGGCGTAGAGCTGCGAAAGCACCGAGCTCATGCCGTGATAGCGCAGGCCGCCGGCGTGGTTCGGCGACGGGATGAAGTTCGAGCCGAGCGTGTACATCTTCGCGAGCGGGCAGACCATGCCGGTGTCACAGAAGTCATAGGCATAGCGGCCGCGCGTGAAGCTCGGGCAGGAGGCCGGCTCGACGGCGATGATACGGTAGTCGCGCTCGCCGCGCAGCTTTTCGCCCATGAACGGGGCGATCAGGCCGCCGAGGTTCGAGCCG
>CAZJBT010000159.1:0-3982 GCA_964544345.1 uncultured Oscillospiraceae bacterium
CCCGCGACCCGAGAATGAAAGAGCGCAAAAAGTACGGCCTCAAAGCCGCCCGCCGCGCACCGCAGTTCTCCAAGCGCTGATTGCCGGCTTTTTTACAAAAATGCAGAACCCCGGAAACCGCGGTTTCCGGGGTTTTCTTTTGTGTGGCCGTGGTTTTCGGCCGATCCAGCTCCTCCCGTTCAAGAGCATCGGCGTTTCCTATGATGGCGCCTGGCGTCCGTATGGGAAGGGGCGGCGCCGCCACGGGCTATGGAGGCGCGCCGCAGGATTTTTTTGCATCTTTTGCAACCTGCGGCGTATTTCTTCCGTCTGTATCATATAGGATCGGTTCCCGCTCTCCCACACGGCGGCAGAGCGTTACCGTCACGACCATGGATGAGGGGGGAAATTATCTTGAGCGACGAACAGATCATCGCGCTGCTGTTCCAGCGCATCGAGGAAGCCATCGTGCGCCTGCGGGAGGCGTATGGCAGGCTCTGTCTCGCCGCCGCGCGGCGGATCATTCCGGACGAGCGCGACGCCGAGGAGTGCTTAAACGACACCTGCCTACGCGTTTGGAACACCATTCCGCCGCAGCGGCCGAAATCGCTGCGCGCATATGTTGTCCGCATCATCCGCAATTTGGCGCTCGACCGTCTCGATTATAACTGCGCACAGCTACGAAGCTGTGCGCTCACCAGCGCGTTTGCGGAGTTGGAGTCCTGCCTGCCCGCCCGCTCTGACACAGTCCAGGCTGCCGAAGCTGCAGAGCTGCGGCTGTTTCTCAACAGCTTTCTGCGCGCACAGTCGAAAACCGCCCGCGTCTACTTTCTCCGCCGCTACTGGTATGGCGAGAGCGTGTGTGAGATCGCGGATGCCTGCCATGCGCGCGAGGGCACCGTCAAGTCCTCCTTGTCCCGCACACGCGAAAAGCTGCGCGAGGCGCTTGAGAAAGAAGGTATTTCCGTATGAAAAGAAGGTATTTCCGTATGAATGGAACCCGGCTACAGCTTTGGATGTACGCTGTGGACGACGAGCTGCTCGAAGAGGCGCAGCAACCTGTCCGCAGCACCGCGCCTCTGCGCTTGCTTGCCTCGGCCGCATGTCTGTGTCTGATCCTGTTGGGTCTGCTCGTCTGGCAGCCCTGGAGCCGCGACACGACTACCGCCGCCGACCTGGCTGAATACGGCTACTCGATCGCTTTGCCGGAGGGCGCCGAGTCGCCGCAATATGCTCTGATCGACTTGAGCGGCTATGACACGCCGATGGCGCAGGCCACCTTTGAAAAGAGCGGTACGCTCTACACCTGCCGCGCGCTCAAGTCCGCCGCGCCCGCCGATCCCGCTGTGCTCGGCGCAGAGGAAAGCAGTCTGAGCTGGTCAGACGGTGCGCTCACCCTTTCGCTTGGGATTGGCTCAGATGCGGCCAGCGTGAGTTGGTACGCGCCGGACACGCAGACCCAGTGGTGCCTGCGCACCGACGCCGATTCGCTCGACCTGCTGACCACAGCGCGCGATATCATGGTTTCACTCGGCTACGACGTGGCGGCCGTACCTGCCGGCGCGGAGGACGTGACCTATGACGCATTTGAACTGGACGGTCTGACCGTCGCGGAGACCACGTTCCTCCTGAACGGCACCCGCTGCGCATACCGGATCGCGGCCACCTACGTCATCGAGACCCCATTCGCCGACATTTCCGGGACAGATGACGCGTATGCCGTCCAGACATCCGCAGAGTTGGGCTGGTGTCCGGCCGTGCTCTCGTTCACAGAGGGCGGCTCAGGCAAGATCATCTGGTTCGATGTCGTGCCGGGACTGCTCTACAGCCTGACGGTCGAATCCGGCGCCACAGAGCAGTCGCTGCTCGAGCTTGCCTCCACGCTTTACACGCCCGCGCAGGGCGACGTGGGATGACTGCAAAAAGCGCTCAGCGCCGGAGCGAAAAGCTCCGGCGCTGAGCCTTTACATTTACAAACTGTCGCCCGCCTGCTACAATGATCAGGAAAAAATCGCAGGAAGCGCTTATATGGCTCATTATATTCTGTTTGACCTCGACGGTACGCTGACCGACCCGAAAGAGGGCATCACCCGCTGCGTTCAGTACGCGCTTGAAAAACTCGGCATCCGCGCCGAGTGCGACGCATTGCTGCCGTTCATCGGGCCGCCGCTGCTCGATTCGTTTCGGGACTATTTCGGACTGGATGGGGAATTGGGGCTTCAAGCCGTGCAGGATTACCGCGAGCGCTTCGCCACAGTCGGATTGTTTGAAAACGAGGTCTATCCCGGCATTCCCCCGGTGCTCGCTGAGCTGAGCCGGCGCGGCTACACGCTTGCCGTGGCAACGAGCAAGCCGACCGTTTATTCCGTCCAAATCTGCGACAAATTCGCCCTGTCCGGCTATTTTGACGCCATTGTCGGCAGCGAGCTGGACGGCACGCGTGTCGACAAGGCCGAGGTCATCACCGAGACGCTCCGGCAGCTCGGCGCAGCGCCCGGCGACGCCGTCATGGTCGGCGACCGCAGCTATGATATTGCAGGCGCGCACCGGTGCGGCGTGCGAGCGATCGGCGTGCGCTATGGCTATGCCATCGGCGATGAGCTGGAGCGTGCCGGCGCAGAGGCGATCGCCGATACGCCGGAGGATCTGCTGCCGCTGGTGTAACAGGCGGCACGCCGCTGCAGGTGATCTGCAGCGGCGCGCTTGGCGCGCTTCTTATTGTGCGATCTGACGGCTGATCTCGTGGCGCAATCGCAGCATGATGCGCTTTTCGAGCCGTGAGATATACGACTGCGAGATCCCCATCAAGTCGGCGACCTCCTTCTGCGTCTTTTCCTGCCGCCCGCCCAGGCCGAAGCGCATTTCGACAATGCGTTTTTCCCGCTCAGGCAGCCGCGCAAGCGCCTGACGAAGCAGTTGGCGGTCGACATCCTCCTCGATCGGACGCAGAACCGTGTCGCCGTCCGTGCCGAGCACATCCGAGAGCAGAAGCTCGTTGCCGTCGTAATCCGTGTTGATCGGTTCGTCGAGCGAGATCTCCGTCTTCTGCCCCGAGATCTTCCGGATGTGCATCAGGATCTCGTTTTCGATGCAGCGTGAGGAATACGTCGCGAGCTTGATATTCTTGTCGGTTCGGAACGTCCCTACGGCCTTGATGAGGCCAATGGTGCCGATGGAGATCAGATCCTCCAGGTTGACGCCCGTGTTCTCAAAACGTCGGGCAATATAGACCACAAGGCGCAGATTATGTTCGATCAGCATCTGCCGCGCATCCGGTTCGCTGATGCGCTCGAGCAGAGCGCGCTCCTCGTCCGGCTTGAGCGGCGGCGGCAGCGTGTCGCTCCCGCCGATGTACATGATTTTGGCCGGCCTGGTCAGGCGCAGCACCAGATTCAGAAGCATATTAAATTCCTCCCACCAGCGCCCGATACGCGCCGCCGTCTGACACAAGATTCGGCGAGACCGCGATCAGGCCGCCCTGTTCTGTTTTTCCATCGCAGCTCAGCGCGTCACAGCGTACTGCCAGCAGCATAGCGCTCTGCACACCGACTGCACGGTACGGGATCAGCCGCAGCCGAAGCTGTGGACAGGCCGCCGACAAGTCCCGCAGCAGCTCGGCCGGCTGCCGGAGCGCGTCCTCCGTCAACAGCGCCGCCGCTGCGTGCGGCAGCAGCTCGCGCACAACGCCGCAGTCCGCGACCAGCACAGCGCGACCCGAGATCGGATCACACAGCGTATTGCCCGTGTCGTGCAGCGCCGTGAAGCGCACCGTGCGGCCGCCGAGCGCCGCCTGCACAGAGACGAGATCGCCGCCCGAATGCCCGCCGAGACCGGAAAAGCACAGCGCCGTCAGCACATAGGCCGCACCCGCGGCCAGCACCAGCGAGGGGAAATCGAGCGCATAGCACGCCATGCCGCCGAGCAGCCGGAGCCTTGCGCCGAGCAGCAGCGCAAGCGCTGTCAACACGCCGCACAGCGCAAAGCTCAAGCCCACAAACAGCGC
>CAZJBT010000160.1:0-3974 GCA_964544345.1 uncultured Oscillospiraceae bacterium
TTCAATCATTCCGGCTGATTACAAAGCCGAAGGGAGGCAACTTCCTTACGAAGTGCCTCCCTTGGGCGGGTGCTTTTTTTGCGGGCTGCAGCGGATCTGCACCGTACCAAGGTAACACAAAAGGGAAAGCGCCCGGCGCGCCCGCCTAAAAAAATAGAGTGTGCCACACCGAGCCACGGCGCTTCCTCGGCGCTGCCCGCAGCGCGCTTTCCAGCATTTACGCCTTGAGGCTGCTCCGCCGAGCCGCTACAATGGCTGTAAGGAGGTTAAAAATGACACGAATGACACGATTTATGTTTTTGTTCCTTTTCACCGCCGCACTGCTCGCGGTTCCGGCTGCGGCGCGGGACGTGCCGGTGCTGCTCGACGGGCGCGTGCTCGAAAGCCCCGGCAGCCTGGAAAACGGCACGACCTACATCTCGATGCGCGAATTCTGCGAGGCGCTTGGAATGCGTGTCTGGTGGGAAAACGGCGCAGCACATGCCGAATCGAGCACGCTCTCCATCACGGCGACCCCAGGCGCACAATATCTAGTCGCCAACGGCCGCTACTTGTACATACCAGGCGCAGTCCGCATCGATGCAGGCCGCACGCTCGTCCCCATTCGCGCGCTCGGGAAAGCCACCGGCGCCGAAGTCTGGTGGGATCGTGCCCTGCAGGCTCCTTGCGCCGCTTCCGGGACTGGCTCTATTGAGCCGGGCGAGACGTTCTACGATACGGACGATGTGTACTGGCTCGCATGCATCATCTCCGCAGAGAGCCGCGGAGAACCGCTTGAAGGGCAGATCGCCGTCGGCAACGTCGTTTTGAACCGCGTTGCCAGCCCGGACTTTCCCAATACCATCTACGACGTCATCTTTGACACCGCCGGCGGCGTGCAGTTCACGCCGATCGTCAACGGCCAGATCGACCTGCCGCCGGCAGACATCAGCATCCTCGCGGCGATGCTGGTGCTCGATGGCGCAGACACCGCGGGCGACAGTCTGTTTTTCTTTGCGCCCGCTCTGTCACAAAGCACCTGGATCGCAGAGAACCGCACCTATCGCGTCACGATTGGATGCCACTGGTTCTATGCTTAAAAAGGAGCTGCTGTAGCATCCTCTGCAGCAGCTCCTTTTTATTTATTGATCGAGGCATGTTTCAGTTCGGTGCTCCTCTATGCCCTGACACAAGGGGTCTTGCCGTGCCGCGTGATCATGCAGCGCGTTCGCCCGCGCTCACGATTTTATAGTAGGTCTTTGCCGTAACGCGGTAGACAAGCAGGTAGATCACGGCGAAGCATAGCAGCGTCCCCACGGTGCAGAGCGCAAACAGCGTCCAGTTGTGCAGGCTAAACAGCTCGAGCAGACGCTGAATGAGATTGAACGCCGCCAGCACATGGAGCGCCGCCATAATAAGCGGCAGGAAAAACACCGTCAGGATCTGGCTGCGGATCGAGCCTTTGACCTCCTGCGCGCTCATACCGACCTTCTGCATAATGGCGAAGCGCTGGCAATCCTCATACCCCTCGGTTACCTGCTTGTAGTAGATGATGAGCACGGTCGCAAACAGGAACAATAGGCCAAGAAACAGTCCTAAAAACAGGAAGCCGCCGTAGAGCGCATAGAAATCCTGTGCCGCAGCGGCGCGGTTGGTATCGTAATAGCCGTCCGTCCAGCTCCTCAAATTTTCACGCAGCGCCTGCATAAAGGCGACCTGCTCGTCGCTTGAGCCGGTCAGGTCGAACTCTGCCAGATAGAGCGTTGAGCTGGCATTTTCTCCGCGTTCGCGTTCCTCCGCCTCGGCAATGCGCAGCAGCGCCGTGTCGTCCGGGACGACCAGATAGGTCAGGCTGATCTGATACTCAGAAAATCGGCTGTCCCACAGGGCGGCCGGAAGCGCCGGCAGGCGGCCTGCCACACGGTATGATCCGCCGTCCGCGGAAATCGAGAACGCATCCGGCAGCACGCCATCCCCGTCCCAGCAGAGCACCTCGTCCGCCGCCAGCGAAACCGTCTGCCCCGTCAGGCGCGTATACTCGTCCGCCGTCTGCTCGATGGCGCTGCGGATGGTCTGCGCCTTCTGCGTCATCCCGTCGCCTGTGAGATGGGCGCCGATCTTGACGTCATACGTCATGGGGGTACTGCGAATCGAGCGAGTCCTCCGTTCCGAGGTACAGGCAGACCGTCGTGGATACCGTGACCAGCACCATTGTTGAGAGAATGCAGATGCTTGCCAGACCCACTGCATTCTGCTTCATGCGGTAGAGCATCCCGGAAACAGCGGTGAAATGGCGCGGCATGTAATAAAAGGACTTCCTCGCGCGCAGCCCCTTCAGCAGTGCAATGGAGCCGGCGGTGAACATGCAATAGGTGCCGATGATAACAAGGACGACCGCCACAAAAAACAGCGATATCGCAGAGAGCGGATCACGCACCAGGTTGGCGATCAGATAGCCCGCCGCCAGCGTCAGAACGCCGAGCACGGCGAGGATCCACTTCGTTTTCGGCTCGCGCTCCCCGACCGCGGCGCTGTGGAGCAGCTCGATCGGCTTTGCGCGTAAGACGCGCATAAGATTCGCGATCAGCGTCAGCGCGAAGATCCCCGCAAACAGCAGCGCCGTGACCATCACGCCCATCCCGCTGACCGAAAATCCCATGGCGACCGGCAGCCCCGTCAGCTTCAGCAAACAGAGCAGCAGCAGCTTGCTGAATAGGATCCCCGCCGCCAGCCCGCAGACGATGCTTGACACGCCGAGCAGCACACTCTCGCAGCTCAGCAGCCGTACGATGTGGCGCTCTTCCATACCAAGTATGTTGTAAAGGCCGATCTCTCGGCGGCGGCGCTTCATCACAAAGCTGTTGGTATACGAGATGATCACAACGGAAAACAGCCCGACGACAATGACGCCGAGACGCAGGATGAGCCCCAAGTCGTTCGAGCCTGGCATGGTCTGGAGCATCTCGTTCCACGTCAGGAAGCACAGAACATAGAACATTGCCGCCGTGCCGGTACAGGCAAGAAAATACGGAAGATAGAACCGCCGGCTGCGCAGGATATTGGTCAGCGCGATCTTCGGATAAAAGCCGCTCCTACGCACGTAGCTCACCGCCTTGCGCGATCACAGTCAGCGTGTCCGAGATGCGGCCGAACAGCTCCTCCTGCGTCATCTGCCCGCGATAGAGCTGATGGTAGACCTCGCCATCGCGCAGGAACAGCACACGGCCTGCATGGCTGGCCGCGCGCACGGAGTGCGTGACCATCAGGATCGTCTGCCCTCCCGCATTGATCGTGCCGAACAGCCGCAGCAGGCTGTCCGCTGCGCGTGAATCGAGCGCGCCGGTCAGCTCGTCGGCCAGCACGATCTGCGGCGACGTGATCAGCGCACGGGCAACGGCAGCGCGCTGCGCCTGTCCGCCAGATACCTCATAGGGGTATTTTTTCAAAATATCCGTGATGCCAAGCTGCGCAGCGATCGGCGCAAGGCGCGCGCGCATCTCATCATACCGTTCTCCTGCCAGCACGAGCGGGAGGAAGATGTTATCCTCGATGGAAAAGGTGTCGAGCAGATTGAAATCCTGAAATACGAAACCAAGCTGGTCACGCCGGAACGCCGCGATCTCCCGCTCCGGGATATCGCCGAGCGCGCGGCCTGCCAGGCGCACCGCGCCGCTCGTCGGCACATCGAGCGCGGCCAGGATGTTGAGCAGCGTCGTCTTGCCGGAGCCGGACTCGCCCATGATGGCGACATATTCGCCCTGCTCGACGGAAAAGCTGACGGATTTGAGCGCAGTGACCTGATTGCCGCCAAAGCGGGTGGTGTAGATTTTCTGCAGATGGGATACTTCGAGAAGCGACATAGCAGAACCTCCTTTTGTGCCCTCATTGTAGCATGCCGCCCTGCCGCGCCGCCATAACAACGTCTTACAATTTCGGACGGAACCTTACAATTTTGTAAGGTTCCGTCCTCGCCGATCGTTCTCTTGCAAACTTTG
>CAZJBT010000161.1:0-3969 GCA_964544345.1 uncultured Oscillospiraceae bacterium
GCCGCGGCTCTATGTAAAAGGTGTTTCATGTCTGCCTCCAATATGTCTTCACGGGAACTGCGTCTTTATATTAGCACTGTTTTATGGGTTTGTAAATGCAAATCGCCTCAACTGCAACATACTTGTAACAAAGCAGCGCCCCGCGTCCCTCCGACGGAAGAGACGCGGGGCGCTCAGCTTGTCAAAAAGCCGAAGACGCCTTTTCGGCAGTTTATGACGCGCCGCAGGCCGAAGCCTGCGGCGCGCCGTTATGGGAAAGGAGATCGGAAAGGAGAATCAGAACAGCGCCTTCATGGCCTCAAAGAGGCCGTCGGCGTCCATTCCGTTGCGAGCGTAGAGGAATTCAGGGGTCGCGATCGGGACAAACTCGTCGGGGCAGCCGCGGCAGACGAGCTTGCAGGCAATGCCGGCCTCAGCAATTGCGGAGCCGACGAGCTGACCCAGTCCGCCGAGCAGATTGTGATCCTGCGCAGCGACAACGCGGCCGGTCTTCGCGGCGTCGATCACCGCCTCCTTATCCAGCGGCTTGATCGTGTGCATATCAACGACGCGGACCTTTTTCCCAAGCTCGGCTTCGATGCGGGCGGCTGCCTCCATTGCGAAGTGGACCATGATGCCGGTGCAGACGAAGGCGCCGTCGTCACCCTCGCGCGGGGTCAACGCCTTGCCGATCTCATATTTTACGTCCTCACCGTAGAGCGAGGTGGTCGCCTCGCGGCCCAGACGGATGTAGACCGGCGCGTTGAGTTCCATCGCCGCTTCGAGGACCTGAACCATCTGGAGCGGGTCGCCCGGCTCGATGACCGTCATGTTGTTGCATGCGACCATCAGCGCCGAATCCTCGAGCGAGCAGTGGGTACAGCCGGAGATACCGTTGGAATAGCCGGCGTTGTTGCCAATGATAACGACCGGCAGCTTGGAATAGCAGATGTCGGTGCGGATCTGCTCGTAGCAGCGCATCGAGGCGAAGGTGCCGAACGCGAAGCACACAGGCTTGAAGCCCTCGTGCGCCAGGCCGGCGGCGGTGCTCATCAGGCTCTGCTCGGCGATGCCGACGTTGTAGCAGCGGTCGGGGTATCTCTCTTTGAAGACCTGAATGCGGGACGAGACATCCACATCGGCCGTCAGCACCAGCATGTTGGCGTATTTCGCGCCGAGGTCGCCGAGGCACTTGCCGACGGCGTCGCGCAGACTGAACGCCTGGGCGACATTCAGCGTTATGTTCATTCCACTCATGCCTTCACACCCCATTTCTCCTCGTAGGCAGCAGTCAATTCGGCTTTTGCCTTCTTCCAGTCCTCCTCGTTGACACAGCCGGCATGCCAGGCCACGTTGTTCTCCATGAAGCTGACGCCGTGGCCCTTGACGGTCTTGCCGATGACGATCGTAGGCTGGTCGCTGTCCACCGCGGGCAGTGCCTGGATCGCGTCGAGGATCGCGTTCATATCGTGACCGTCGATCTCCACGACGTTCCAGCCGAACGAGCGCCACTTGTCGGCGAATGGCTCAAGCGCCATATACTCCTCGGTCGGGCCGTCGAAGGAGAGACCGTTGCGGTCCGCGAAGACTGCGAGGTTGCCGAGCTTGTAGTGATGCGCAAACAGCGCGGCCTCCCAGATCGAACCCTCGCCGCACTCGCCGTCGCCGACGACGCAGTAGACACGGCTCCCCGACCCCTTGCGCTTGAGCGCGGCCGCCATGCCGCCGGCCACCGGCAGGCCGTGTCCCAGCGAGCCGGTCGAGACATCGACATAGGGATTGGCGAGGTTGCAGGAGTGCATCCCGAACCGACCAAAGTCAGTGGCATACTCTTTATAGATATCGTCGAAGTCATAGCAGCCGATCGCTGCCTGACTGAACGAGGTCACCGCCGCCGCATGACCCTTGGAGAGGATGAAGCGGTCGCGGCCCTCCCAGTGGGGGTCCTTGACGTCATAGTGAATGGCATATTGCCAGATGGCTGTCATCATATCGCACACCGACAGGTCGCCGCCGATATGGATCAGCGTTTGATGGCATAAATCCAGAAGTCTGAGCTTGGTGTCCAGCGACGCCTTTTCCAGCTTCTGGACCAGCGCTTTTTCAGCCATAAACAAGATTCCTCCTTTATTCTGTTTCCAGTGATATTCTCAGGGATGCTTCGCCCAGTCGCGCAGAATTTCAACCTGCTCCGGATCGGGGTGGAACAGTGCGCAGTAGACGATGCTTTCCTGACGGTAGTAGAGCCGATGCGCGCTCGACCGCGGCAGAGCGGTCAGATCATAGGTTTTGGCGGGCGCGCCGTATGTCTTCTCGTCGTATTCCTGCCCTGGCTCCAGAAGGCAAAGGACTTCCGGCGACAAGACGCGCTCATAAATGCGCGCCTTGTCGCCCATCAGACGCTCAAATGTCAGAGAACCCGCAGGGTAGCCGCGCTCCTGCCGGCCGAGGTCAACAAGCGTGTAGCGAAACGTCCGGAAATAAAATCGGTAGGAGAGCACAAAGACCGCCACAAGGAACAACGCCATCACGAGTTGCGCCGCGAAAAACGCACTGTTGGGAATGTCTGCGGTCCGGAGCACGCTCCGAAGCGCGAAGACCAGCACGATAGGCAAAAAGGTGACGATCATGTCGTTGGTCTTGCTGCGCTCAAACCGCCCAACTTCGCTTTGATGCATCTTCTGCCCTCCCGATTCGCGGTGTTACTCCCGATTCCCGGCCTTCCGCTCAGCCTCCCAGATGGGCCGCTTCTCATTGAGCTCGGCGACCATCTTGTCAAAGGTGGCATAATCCAGCCGATACCAAATCAATGAGATCAGAGCCACCGCGCAAAATACAGCGGGCATGACCCACTTCATGAGTTGCAGGGCGTTGATCACGCCTGCGGTCTGCTGGGCAGCATTGGGAACATAGCCCGTCAGTTCCAGAAGCCAGGGCGCGCCGGCGGTGCCAATGGTAATGCCAACCTTGTTCCAGAAGGAGGACAGCGTGTTAAGGAAGCCGTCCATGCGCTCGCCCTTGGTGATGAGTTCGGAATACTCGATGGTATCAGGTACCATGCCGTAGATCAGGGACATATTAGCGCCGGCAAAATACTGAACCACAATGCCGAGGCCGTAGAGAAGCGCCAGATTGACGCTGCTGCGGAACAGGAAGAACTGCACCATATACAGGACCGCCTGCCCCACATAGGTGATCCCGATCGCCTTGCCTTTGTCCTTGAGCTTGTTAGACCAGAATTGGGAGGTGAAGCAGCCCAGCATGGACGGGATGAGGGTGATGAGGGAAAAGGTTGCCATCGGATTTTCGTCGCCCAGGACATACTTAAACCAGTAGACGTTGATAGCGCCCACGCCATACAGAGAGAAGCCCTGCACAAAGAACATGATGCAGACCATCATGAAAGGCCGGTTTTTGAAGGAAAGCCTCAATTGCTTGAAAATAGACATCTTGACGCCCGTTTGGGAGGGCGGGATGATCTCTTTCTGCGACTTGGCCCCGAAGATCTGCATCGGGATGCAGAAGATCGCAAAAATCACGGCAAGGATAAAATAGCCCATGCCGGGATACTTCGCTGAAAGGCCGGGCTGGCAGCGAACTACCAGCTGAGTCATGACGGTGGAGCCGATGTAGGCGAACAGCAGACGATAAGATGCCAGGGAGCCGCGCTCTGCCGGGTCCTGCGTGACGACTGAATTTAAAGATCCATAGGTCAGGTTGACCATCGTGTAGAACAATACGACCAGCGCATATAAAACGACGACATAGGTCATCTTCGCACCCATCGTCCACTCAGGATGTGGCCAGAACAGCAGCGCGGTCGTGATAAACAGCGGGGCTGAGCCGAAGAAGATCCACGGGCGGTAGCGACCCCAGCGGGTGCGGGTGCGGTCGGCCAGGAATCCGACGATGGGATCGTTGATCGCGTCCCAAAACCGGCAGATGAGGAACATCAGAGAAACATAGCCGGCAGGGATCAGGAAGGTGTCG
>CAZJBT010000162.1:0-3957 GCA_964544345.1 uncultured Oscillospiraceae bacterium
ATGGAGCACGTCAAAGGCCCCGATTTCCCGACGCGCGGCATCATCATGGGTCGCAGCGGCATCCGCTCGGCCTACGCCACCGGCCGCGGCCACATCACCGTCCGCGCCAGGACGGAGTTTGAAGAGCACGGCAAGGATCGTGTGCGCATCATCGTCACCGAGCTGCCCTACCAGGTCAATAAGCGCCAGCTCATTGCGGCCATCGCCGAGCAGGTGCGCGAAAAGCGCCTTGAGGGCATCTCCGACCTGCGCGACGAGTCCGACCGCAACGGCATGCGCGTCGTCGTCGAGCTGAAGCACGACGCCAATCCGCAGGTCGTCTTGAACCGCCTGTTCGCGCAGACGCAGATGCAGACGACCTTCGCCGTCAACATGCTCGCGCTCGTCAACAACCAGTCGCAGCCGCGCATCCTCTCGCTGCGCCATATCCTCGACGAGTACCTCGCCTTCCAGGAGGACGTCATCGTCCGCCGCACGAGGTACGACCTGAAAAAGGCGCTCGAGCGGGCGCACCTGCTCGAGGGTCTGCTCATCGCGCAGGACAACATCGACGAGGTCATCCGCATCATCCGCGAGAGCTACGACGACGCAAAGGAAAACCTGATGGCGCGCTTCTCGCTCGACGACGTGCAGGCGCAGGCCATTCTCGAGATGCGCTTGAAGCAGCTCCAGGGTCTCGACCGCGAAAAGCTCGAGACGGAGTACCGCGAGCTGGAAGAGCGCATCGCCTACTACCGCTCCCTGCTGGACGATCCGGAGAAGGTCAAGGCCGTCCTGCGGCAGGAGCTGCTCGACCTGGCCGACCAGTACGGCGACGACCGCCGCACCGAGATCCAGGACGTCGAGGATGAGCTGGACGTCGAGGATCTCATTGAGGAGGAAATGAGCATCTACACGCTCTCCGAGGCCGGCTACATCAAGCGCATGCCGTCCGACGCGTACCGCGCGCAGCACCGCGGCGGCCGCGGCATCTCCGTCGCCTCGCTCAAGGAGGCCGACTGCGTCAAGTACCTGTTTACGGCCTCGACGCACGATTTCCTGCTGTTCTTCACGAACCGCGGCCGCGTCCACCGCAAGAAGGGCTACCAGATCCCCGAATCGTCGCGCACCGCGCGCGGCACGGCGATCGTCAACGTCCTGCCGCTCGAGCCGGACGAGCGCGTCACCGCGATGGTCTTTACGCGCGAATTCCCCGAGGACGAGTACCTGATGATGGTCACGAAAAACGGCACGGTCAAGCGGCTGACCATCGCGTCGATCCACACTGCGAGAAAGGCCGGCATCCGCGCGCTGAACTTAGACGACGGCGACGAGCTGATCTCCGTGTTCAAGACCGGCGGCGAGGATAAGGTCATCCTCGCCACGCACGACGGCCGCGCCATCTGCTTCGACGAGCGCGATGTGCGCCCGATGGGCCGCGACGCGTGCGGCGTGCGCGGCATCCGCCTGCGCGACGGGGACTACGTCGTCGGCGCGGAGCTTTACCACGCGGGCGCGACGATCCTGACCGTGACGGAGAACGGCTATGGAAAACGCACCATGGTGGAGGAATATCTGCGCGGCGACGCCGGAAAGGCACAGGGTCGCGGCGGCAGCGGCATGAAGAACTACAACATCACCGCGAAGACCGGCTCGGTCGCCGGCATCTGCTCGGTCACGGACGACGACGATGTGATGCTCATCGAAACAGGCGGCGTCATGATCCGCACGCCCGCCGCGGACATCGGCGTCTACTCGCGCACCGTCCAGGGCGTGATCGTGATGCGGCTCGAGCCGGGCGGCAGCGTGTGCGGCGTCGCCCGCGTCGACCGGGAGGATGAGGAAAAGGAAGCCGACCCAGAGGAGGCGGAGGCTGCCGGCGAGGCGACCGCGGAATAAAGCGGCCGTCGGCTCGCCCGGACGTATGCCGCTTGGATAGGAGTGTGCTATGGATCAGAGAAAACGCGGGCGCGTTACCGTGCAGTCGCAGCCGACGCGGGAGACGCGCCGGCTCGAGCGGCTTGTATCGCTCCCGTTTCTTATCGTCGGCGCCGCCTTTGTCATCATCGGCGTCACGACCGTCATTCCGAACGCCGGGGCGTTCGGCGTGCTCTGGACGCTCATCGCCGCGTGCTTCGTCGTGATCGGCGTGGTGAATCTTGTGCGCAAAAACGGCCCGGCGCACCGCGTGGCCTACGACGTACAGCCGGAAGACGGCGAGGTCATCGAAAAGATCTTTTCCGACCAGCCGGCCGGCGCACCGTCCGACCCGGCGGCGCGCCTGACGCAGCTTCAGTCGCTGCTGGACGCCGGGCTTGTCACCAGAGAGGAATACGACGCCAAGCGCGCCGAGATCCTCCGGGAGCTTTGACGCCGGGGACGCCTGTCACGAGCTGCACATGGAGCGGCGCGAGCGCGCCGCCGGACGGGGGGCTTTTATGAAAACTGTCACGATCTATACCGACGGCGCGTGCTCCGGCAACCCCGGGCCGGGCGGCTGGGGCGCGATCCTGGTCTACAACGGGAAAAGGAAGGAGCTGTCCGGCGGCGAGGCGGACACGACCAACAACCGCATGGAGCTGACCGGGGTGATCGCGGCGCTCTCGGCGCTGCGCGAGCCGTGCGAGGTCGAGCTGTATACCGATTCGCAGTATATCGTCAACGCCATGACGAAGGGCTGGGCCGAGAAATGGCGCGCTAACGGCTGGATGCGCAGCAAGAGAGAGCCGGCGCTCAATCCCGACCTCTGGGAGCAGGTGCTCGCGCTCTGCCGGACGCACCGCGTCCGCTTCCACTGGGTCAAGGGTCACGCCGATGACTCGGACAACAACCGCTGCGACGCGCTCGCGGTCGCAGAGCGGATGAAATTTCAATGAGGCGAAGGCCGGAGCGCACGCTCCGGCCTTTTTTCCAAGCATGCGGCCGGACGGTGCGCCCACTGCCGGTCAGGGCGAGCGAAATTTCGCCCCGCAGACCGTTGACAAGAGGGGAAATCGACTCTATAGTTAAGCTATGCAGGCCGAGCGGCCTGTGTGGGAGAAAGTAGAGGAGGATTCCAAAATGAAATTTTCTGCGAAAACCCTGTTCGCGCTGATCGGGGCGGTGCTGGCGCTGCTGATGTTCCTGCTGCCCTTCGCCACGGCCAGCGGCTACGGCGAGAGCGAGTCTGTCAACGCCTTTTCTGTGATGTTCGACAGCGACGATGCGGGCGATCTGTGCGTCCCGTTCTTCGTCTGGATCACATTTCTCGGCCTGCTGGCGTCGATCGTGACGCTGTTTCTGGGTAAGGCGAAGATCTCTGGCGCCTGTCTGGCCGTCGGTACGATCACGACGTTTCTGTACATCGTCACGTTCCAGAGCATGTCGGTGTGGGGCGTCTCCGTCCATGTCGGCGTCGGCGCCTGGCTGAGCATGATCTTCAGCCTGGTGGGCGCGGTGTTCGCGCTGTTCGGCGATAAGTTCCCGTTCCTGAAGCAGGTCAAGGTCGACCAGGTCACGAGTAAGCTCGACTCTGCGAGCGCCGCGTTTCAAAAGACCGCCGGCTCCGTCGCGTCGACCGTCAAGACCGGCGTGCAGGCGGGCGTGCAGGCTGCCGCTGCGAAAGCGGCCGCGAAGGAGAAGACCTGCCCGCAGTGCGGCGTGAAGATCGATGCCGAAAGCAAGTTCTGCCCCTCCTGCGGCGCGCCGATCCCGCAGGACGAACAGCCCGCGCAGGAGGAGACCCCGGCCGGGCATGTCTGCCCGAGCTGCGGCGCGGCGCTTGGCGCGGACAGCAAATTCTGCCCGGGCTGCGGCGCGCAGGTGTAAAAAACAAAAGACGGCGGCAGGGAGAACCTGCCGCCGGGAGACTGTCAAAGAACGCCGGCGGCGTTCTTTGACAAAGGGACTGCGGCCTGTCGCAGCGCACGCCTTGTCCGCAGATAGCGGACAAGGCGCACGTTTCCAGGCCGAGCGGAGTTTTCTCCGACGCACAGGTCG
>CAZJBT010000163.1:0-3955 GCA_964544345.1 uncultured Oscillospiraceae bacterium
GGTGGACATCTCCCAAAACGGCATCGTGCTCACAGGCGGCGGCAGCCGCGTCTTCGGCTTTGACCAGCTCATTGCCGAGCGCACCGGCATCGCCTGCTCCGTTGCGGACGACGCGGAGTCGTGTGTGGCCTTCGGCTGTGGCAAGAGCCTGAAATGGATCGGCCAGATGCAGGAGGGAACGATCAATATCGCCCGAAAAAAGCTGCTGGAGGAATAAGTGCAAAAAAACATCGTGCGCGCCGCGGTACATGCGGCGCGCACAGTTTGTTCCGGTTTTACCAGACCAGCGTGGCAAAATAGTCGTCCGGCGTCTCAGCCCGGCGGATCAGCTCCGTGGAACCGTCCGCGCGCAGCAGGATCTCCGCCGAGCGCAGCCGGCCGTTGTAATTATAGCCCATCGAGAAGCCGTGCGCGCCGGTGTCGTGGATGACAAGCAGGTCGCCGACGTCGATCTTTGGCAGCATCCGGTCGACTGCGAACTTGTCACAATTTTCACACAGCGAACCGACCACATCGTACTGGTGGTCGCATGGCGCGTTCTCCTTGCCCATGACGGTGATGTGGTGGTACGCGCCATAGATGGCAGGACGCATTAGGTTGGCCGCGCAGGCGTCCACGCCGACGTACTCCTTGTGCGTGTGCTTTTCGTGGATGACGCGCGTGACGAGGTGGCCGTATGGCCCGAGCATGAATCGACCCAGCTCGGTGTAGATGGCGACATCGCCCATGCCGGCGGGCATCAAGATCTGCTCATAGGCGCGGCGGACGCCCTCGCCGATCGCGAGGATGTCGTTGGCCTCCTGCTCGGGACGGTAGGGGATGCCGACGCCGCCGGACAGGTTGATGAATGTGATATGCGCGCCTGTCTCATTTTTCAGCTCCACCGCGGTCTTAAAGAGGATCGCGGCCAGCGTGGGATAGTATTCGTTCGACACCGTATTCGACGCCAGGAACGCATGGATGCCAAACTCCTTCGCGCCCTTTTCTCTCAGCGTACGGAACGCCTCGGTCATCTGTGGGCGCGTCATGCCGTACTTTGCCTCGCCCGGCGTGTCCATGATCGTGTTGGAGATGGCGAAGTTGCCGCCAGGATTGTAGCGGCAGGAGATACGCGCCGGGATATAGCCGATCGTCTTTTCCAGAAAGTCAATGTGCGTGATATCGTCGAGGTTGATGGTCGCGCCGAGCTTTGCGGCAAGGTCAAACTCCTCGGCCGGCGTGTCGTTCGAGGAGAACATGATCTCCTCACCCACGATGCCGCAGCGCTCTGACATCATCAGCTCGGTCAGCGACGTGCAGTCGCAGCCGCAGCCCTCCTCGTGCAGGAGCTTCAAAATGGCCGGCGTCGGCGTGGCTTTGACGGCGAAGTATTCGCGATAGCCCGGGTTCCAGGCAAACGCCTGCTTCAGCTTTCGCGCGTTCTCCCGGATCCCGGCCTCGTCATAGAGGTGGAACGGCGTGGGATATTGCGCGCAGATGGTCTCCAATTGTGGCTTGGTTATAAACGGTGTCTTCATGCTGTATTCTCCTGTGGTCGATTTTGCTTTATTTTATGGGGATTTGGCGGCGTTGTCAACCGCTTGGCTGAGAATCTTTCCCGTCATACTTGCGCGTTTTTGGAAAGTGTGCTACAGTATTGCGGTTAAATGAAGGATGTGCATCATTTTGGGAAAAATGCAAGTGGAAAATCGTTCTATGACGCGGCAGATCCTCCTGTTTTCTCTGCCGTTGATGGCTACGGCTCTGCTTCAGATGCTGTTCAATACAGCCGACCTGGCAGTCGTCGGGCAGTTTTCCGGCAGCTTGGCCACGGCGGCAGTCGGCGCGACCTCGGCGATCATCAGCCTGGTTGTCAGCCTGTTTATGGGGATGTCCACCGGCGTGTGCGTCATCGCCGCGCAGGCCTATGGCGCGCAGGACATCGAGCGTGTGCGAAGGACTTCTCATACGGCACTGATCGTCGGGCTGATCGCAGGTCTGGCCGTCGGCGCGGTGGGCTTTGCCTGTACTGGAATGCTGCTGCGGTGGATGGATACGCCGGCTGAGGTGTTGGGCGGCGCGCAGACCTATATGAGGATCTATTTTCTCGGCGTGCCCGGCATGCTGGTATATACGTTCTGCTCGTCGATTTTTCGCGCAGTGGGCGACTCAAAGCACCCGCTCTACATCCTTGCGGCGGCCGGCGCAGCCAATGTGGCGCTCAATCTGGTCTTTGTGGCCGGGCTGCATATGGCGGAGGCAGGTGTCGCTGCGGCGACGGCGATCACACAGACTGGCTCGGCGCTGGCTGTCATCTGGCTGCTCAGCCGGAAGCAGTGCCCGTGGCGGCTGGAATGGAGCGCGATGCGCGTCGACCGGAGAACGCTGGGCGGCATTGTACGCATCGGCCTGCCGGCCGGCATCCAAGGCAGCTTGTTCTCGGTGTCCAATGTGCTGATCCAGTCGGCGGTCAACTCGCTCGGCGCGGCGTCGGTCTCAGCCTGCGCGGCGTGTAATACGATCGAGAATTATGCTTTTTTCACGACCACGCAGTTCAACCAGACGGCGGTTACTTTTGTCGGACAGAGCGTTGGCGCGCACGACGCGAGGAAAATCGGCCGCATTATGTGGATCTGCTTTCTGTGCGTCACGCTGATCGGCGGCGTGGTCGGCGTGCTGACGATCCTATTGCGCGAGCCGCTGCTGAATATTTTTGTGCCCGACTCGCCGGAGGCCATTGCGATCGGCATGGAGCGGCTTGTCGTGATGAGCCTGACGTATATCCTCTGTGCGTATATGGACGTACTCTCGGGCGGCCTGCGCGGTCTTGGCGTCTCGCTGCTGCCGATGCTCATTACGATGATCGGCATTATCGGCACGCGCTTTATTTGGGTCTATCTCTATTTCCCGGCGCACCGGACGCTGACGGAGCTGTTCCTCTCATACCCGGTGTCGTGGCTCATCTGCGTTGCGGCGCAGCTTCCTCTGTTTGTCTACAGTAAGCGCAAGCTGGAACAGAGGATCGCACTCGAACCAAGCAAATAAAAAGAGCTGCTGCAGGATCGATCACATGCACCTGTAAAATGAAAGTAGACACGCACAGAAGTGTGGGTGTCTACTTTTTTCCTATAAACGGAACCTTCGCGTGTGTGCGTCGAGCGCCGAGCTGCCGCAGCAGGGGGGAAGAGAAAAGACTGCAGTTTTTCTCCTGCGCGTCAGGCAGGATTGCTCCACAGGGACGATCTTCGCGTCGAAAAAAACTGTGAACCGCGCAGCTCCTTTTAGAAATCTGCGCTGCCGACCGTGCGCGGGTGCGGGAGCACATGGCGGATATTGGACACGCCGGTGAGGTACATGATCATACGCTCAAAGCCGAGACCGAAGCCCGCGTGCTTTGTGGTGCCATAGCGGCGCAGGTCGAGGTACCACCAGTAATCCTCTTTCCGCAGCCCCAGATCGTCCATGCGGCGCTCGAGGTAGTCGAGCCGCTCCTCACGGGCGCTGCCGCCGATGATCTCGCCGACGCCAGGAACGAGACAATCCGCCGCAGAAACAGTCTTGCCGTCATCGTTCAGGCGCATGTAGAATGCCTTGATGTCCTTTGGATAGTCCGTGACGAAGATCGGACGCTTGAAATGCTGCTCGGTCAGGTAGCGCTCGTGCTCGGTCTGGAGGTCGATGCCCCACTCGACGGGGTAGTCGAACTGGTGGCCGGACGCCTTGAGGATATCGACCGCCTCGGTATAGGTGACGCGGCCGAATTCCGACGTGCGGACATGCTCGAGCCGCTCGAGCAGTCCCTTGTCGACAAAGCTGTTGAAGAACGCCATCTCCTGCGGGCAGTGGTCGAGAACGTAGGTGATGATGAACTTGATCATTTCCTCGGCGAGATTCATGTCGTCGTCCAGGTCGGCAAACGCGATCTCCGGCTCGATCATCCAAAACTCGGCGGCGTGGCGCTGGGTGTTGGAGTTTT
>CAZJBT010000164.1:0-3952 GCA_964544345.1 uncultured Oscillospiraceae bacterium
GAGACGGCTCGCGCGATGGCGGAGCGCTATCCGGACATACCGTTTCCGGACGGATGGAAGGCGAACCTCGCGGGCGTCGATCTCAACCTGCAATACCCGGCCGGGTGGGAGACGGCGAAGGAAATCAAATTTGAGCAGGGCTACACACAGCCGGGGCCGCGCGACTTTGTCGGCGACGCCCCGCTGACCGAGCCGGAGAGCGCGGCACTTTATTCCTATACACAGGCGGTGCAGCCGACGCTGACGCTGTCGTATCACACGCAGGGCAAGGTCATCTACTGGCAGTTTCTCGACTACGATCCGCCGCGTGCGCGCGAAATCGCAGAGCAGTTTCAGCGCGTGAGCGGGTACGCGCCCGAGGAGACGCCCTATGCGTCCAGCTTTGCGGGCTATAAGGACTGGTTCATCCAACAGTTCAACCGGCCAGGCTACACCATCGAGTGCGGCGAGGGCGAAAATCCGCTGCCCCTTTCGCAGTTCGACGAGATCTACGCCAACAACCTTGGTATCCTGACACTTGGGCTGGCCGAGGCGTAATAAATGGGCTGCTGCAATACCTTGCAGCAGCCCTTGTTTAAACGATGCCGAGCAGCTTTTCGTAAATCACGCGGTCGCGGTCGCCGTGGACGTTGAAGATCACATGGCGGACGCTGCCGCCGCAGTCCAGCTCGCTCCTGACCGTGGCCACGGCGATCTCCGCCGCGCGCTCCGGCGGAAAGCGGAACACGCCGGTCGAGATACAGCAGAACGCGACGCTTTTGAGCCCAGCTTCGTTCGCCAGCGTCAGACAGGAGCGGTAGCATGAGGCGAGAAGCTCGCAGTCCCGCTCTGTCAGCGGGCCGGAAATGATAGGGCCGACGGTGTGCAGAACGAAGCGCGCGGGGAGCTGAAAGCCCGGCGTGATCTTCGCCTGCCCGGTCGGCTCCGGATGACCCTGCGCGGCGATGAGGGCGGCACACGCTTCACGGAGATGAAGCCCCGCGGCGGTGTGGATCGCGTTGTCAATGCAGTCGTGGCATGGTGCGCGGCAGCCGAGCAGCGACGAGTTGGCGGCATTGACGATCGCGTCGCATTTCAATCGCGTGATGTCGCCCAGCCAGAGACTGAGCCTGCCGTCAAGCGGCGTGCCGGGCAGCGAGTCGCCATCCACCACGCCGCGCGCGTCCCGCACGCGGGCGAGGTATGCATCCTGCGCGCGAACCAGCTCTGGGGAGAGCGGCTCTGGCTCGCGCACGTTCATATATGCCTGCGCGACGCGCCTGCGGTCGCCGCGCCCGCCGGGCACGGCCAGGCGGCGCAGCGCCGGGTCTTCCAATTCCAGCAGTTCAATGAACTGTTCCAGCTCTTCCATGTGGCACCTCAATTTGGGTTGAACGCGTCCTCGTCGAAGGTGACGACGGTGTAGCAGTTCGGGTATTCCGCGCGGATGCGGTCGTCGAGCGCCTGCCGGATCGAAACGCGCTTATCTTGCAGGTCGAACGGCAGAACAAGGTCAAAAATCAGGTTCGTGTGTCCTGGGCCGCGCACCATGCGAAAATCATGGACAGACAGGCGCGGGTCGATCTGCTCGCAGAGCTGCTGCACGAACGAGTGCATATGGTTCAGCTCCGGGTCGCCGGTGACAACGGGGTCGTAGTGGATGACCAAATCGAGATTGCGGTTCTGCTTGAAATCGCGTTCGATGTCGTCGATCAGGTCGTGACAAACCATTGGATCCTCGCGGTAGTCTATCTCGACGTGGACACTGCCAAAGCGGCGGCCGGGGCCGTAGTCGTGCAGCATCAGGTCGTGGATGCCAAGGATCTTATCGTGCCGAAGGATCTCGTCAGCCACCTGCTGCATCAGCGCGCGGTCGGGCACGGTGCCGAGCAGGGGATCGATGGTGTCCTTTGCGATGCCGGCGCCAGAGAGGATGATAAACACGGCGACGGCGAGACCCGCGTAGCCGTCGATCATCAGGCCGCTGCACTGGCCGACGATGCAGGAAAGTAAGACGACGCCGGTGGAGATGCAGTCGTTGCGGCTGTCGGCGGCGGTGGCGATGAGCGCTTCAGAGTTGATTTTGCGCCCGAGCGCACGATTGAACAGCGCCATCCACAGCTTGACGGCGATCGATCCGGCCAGCACAATGACGAGCACGGCGGAGAATTCCACCGGCTCCGGGTGCAGGATCTTCCTGATGGAGCTTTGCGCCAGCTCCACGCCGATGACGAGGATCAGCCCGGCCACGGCCAGGCCGGATATATATTCCATACGGGCATGGCCATAGGGATGATCCTGGTCGGCGGGCTTCTCTGCGATCTTGAAGCCGAGCAGCGTGACGACGGAGCTAGAAGCGTCTGAGAGGTTGTTCACTGCGTCGGCGGTGATGGATACGCTGCCAGACAGCGTGCCGGCGGCCAGCTTGGCCGCGCAGAGCAGTGCATTGCAGATGATGCCGACCAGCCCTGCGAGCTTGCCGCACTGGGCGCGCGCCTGCACGCTGGTCGGGTCGGCATCCTTGAGCAGCAGACGGAGCAAAAGCTGCGTCAAGGCGATCTCCCCTTTCTGTTCTCCTCATTATAGATTGGCATCCCGGTCTTCGCAAGGGGAACTTTGCCGCGCGATGCAGAGATATGTGAATTTGACAATTACCAAACGTAATATCAGAAACTAAATCCTATTTACAATTGATCCCTGGTGTGCTAGAATAAAATAAATGACGATAGTACACGAAGGAGGATATCCAAGATGGGAGAGTATGTCATTCTGACCGATTCCTGCTGCGATTTGACGGAGGAGCTTGTCCGTGAGCTGGACGTCAGCTATGTGGCGCTCCGTTTTACCATTGAGAATCGAACCTATCAGAACTGGCTCGACGGCCGCGATCTGCCGTTCGATCAATTCTATGCCAAGCTCCGTAGCGGCATCATGGCGACTACGTCGGCGATCAATCCGACGGACTGGGTCGCTGCGATGGAGCCGATCCTACAGGCGGGGAAAGACATTCTGGTCATCGCATTCTCCTCTGGCCTGAGCTCCACCTATCAGGCCGGTACGATGGCGGCGGCAGAGCTGTCTGAGCGCTACCCGGATCGGAAGATATATGTGGTCGATTCGCTCTGCGCGTCGAGCGGCGAGGGACTGCTCGTCTGGTACGCGGCCAACAAGAAAAAGGAGGGCGCCTCCATCGAAGAGGTGCGCGACTATCTGGAGGAGCACAAGCTGCATCTGTCGCACTGGTTCACAGTTGAGGATCTGAATTTTCTCAAGCGCGGCGGCCGTGTCTCGGCGACGACGGCGCTTGTTGGCACGGTGCTCGGCATCAAGCCGGTGCTGCATGTGGACGATGAGGGGCATCTCATCAACGTCGACAAGGCTCGCGGCCGCAAGTCCTCGCTCAACGCGCTGGTCGACCGGATGGAAAAAACTGCGATCCATCCCGAGGGCGAGACCGTGTTCATCTGCCATGGCGATTGCCTGGCGGAGGCGCAGTATCTTGCCGAGCAGGTGAAAAACCGCCTGCATGTGGCTGAAGTCAGGATCTTTGAGACCGGCCCTGTGATCGGCTCGCATTCCGGCCCCGGAACCATGGCGCTGTTCTTCATGGGGAAGCAGCGTTGACAGTTATCGCGATTCGGTGCCAACGTAAGGCTTCCTTTGCACAAGGAAGACCTTGACGCGGTGCAGCTCTCATTCGACGCCATCAGCTTATTTGAAAAAGCGCCTGAAGTAGTTGGTACTTCAGGCGCTTTTGTATTGCTTTATAACCGGCCGGCCGAGCGATCACGGTTCGGGCGCGGTGATGGAGATATGCAGCTCATCAAGTTGGCTCTGCTCGACGGTGGACGGCGCGTCCATCATCAGATCCTGCGCGTTCTTGTTCATTGGGAACGGAATGATCTCGCGGATGGAATCCTCGCCGGCGAGCAGCATGACCATGCGGTCGACGCCCGGGGCGATGCCCGCGTGC
>CAZJBT010000165.1:0-3945 GCA_964544345.1 uncultured Oscillospiraceae bacterium
CAAGCAGAAGGGCCACCAGGCCGAGGCCGGAACGGAAAACGGCGCGCAGCAGACGCAGCAGGCTCAGTCCGCCGCTGAGCAAACACAACCGCAGGCTGAAGCCGGGCAGACGGAGAGCTTTGACGAGCTGATCAAGGGAAGGTACAAGCAGGACTTTGACAGCAAGGTACAGGCCATTGTGCAGGACCGGCTCAAAAACGCGAAGCAGGCGCAGCAGCAGATGCAGAAGCTGGGGCCGGCGATTCAGATGCTGGCCAGGCAGTACGGCATGGATGCGACGGAGCTTGACAAGCTGGACGCGGACGCGTTTGCGGCGAAGGTCCTACAGGATCGGAAGTTCTACGAGGACGAGGCCGCAGAAAAAGGCGTGAGCGTGGAGACGGTCATGCAGATGCGCAGGATGGAGCTGGAAAACGAGCGGCTGAGAAAGCTGGAGCGCGAGGGCGCGATGGAGCAGAAGCGGCGCGAGGAATTCCAGAAGCTGGCCCTGCAGTTTGACGCGGTAAGGCAGATCTATCCGCAGGCGCAGCTGCAGCAGGAGCTGCAGAATCCGGCGTTTGGACGGCTGGTGGCAAACGGCGTGGACGCGCGGACGGCGTACGAGGTCGTTCACCGGGACGAGATCCAGCGCGGGGCGATGCAGTACGCGGTGCAGCGGTCGCAGGAGAAGCTGTCGGCCAGCGTACAGGCCAACAGCCGAAGGCCCGTGGAGAACGGGAACCAGGGCGCGGCCGGGGTTGTGACGAAGGAGGATCCGAGCACATGGACGCGGGAGGATCGCGAGGAGATCCGCAGACGCGTCCGGCGTGGGGAGCAGATCTACTTGTAAGAGGCTGCTCCCGGAGAAAGGAGCAGGAATATCACATGAAACACAGTTGGGAAATGACGCTTGCGGCGCAGCTGTTCGCGGACGCGGGGACGCTGGTCAACGCGACGGAAAACTACGTGAACGCCTACACGGGCGACGTGACGGCGTTTGAAGGGGAAAACACGCTGTCGAGTACGATGAAGACGTACTACGACACAGAGCTGCTGGAAAACGCAAAGACGGAATTCATTCACGAGCAGTTCGCGCGCAAGCAGAATCTGCCGAAGGGGCGCGGCAAGAGCGTGGAATGGCGAAAGTGGAACACGCTGGAAGACGCGACGGCGCTGACAGAGGGCGTGATCCCGACGGGCCAGAAGATGGGCCAGTCGAGCATGACGCAGGCCATTACGCAGTACGGCACGTATGTGACGGTATCCGATCAGCTGGAGCTGCACGCGATCGACGACGTGATTTTGGGCGCAACGGAGGAGCTTGGCGCGTCGGCAGGCTCGACGCAGGACAAGCTTGTGCGCGACGCGATCGCGGCGGGCACGAACGTACAGTACTGCGATACGGTCACAAACGGTACGCCGACCGAGGTCACGAGCCGAGCGGGTCTGACGGTGGACGCGAAGCTGACGCCGACGGAGGTCAACAAGGCGGTGACGACGCTGAAGAAGCTGAAAGCGCCGAAAATCGGCGGCAAGTATGTGGCGATTATCCACCCGTCGGTGGCGTTCGATCTGCGGGAAAGCGACGAGTGGATCGAGGCGCACAAGTACGCGTCGGTGACGGAGCTGTTTAACGGCGAGATCGGCGAACTGCACGGCTGCCGGTTTGTCGAGTCGACCGAGGCGAAGGTCTGGACGGGAGACGGATGCCCCAGCGGTCTGGCGGTCTACGCGACGACGTTTTTGGGCAAGGACGCCTACGGCACGATCGACCCGGAGGGCGGAAACCTGGAAATGATCATCAAGGACAAGAGCCAGGTCGGCGGGCCGCTCAACCAGTTTTCGACGCTGGGCTATAAGTTCTCAGGCGCGACCAGGATCTTGTATCAAGACCGCATGGTGCGCGTGGAAAGCTGCAGCGCGTATTCGGCAACGGACGAGGCGAACTAGTACAGAAGCCCTGCGCGCCGCGCGCGGCGCGCAGGGCGTGAAGAAAGGAGTTTTTGACGATGGCAACGAAGCAGACGGCCGCGCAGGCGGCGACAGAGGAAGCCGCGCAGGCGGCGACAGAGGAAGCCGCGCAGCAGACCGGCGCATGGGAGCGCACGCGCGAGGTGCTGCTGCCAAGACCGCAGGGCAACGAACAAAAATCGGAATTTGTGTGCGTGAATGGCAGAACATTCCAGGTGCCGAAGGGCAAGCGCGTACAGGTGCCGGAGCCGGTAGCGGAAGTGATCGACAACATGCAGCGCCAGCAGGACGAGGCGGACAGACGGTCAGAGGCGCTGGCAGCGGAACTGTAGAAAGAAGAATGAAATGGGCGTCCAACGACGCCCATTTTTGTCAAAAACCCCTAGCAGACGGGACAGGAGGAAGCGTATGACGATCAGGGAGGCAATCGAGCTGGTAGACCGGATGAAGCCGAACCAGTATGACGAGGCGGAGAAGGTCGCGTGGCTATCGGAGCTGGACGCGATGATCGACCGGGACATTCTGCAGACGCACGAGGACGCGCCGGAGGAATTTACGGGATACCCGCTTTTGGTGGATCTGGAGACGGCGCTGCTGGCGCCGGAGCGGTACGCGCAGATCTACCGGTGGTATCTGGAAATGAAGATTGACGACGCGAACGCGGAGCTGGTGAAATACAACAATTCCGCGACGAAGTTCAACACCTACTACGAGGCGCTGGGGAACGACTACAACCGGCACCACATGCCGCTAGCAGGCGCGACGCATTTTATTTTGTGAGGGAAACGGCATGATCTATCCGCAGCAGCAGGTGAGCGCGCAGCAGCAGATGCTGATACAGGCGTTTTACGGGTACAACCACAACTACAAGATCAGCGCGGGCGAATGGTACGAGATGCAGAACCTGTCGTCGGACGCGTACCCGCTATTGCGGGAGCGGAAAAAGCGCGGGACGGTCCGGCGCATTGAGGGCGCGCAGGCGCTATCCAGCAGGGACGCGCTTGCATGGGTGCAGGACGGTACGCTCTACTATAACGGACTGAGCATGCAGGAGTACATGCCGGGGGTCTATCTGACGACGGGCGGAGAAAAGCAGATCGTACAGATGGGCGCGTATCTGTGCATCTTCCCGGACAGGGTATATTTTAACACGCAGGATTTTACCGACAGCGGCTACATGGACCGGCACAACGAGGCCGACGCGGCCGCGACGCCGGTGACATACAGCCTGTGCAAGCTGGACGGCACGATCATCACGCCGAGCTATACGCAGGCGGAGCCGCCGGAGGAGGCGGAAAACGGGCAATACTGGGTAGACACCTCAGAGCAGGAGCACACGCTGAAGCAGTGGAGCGCGACAAGCGCGATGTGGGTGCAGCAGGCGACGGTCTATGTGCGCGTGGAGGCAAACGGCATCGGCACGGGCCTGAGCCAATGGGACGGTGTGACGCTTGCTGGGTGCGAGGGGTCGGAGCAGATAGAAGGTTTAAACGGATCGCACGTCATTTACGCGCGGGAAGAAAACTGGATCGTGATCGTGGGGATCATCGACGCGGCGGCCACGCAGACGCAGGGCGTGGTGGAGATCGACCGGGAAGCGCCGGAAATGGACTATGTAACGGAGTGCGGAAACCGGCTATGGGGATGCAAATACGGCGTGGTGAACGGAAAGACCGTGAACGAGATCTACTGCTGCAAGCTGGGGGATTTTAAAAACTGGACGTGCTATCTGGGGCTATCGACGGATTCGTACACGGCGTCGGTGGGGTCGGACGGCAGATGGACGGGCGCGGCGACGCTGGGCAGCAGCCCGATCTTTTTTAAGGAGGACTGTTTACACAGGGTATACCCGTCGTCGACGGGCGCGCATCAGATTGTGGAGACGAAGTGCCGGGGCGTGGAGCGCGGAAGTGAGAAAAGTCTGGCGGTGGTACAGGAGCGGCTATACTACAAGGCCCCGACGGGGATCTGCGTATACGACGGGAGCCTGCCGGT
>CAZJBT010000166.1:0-3908 GCA_964544345.1 uncultured Oscillospiraceae bacterium
GTGGCGGCCAAGAGGTTTGTTCTCCCGCTGCAGCTCGGCGATCGACTGGTCAAAGCCGGCCAGCAGCGCGCGATCCAGATCCTGCTGGGCAAGCGCCCGGATCGGCTCGACGCCGTCAAAGCTGCGGCACGGCTCAATGTAATCCGCCAGATAGATGATCTTTTCCAGAAGCGTCATGTCCGCTTTGCCCGTGGTGTGCCAGTAGATCGCGTCACAGACGGCGTCGTTTTCTCCGAAAATATGTCGAGCGACGGCGCTTCCAGTCTTGGAATGGAGCAGCTTGTGGTGCTCACGTTCAAACGTATCGGTTATTATATCATATTTTTCACACAAACGCAATTGATTCACGCCGTCGAGCGCTTTTGTCACATCGTGTAGAATGCCGGCTCGCGCTGCGTCGACCGGATTGGCGCCGTAGCGCTCAGCCAGCTTGACGGCCGTCTCGCAGCAGCCGATGACATGGGACACGCGGCTCGGCTTGTGCAGCGACAGGCTCGCCGCCCTGAGCTGCTCAAAGGGAAGGCTCTTCCACTTGGCGCGGCACTGGTAGAGACCGCCGCTCTCGATCAGCGCGGCCACCTCCGGCGGCACAAGACCGTCCAGGCAGCGGAAGGCCGCCATGCGGCGGACAGTGGTGGAGGACAGCTCCACAAAGCGGTTGTCCAGGATATGGATCCGCGCGCCGAAATCCGACTCCAGGCGCGCTTTCTGCGCGGCGAGCGCAGCGTCGTCCGCTTCCTCGCGGCCGGCCAGGACGATGTCGGCCATACGGCAGATCTCTTCTGGCCGCGACCAGGTGTGCAGGGACAAAAACATGTCCGTCCCCATCAGGAGATAGAGCTTATCGCCCGGATTCTCCGTTTGCAGCTGCATCAGCGAATCGGCCGTGTAGCTCAGACCGGAGCGACGGAATTCCAGGTCGGAAACCTCAGCAAACGGCAGATCGCGAATCGCCGCCCGGATCAGAGCAAGGCGCGTCGGCTCGTCCGGCGTCCCCTCGGGAAGCGCCTTGTGCGGCGGGTGCGCCGCCGGTAAGAAAATCACACGGTCAAGCGAAAGCGCCGCTGCGGCCTCCCGCGCGGCAAGAAGATGTCCATTGTGCGGCGGATTGAAGCTGCCGCCATACACTCCGATTTTACCCATGTCGCACACCTCCGAAGATATTCGTCAGACGGTCAGATATCCCGTTTGGCCTTCTGTTTGCTTTTTTCAATGGCGGCCTCGATGGCTGCGCGTTTAAAATACGCATCGCGTTTCTGCCGCTCGGCCTGCGCTTTGCGGCGGCGAGTCTGTACACCCTTGCGTACCGGATTGACCTTCTTCGGCTTCGGCTTGTTCTGCTGCTGCTTTTCACTCTTGCGGTAGAGAACAAACTTGCTGCCCACCACCTGAACTCCGTCCGCGCCGAGCGCCTCGCACAGCGCATCGCACGCCTCTCGCGCAGTCAGCATAGAATTTTCCAGCACGCCGCCCTTGATCAGCTCGCGCGCGGACAGCGCGGAGTCGGCCTGCGCGATCACGGCCTCGGTGACGCCGCCCTTTCCGATGTGCAGGATCGTATCGATCCCATTGGCCTGCGCGCGCAGTGCGGCGCGCTCTTTACTCGTCAGCATTGAAATACTCCTTTAGCTCCTCCGCGAAACGGGCGAGCGCCCGCGCACGGTGGCTGATCTCATTTTTCCGCTCCGCGCTCAGCTCCGCGAAGGTCGCCCCGTCCGGCTCATAGCGGAACACCGGGTCATAGCCAAATCCATTTTCGCCGCGCGGCGCGTCTGTGATGACACCCTCGCATTCCCCGCGGGCGGAGAGCGCCACACCGTCCGGCATGGCGCAGGTGATAACGGAGACGAAGCGCGCAGTGCGCTGCCCGTCCGGCACCGATGCAAGCCGCTCCAGCAGCAGGTTGGTTCGTGCCTCGTCCGAATCCAGGCCGCCAAAGCGCGCCGAATACACGCCCGGCGCACCGCCGAGCGCATCGACCACAAGCCCGGAATCATCCGCGATGGCGGGCAGGCCACTCGCGCGCATCACGGCAAGCGCCTTGAGCATGGAATTTTCTTCAAACGTCGTGCCGGTCTCCTCGACCTCGATGTCGACGCCGGCCTCGCGCTCGCCGATGACCTCGCAGCCAAGCGCGGCCAGGATCGCGCGCATCTCGCGCAGCTTGCCCTCATTTTTGCTCGCAAGAACGAATTTCATACCAGATCTCCCAAAACATCGCGCTGGATCGCGGCCAGCTCGGCGTTGCCCTTCCGGCACAGCTCGACCAGCGCGCGCTGCTCTTCGACCGTGAATGGCCGACCCTCGCCGGTTCCCTGCAGCTCGACCAGCTCGCCGGCTGCGGTCATGACACAGTTCAAATCGACGTCGGCGCCGGAATCCTCCTCATAGCACAGGTCGAGCATCGGCACGCCGCCGACAATACCGGCGGAGACGCCGGAGACAGCAGTACGGATTGGCATCCGCGTGATCTCGCCGCGCTCAAGGAGCTTCCGGCAGGCCAACGCCAGCGCGACAAAGCCGCCCGTCACGGACGCAGTACGCGTGCCGCCGTCGCCCTGGAGCACATCGCAGTCGATCGTGACCGCATGCTCGCCGAGCGCGTTCAGATCGACCGCCGCGCGCAGCGACCGGCCGACCAGCCGCTGGATCTCCGCCGAACGCGGCGAGAGCTTGAGCTTGCTGATGTCACGCCGGGATCGCTCGCGGTTCGCGCGCGGCAGCATCGAATACTCCGCCGTGACCCAGCCGCCGGAGACTACATGCTTCGGCACGCGGTCTTCGACCGACGCGCAGCAGAGCACCATCGTGTTGCCGCACTCGATCAGGCAGCTTCCCTCGGCAAATTTTACAAAGTCAGTTGTGATCTTTATGGGGCGCAGCTCGTCTACTGCTCTTCCGTCCAGCCTCATGTCCGCACTCCTCCATCAAAACAACGCGTCGACGTACTCGTATGCCTCGAACTGCATCAGATCGTCCATGCCCTCGCCGACGCCGATAAACTTCACCGGGATCTGCAGCTCCTTCGCCACGGCAATGACAATGCCGCCCTTGGCCGTGCCGTCGAGCTTTGTGAGGATCATGCCGGTCACGCCGGCGATCTCCTTGAACTGCTTGGCCTGCAGCAGGCCATTCTGACCTGTGGTGCCGTCGATGACGAGCAGCACCTCTTTATCCGCATGGGGCAGCTCACGGTCAATAATACGTGAAATTTTGCCCAACTCGTTCATCAGGTTCTGCTTGTTGTGCAAGCGGCCGGCCGTATCGCAGATAATGACATCGGAACCGCGCGCACGGGCGGCGGAGATCGCGTCAAAGACGACGGACGCCGGGTCTGCTCCCTCGCTTTGCCGGATGAGGTCGACGCCGGCGCGGCCCGCCCAGATCTCGAGCTGGTCGGCCGCGGCCGCGCGGAATGTATCCGCCGCGCAGAGCAAAACCTTTTTCCCCTTGTTCTTGAGCAGATTCGCGAGCTTGCCGATCGAAGTCGTCTTGCCGACGCCGTTGACGCCGATGACCAAAATGACCGACGGCTTCGTGGACAGGTTCAAGCGGCTCTCGCCAACGCGGAGCATCCGGCCGAGGATATCCTTCAGCGCCCCTTTGGCCTCCTCCGGTTTTTTCAGGTGCTGCTCGCGCACGATACCGCGCAGATCATCGACGGCCTGCATCGCCGTCTCTGCGCCCAGGTCAGCCAGGATCAGGCTCTCCTCCAGTTCGTCGTAGAAATCATCGTCGAGCTGCGAGCCGGAAAACACGCCGCCGATGGAATCGCGCGTTTTCGACAGGCCCGATTTGATCTTGTCAAAAAAACTCATGCTTTGTTCCCCTTTTAGTCTTTGATTCCAAGCTGTTCAGCCATCTGATTGAGGTCGATGGTCAGGAGCTTTGAAACGCCCTGCTCCTGC
>CAZJBT010000167.1:0-3899 GCA_964544345.1 uncultured Oscillospiraceae bacterium
GGTCGCGCTCGGCGCCCTGCTTGCCGTTGGAACGGTCGACCTTCTGGCCGTGCAGGTAGACGTTCGGCTTCATGTTCAGAAGACGCTGCTTGTACTGTTCGTAAGTTCCGACTCCCATAAGTAAATCCTCCATTTAATCAGCACTCCCGCACATCCGTTTCCAGATCACGGACCCATTGTGCCCTGACGGGCAGCCGCGCATGGCCGTTGGCCGCGTGGTGCGGCACTTTTTCAGGGAGAGCGGCCGGCGCGGAGTTTGACGAGATCAGTTGATGGTCATGCCGCCGTCGACCGGGATCAGAACGCCGGTGATGTAACCTGCGGCAGGGGAGGCCAGGAAGCTGATGACCGCGGCGATCTCCTCCGGCTGCGCATAGCGGCGGACAGAGATCATACGGGTGACGGCGGCCACGTTCTTCTCGTCGGCCATGACGTCCTTGGTCATATCGGTCAGGACATAGCCCGGCGCGACCGCGTTGCACAGGATGCCGAAGCGGGCAAGCTCATTGGCCATGATCTTGGTCAGGTGGGTGACGGCGGCCTTGCAGGAACCGTAGACGGTATCGCCGATCGGCGCCTTGATGCCGGCGGCAGACGAGAGGTTGATGATGCGGTACGGGTTCTCACCGTCGGCGCGACCCTGCTCCTTCATCTGGCGGGCGGCGAGCTGGCTCATAAAGTACAGACCCTTCAGATCGGCGTCGACATAGTTGTCGAAGTATTCCTCGTCCATGTCGATCAGCTTCTTCGGCTGGCCGCCGAGACCGGCGTTGTTGACAAGGATATCGATGCGGCCAAATTTTTCGACGGTTTTGGCGATCAGCGTCTCGCGGTCGGCGGCCTTTGTGACCTCGCACGCGACGCCGAGCGCCTCGATCCCTTCAGCGGCGAGCGCGGCAGCGGCCTTGTCACAGGCTTCCTGCTTGCGGCCGGTAACGACGACCTTAGCGCCGTACTTGCCCATTGTGTAGGCGATGGCATTGCCAATGCCGCGGGTGGAGCCGGTGATGACGGCAACCTTGCCGGTCAGGTCATAGGTAGCAATGTTCATGATGGATTCCCCTCCTGAGTAAGCATAAATCTACAAGTACATTATAGAAGATTCGCTTTGGTTGCGCAATCCCGATTCTTGAAAAAAACGCACCATGTTTGCGCGATATTTTGTGGTATTTACAGTGATTTTTACAGAAAGACACAAAGCGGTAGACATAATGCCGCTTTGTGCGGATTGGACGAAATTCAGATCGAATCCTGTCCTTGTTCCGGTAAAATACTAACACGATTCGACGAACCTTGCAATCGAAAAAAGCAAATATGCATAGATTCCCATGGGAATGGACACGATGAAAACAGCAAGATGGAAAGGAGCGTTCCAATGAAAGTTCAGGAACTGATGACCCAAGGCGTTGTCTCTGTGGCGCCAGAGGACTCGGCGGAGACCGCCGCCCGACTGATGAGCCGGCACAACATCGGCAGTCTGCCGGTGTGTACGGAGGACAAGCGCCCGGCAGGCATCGTGACCGACCGCGACATCGTTTTACGCTGTGTGGCGGCGGGGAAGGATCCTGCCTGCACCCGCGTGCAGGAGATCATGACGGATCGCGTGGTCACGGTCTCACCCGGCGACTCCGACGAGACGGCGGGCGCGGTCATGGCGCGTGAGCAGATCCGGCGCGTACCGGTTGCGGAGAACGGCGCGCTGGTCGGCATGGTCTCGCTCGGCGACCTGGCTGTGCGTGAAGCGTGCAAAATGGAGGCGGCGGACTGCCTGTGCGATGTCTGCGCCTGTGTACGCCGCCGGTGAGCGGATCAGAAAAAGGGAGACTGCCTGCCGGGCGGTCTCCTTTTTTATTGTTCTGGGCAAAGTGCGGTCAGTCGGCCGCATCCGCGCCGGCGCGTTCGATGTACTCGCCCATAAAGGCGTCGAACAGGCGGAGCAGCCGATCGAGCTGTTCGCCCTCCTCCTCCCCGACGGAGGAGAGAAACTCAGCGTAGAAACGGTCGATCAGAAGGTGAAATGCGCCTGCTTTTTCCCACCCGGTCTCCGTCAGGTAGAGACGCGGACTGCGCGCACCGCCCTCGCGGCGGATCAGGCCGGTTTTTTCCATGTTCCGCACGGAGACAGACAGGCTTGGCATGCCAATGTTACAGACGGCGGCCAGCTCCTTGAGCGTGCAGCCCTCGTTCTCGCGCAGAATGGTAAGCACGCGCGGCTGCCCGGCGTACAGGCCGGTCTTTTTGCAGAAAAGCCGCTGCAGCCGCGCAAACTGGTTGACAAAGGAAAAGATGAGTCCGCCAAAATCAAATCGGACGACAGCCAACGTCAGCACCTCCTCTGATCGTATGTCAGGATGCAAAACCAAATCTTATCTTAACACAGCGGATCGAATTTGAAAAGGGGGTCGCCAAAAAACGAAAGCGCCAAGCGGCTGCCGCATGCGGCACGCTTTCTATCGATTTGTAATTGACAGATCGATGGTTTCGCAGTATAATTTCGTATACGAAGCGGACGGCGTGAGAGTGCCGGAGCGCAGTATACTTTTAAATATGGAGGGAAAAACCATCATGGCCGATTTACAAGTCTATCAGTATGACTCGACCAAGCTTCCGTATGAGTGTAAAACCTACACCACGCCGGACTTCGGCGATCTGTACAAAACGCCGGAGAAGAATGAGCCTGGCGCCTGGGCCATCAACAGCGATATGGTCATGGTCGACCTGTCCCATCCGTGGGGCAACGATCAGCCGACCTGGCCGGCCGGCGAGCAGCCGTACATGAGGCCGGTTCAGTACATGTCCAAGTTCAACCGCCGAACCCAGTTGGCTTGGGGGATGCCGGAGCATGTCTCCACCCAGTATGACGCGCCGAGCCATGTCTGCCAGGAGAGTCCGTTTGTGCACGAGGTGCCGCTGGAGAAGTTCATTGCGCCTGCCGTCGTGTGGGATATCCCCTGTACGCCGATGGAGCTGATCTCCCTTGATCGCATTAAGGAAGCGCAGGCTAAGCTGCCGCTGCAGCCCGGCGACTACTGCATCATCGTCACTGGTTGGCACCGCCTGTACTCCGATTCTGACCGCTATTTTCTGTGGAGTCCCGGCTTGAGCCGCGAGGCTGCGCTTTATATCCGCGACGAGCTGGGCGCTTCCGGCTTTGGCATCGACACGCAGGCGCTCGACCATCCGCTGTGCTCGTATATGGCGGCGCACGGCCCCGGGCCGCTGGTCCCGCGCGTGATGGAGTACGCTGAGCAGTTCGGCATTGACGTCAGCGACGAGCAGTTTTCCTACTGGGAGCCGGTGCACGAGGTGTTCCTGTCGAAGAACATCCCGGGCTACGAAGATGTCGGCGGCGACGTCGACAAGGTCGTCGGCCACCGCTGCGTCATCTGCGCGTTCCCGTCCCGCTGGTATATGGGCGACGGCTCGAAGGTTCGCATGGTCGCCTTCATCGACAAGAACGAGCTGAACGACGTTCCCGACCGCGTCTACAAATACGGAACCTATTGATTTATATGTATCGGCCGCCGCAAAACTACTGCGGCGGCTTTTTTTCTTGCGCCTTTTGGCGGCGCTCTTGACCGGGAGGACTGCGTTCTGTTCTTGCGGCGCTGCTGCTGAGCGCTGAATGCCAAAATAAATAAATCGGCAGACGCTTCGATCAACGTCTGCCGATTTATTTATGCTACCATGCCATTGCTTCATACTGCGTGATCAGATACAAAACGTTCTCCGTCGGCGATCTTCACGTACAGAAAGTTCCCTAGTTCAACAAAATCCGCTTGTTTCATGTTTCCTCTCATCCCCACAAACACGAAATCATCGCGCTATCGTCAGTATTCCGGCACAATAGGAAACCTGAGCAAAGGAAAGATTCGGGAACGCAGGTTTTAACTCATCCG
>CAZJBT010000168.1:0-3812 GCA_964544345.1 uncultured Oscillospiraceae bacterium
CATCGACCAGACGCATGATAAGCGTGTCGATCCAGCCGCCAAAGTAGCCGGCGACGCCGCCGAGGATCACGCCGATCAGGCACTCGAGAATGACGACAACAAAGCCGACCATCAGCGAGATACGGCCGCCATACATCATGCGGGCGAGCACATCCATGCCGTCGGCGTCGGTGCCGAAGATATGCGCAGAGGAGGCGGAGCCGTAAATATCGATCAGATAGGTGAGCTGTTCGCAGTTCAGGACATACTGTCCGACTTTCTTCGTGACGGTGATTTCAGTGTCGACATAGATAGGTTGGCCGTTGCTGTCGAGCAAGCTGTTGCCCGCCTGATCCAACTCGGGCAGGCTGAAGACAAACGAGGTCGTCTGTTTTTCGGCCTCCTCCATCTCCTCAATGGCGCTCTGTGCAGCGGCCTTGAATTCGATGGAGAGAGAATCCTCGCCGCTGTAACGGCGAACCGCAAAATCACTCAGCAAGGCGGTCGGCTCGGCCGCACCCGCTTCATAGAGATAGTGGGTCTCGTCGCGCAGCTCGACGGTGTAGTCCTTGCCGTCCACGGTAAAGCTGCCGCCTTTGTAGAGCGCCATCAGCGCTTCCGCCTTGACCTCGTTGCTGAGCGCAGCGCCGCTCTCATACAGATCGAATACGAAGGTGGAGCAGACCATCGCAGGCTGTCCGGAGCGGATCAGGTAGACGACCGTACCTTCTCCCGACTCATCGACCAGATAGACATCGCCGCCGAACGAAAAGGCGTTGCCTTCACGAACCTCGAAAGCGGCCTCGAATCCCTCGCCCGGCTCACCGTTCGGATAGCTCAAGGCGTCGCCTGTGCCGCGCGCAACGTCATAGGTATTTTTGACAGAGGTGGCGCTGACGGAATACTCGCTGCCGTCGAAGGCGAAGGTATCGCTGCCGGCGGCGATCGCGCTGTCGAGCGCCGCCACGAACTCGTCGCCCAGCTCGTCGCCGGAGTAGGTCATGAGGCCGAGCATTTTGTTGTACGAGCCGATCCCCTCGGAGACGCCCTTGACGGCCGCGACCTGTGTATCAGCCAGGCTGATGCAGTAGACCAGATCGCCCAGCTTCTCAAACAGGTAGCTGACGCCGTCGTCTCCGGTGACGAACCGCATGGTCTGACCGCTCGCTTCCATCTGGGAGATGAGCGCGTTAACCCGGTTGCTGACGGATCCGTCGACCGTCAGAGAGCTGTCGTAGATATAGCTGGTGTAATCCGTGCGTTGGGTCGCCGAAGCATAATCGACGGTCAGATAGTCATATTTGTAAAAGATATCCGTCTGACCATATTGATAGAAAAGCGGCCCGACAAACGAGAACAGAAACATAAAGATAAGGATGCACGAGCCAACGATAGCGAGCTTGTTGCGCATGAAGCGCTTGAACACCAGACGGCCGGGGCTGAGTACCTTGACGCGCTGCGTGTCGTCGAGGTGCATTGGTTCTTGTGGATCCTGATTGCTGCGGAGCGCTGCCTCAGCGGCCTCGCGTGCCTTGAGGACTTCGTTGAAATTTTTTTTATCCATACGAGCCTCCTTTTAATTCACGCGGACACGCGGATCGACGACCGCGTAGAGTACGTCGGCGATCAGGTTTCCGAGCAAGGTCAGGATGGAAATGAAGCTGAGGTAAAACATGGTAAACGGAATGTCGCCATTGATCATGGAATGATAAGAGGTGTAGCCGATTCCCTGGATGGCGAACAGCGTCTCGGTGATCAGAGCGCCGGAAAACAGGCTGGGCAAAGAGCCGCCCAGAATCGTAACGATCGGGATCAGCGTGTTGCGGAACGCATGATAGCCGATGACCCGGCGTTCAGGCAGACCCTTTGCGCGGGCGGTGCGGATATAATCGGCGTTGAGAACCTCGAGCGTATTGGTACGCGTGTAGCGCATCAGACTACCGACACTGACGATGACGAGCGTCAGCGCGGGCATGATAAAGTGCTTGACCTCGTCCACAAAGTAAGCCCAGCTTCCGGCTGTGGCGGTCAGACGCGCCGAGTGCATGCCGCTGATGTCAAACCAACCGAGCTTGACGGCAAATACCATTTTCAACACAGTCGCTACAAAAAAGGTTGGCAGTGAGATACCGACCAGAGAGACAACCGTGACGGTATAGTCTGCGATGGAGTATTGCTTTTTTGCAGCGAGAACGCCGAGCGGGATTGCAATCAGGATCTCCAGAAGGAACGCGACCAGACCCAGAACAAAACTGTACCAGATCACATCGCTGAATTTCTGCGTGACCGGAACGGTCCAATACCAACTGTCGCCGAAGTCACCCTGAACTGCGGAGCCAAGCCAGGTGAAGAAGCCCTGCACAACGCCTTTGTCCATACCGTATTGTGCGTTCAGTTCTGCGAGCCACTCCGCCGCGCTCTTGGACCCGGGCTTCTGCGCCAGTTCGCGCGCTACGGTTTCCATGTAGCTCGATGGCAGCGAGTACATAAGCGTATAGACTAGGAACATTACAAAAAAAAGGATCAGCAGAGCAAGGAGAACTCGCTTTATCAGGAATTTTCCCATGAAGTCACCTCCGTACTAAAGGCAAGGAGCCGCCGCTGGCAGAAAACGCCGACGGCGGCTCCTTCTCTATGTTCAGAAAAGATAGAAATCGGACAAGCTCAATTCATTTCCAGCTTCTCGATTTCGGCTTTCCAGCCCCAGAACGGGGTCATGTCGGGTGTGATTGTGTCCACATTGACACGTTCGGTCGAGAAGAGAACCGCATTCTGGCGCTGATAGGTCGGAACCTCGCAGGCCCAATCCAGTACGATCTCCAGAGCCTGCTTGTAGATTGCTTTGCGGAGGCTCTGATCCGTTGTGGAGCGTCCTTCGACGATCAACTCATTTAGTTCAGAGTCGTTGATGGCGTACTTATTGGAGTCGGTACCGCCGGCGCCGACGACGTTGTCGCCGTGGTAAATCTGATACATATCCGGATCTACCGTGGAAGTCCATGCGGCAGCCCACATGGCGCAGGTGCCGGCATCCAGCGCATCCCAGAGGGTGGCGGAGTTGGACAGGTCGGTGACCTGGAGGTCGATGCCGACGGTGGCCAGGGCGGCGGACGCGGCGGTTACGACGCCGAAGACCGGGTGATCGCCTGCGCCGTCAGCTGGGATCATGAATTCATAAGAGAGGGAAGCGCCCTCCGGAGCAGCAGTGAATTTTCCCTGCGCGTCGTCCCAGGTGTAGCCGGCGGCTTTCAGGAAACCGACGGCAGCCTCGAGGGCGGCGGCGTATCGTTCATCCTCTGTCATATCGTTGGTATAGATGCTGTTGCCGTTGACGTCTCTGGAGAACGCGATCTCATACCCCTCGTCAGCCGGACGGGGAGCCGCCCAGGAGGTGTTGGAGATCGGATACTGGATGACGCTGGCGCGCTCTCCGTAGTAGGAGTCGATAACTGCATCACGGTAAACGGAGAACAGGGTGGCAAAGGCCTTACGAAGATTTTTGGAAGCTTCGCTCGAAGAATCTCCTCCGACACTCACCACTTCGGCTTGGATTCCGATATATCCGTATCCGAGGTTGTCGACCGAGATGGTGGTGATTACATCGCCTGTTAGTTCGCCACCGTTTTGTTCTTTTATGGTTTCAACGGTAGCAGCGCTGATCGACGGGTCAGAGATATCAAGCGTGCCGGAGTAGATTCCGGTCGTTTTATCGGCGTCGGAAACCTCCTGAAAACGAACATACTGGATTTTCGGAGCACCGGCATAGTAGCTGCTATTGGCTTCGAAGTAGACAATACCGTCTGTGTACTCAACGAATTTGTACGGGCCGGCAC
>CAZJBT010000169.1:0-3794 GCA_964544345.1 uncultured Oscillospiraceae bacterium
CAGGCTTCCACAGCATTTCGGTCTCCGAATTTTTCCGCGGCGTCGAACATCACAAGCCCGTCATAGCGCAGCGCGTAGCTCTGCCCGCAGAGCGCGACGGGAACCGTCTGTTTTACCATGTCGCTTCACTCCGTTTCGCGCCGCGCCGGATGGATTCCGGCGCGGCGCGTTCTTTTAGCCTTCGCTCGCCGCCGGCTGGAGCTGCTCGCTGCACCAGCTGATGCATTCGGCCTCGTCGGAAAATTCCTTCGTGCGCCGCCAGACGCCGGTGTTGCAGCGCAGCACCTTGAGCGTCGTGTTGGCCGTGCCGAACGTGACGCTGCTGCTCTTCGTCGCGGCGGAATCGTTGCCGAGCGCCGCCTTCGTCTTCGGGTAGAAATAGCCCTTGAAGAGCGGCTTGCCGCCCCGCACCAGCGTCTTGTAGTACACAAGGCCGCCATAGGGCGGGTTGTCGCCGTCGTTGTAGTCGACCTGCTTTTCAGTCACGGTCGCGCCGTAGAGCACGCTCGCGACCTCGTCGGCAATGTCGTCCGTCTCCATTGCGATCGAGCCGGACGCGAACAGCTCCAAGCTCTCTGCGAGCGCGTCGTCCGCCCACAGCTCGCCGGATGCGAGCGTGACCGTGAGATCGGCCTTGACGAGCTTGCCGATATTCACCGTCTCGCCATAGGTCGGCAGCGCCGCCTCCGGCTCCGTTGCGAACGGGGCGAACAGCGGCATCTTTGCACCAAAACTTGCCATAGTGTTTCCTCCTTAAAAATTGTCAGAAATCCATTGATCCAGCACCCGTGCCTCCGCCTCGATCACGGCGGACTCCGTGCTCTGGACCGCCTGCGAAATATAGTGGCGCGGCGCGACCGGGTGCTGCCTGCCGTGGCCATACTCGTTGTAAAAGCCGACGGCAGAGACGGTCGCAGGCTCCTTGCCTTTGGCTTTTTTGTCGTGCTTTGCCCGGGAGAGCGGCCCGACGTGGATCTGCCGCCCGCCGCCACTGTTTGTGGAGCGGTTTTCGGGCTTACCCGCACGGATGGAGCGCAGCACTTTGCCGGTGTCGTACACACCCAGCGCGCGGGCGTTTGTGCGGATCTGCGCTGCGAGCGGCGCGGCCCCGGCGCGCAGCATCTCGTCGATCACGTCCTGCGGCAGGCCGTCGGTCCCCAGCCCCTCCAGTTTGGAGAGCAGCTGCTGTGGGAAATCCGTTTTCAGTCTGGCCATGAGAACGCCACCTCGCAGGAAATCAGATAGAACCACTCGCCCAGATCGGCGTCGTAGCCCGGCTCCATCTCGCAGGACACGCCGTTCTCGATCAGGCGCTGGAGCAGCACGTACGGGCCGGGGTCGTACTCCGTGGACGTGTAGTAGTTGCACTGCACCGGCAGGACGCTGGCGGCGATCTCGTCGTCCGCCCACAGGTGCTGCAGGCGCCCCTCGAGCCAGACAATCATCGGATTTTCGGCCTCCTGCGGCGCGTGCTGGTGGTAGACGGTCACGCCATCCGGCGCGAGGTCGAGCAGCAGATCACGGAATGCAGACAAGGTCATAGCCTTTCACCAGCCTTTCCAGCGTCAGATCCATCGTCGGCGGATTCGTCTCCGGCCGCGCCTGCGTCCCGGCGATACGGTACTGCGCGCCGCCGAGAATTGCGACGTCCGAGCCTGCGACAATGTCCGGCCGAAGCGGCACGCGCACCTCGCGCGTGATCTCGCGTCCGGCCATCTCGGCGGCATAGCGCCGCATCGCGCCGACCGCCTTGTCCCGGTATGCCAGCAGATAACGCGTGGTCAGCGCCTGCCGCGGCTGGTCGCCTGCGGCCGCCGCGTTATAGACGCGGCAGATCTGCACCATGCCGTCGGTAAACGCCTCAAACGGCGTCGGAGCTTTGATCTGCATTGCCGTCCTCCTCCGCGCTGTCCTGCGCTGCGGCCAGTGTGTTCAGCCGCAGCGACAGGATATCCTGCTGGAAGTTCTTCTCGAACATTTCCAGCGCCTGCGAGCGCGCATAGCGGCAGTAGTCGAACAGCAGGGACTTTGGCAGCCCCTCCGCCGCATAGTCGCACGCGCCGCCCGCGTAGCCGTCGAGGCGGCTCTCGCCGCGGGCGATGTAGCCCGCCAGCTCCGCCTGCTCCGCCTCAGACAGCTCCCATGTCATTTTGAGGTACTGCGCAACCTCCTCCTGCAGCGTCATTTATGCGCGCCCTCTGTTTAGCCCGCGCTGTCCGCCGCGACCGTGCGAACGGTATAGATCGGCGCGGTCAGGCCGGAGATATCCAGCACCTCGAACGCATTGTTGTCGAGCGGCCGGCCGTTGCCGTACAGGTGCGACGTAAAGACGCGGTTGTCCTCGAGGAACTGCACCGAATCGTCGTACTCGATAAAGCCGCGCGCGTCGGTGCCCATGCGCATTCCATAGCGGTGCGCAAGACCCAGAACCGCCTTGCCCTCCGGCATTGCGGCGGACTGGATCACCTTCGTCGGGAAGGGCAGCACGTCGGAGACGTAGGTGCCCTGCGGCGTCAGGATCGTCGTGGCGGGCATTACCTTCGTCAGATAGTCCGCCGGGCTGACGACGAGAATGACGTTGCTGACCGTGCGGGCGCGTCCGGTCGGCGTCTTGGCCAGCTTTGCCAGCAGCGCGCCGTAGGTTTCCGGGTCGAGCGTCGTGACGGCGGTCGCCGTCTTCTGCTCGTAGGTCGTCTTGCCGTCAGTCGTCGTACCGTTGGCGAGATCGCACATCATGCCGATCGGCTTGCGGTCGCCGTCGCCGGTCAGGCAGGCCGTCTCGAGCGCGAGGCCGTTGGCCTCGGAGAGCACGGCGCGGATATACGCGTCCAGCCAGCTCGCGCCGAGCTTCAGATAGTCTTTGCTGACCGTCATGTAAGCCGTCAGCTTGCACTGCGTCAGGTCCATCTCGCCAAAGCTGCCGGACAGCTCGGTTACAATCTTTGCGCCGAGCGCGTCCCATGTGGCGAGCTGCGTACCCTGCTTGTTGTAGATCCAGCGGGTAACCGCGCTGCTGTTGGCAAAGTCGATCGCGTCGAGCAGCGGGAACTGCGTCGTGATGTCCTCCATCACGGAATCCACGATCGTCTCGGGCAGCGTGATGTCCATCCCCGTCCACGCCTGATTGAAGCTCTTTCCGCCCTGCATGGCGGAGATCAGCTTCTCATAGAACTTGTGCTCCTCGCTTGTGAGCTGGCGCACGCCGCGCGCGGCCAGAATGGCGGCGTCGGTACGCTGCGTGTCGGAGAGCGCCGCGTACTGCTGCGCAAGCTGCTCCTGCACCGTCTGCGAGTAGGTCGCCAGCGCCGTCGCGACGGCCTGCTGGTCGCCCTGCTCCAGCGCTTCGGAAAACTGCGCCGCGAAGGTCTCGCGGGCGCCGGTCAGAATATCATTGGAAAGCATTGTGATTCCTCCTTAATTTTTGATCTGTTTACAAAAGCCAGAAAACATCTGCGCAAGCGGCGCAGCCGGTTGTGCGCCGACAAAGCCTGCCAGCTCCGCCTGCATGGCCGCGCGCGCCTGTCGCAGCGTGGCGGCGACGCTCTGCATCCGCTGTGCTGCTTTCTGCGTGAGCTGCTGCATTTCCTCGGCGTCGGCGAGCAGGTCGGAAACCTGCGTTGCAAAGCCAACGTCCAGACACTCCTGCGCGGTCAGCCACGTCTCGGCGTCCATCGCCTGCTGAAGCTGCTGCTCCGTCCAGTGCCCGCCGCAGCAGGCAAGATACAGTTTGCGGTTGCCGTCCATCATCTTGTCCAGCGCGTCCGCCGCCAGTCGCAGCTCCGACGCATTGCCGC
>CAZJBT010000170.1:0-3765 GCA_964544345.1 uncultured Oscillospiraceae bacterium
GTTTCTTACAGCTGTGTTATCGGTGTGAAGGATACCAGAAGAATGCAAAGGGTCAAGGCATATGTGGTGTTAAAGGATGGCGTAACCGGAGATGATGCCTGCAAGAATCGAATTATGAGACAGCTGCGCCAGCATGTGGCGAAATATGCGCTGCCCAGAGAGATCGAGTTCCGTTCGGAGCTGCCCAAGACTTTGGTTGGAAAGGTGGCATATCGTCTGCTGGAGGAGGAAGCAAATGCCGGACTCTAACGCGCCGCGCGTGCGCCGCGCGCGCATCTGGGAGCTGGACGCACTGCGGGGCTTCTGCATCCTATGCGTCTGCGTCGTCCACTTCATCTTTGACCTCGGCTACTTCGCGGGGAAATCGCTCTCGCTGCCCGCCGTCTACACGTTTATTCAGGAAAACGGCGGCGTGATCTTTATCGTGCTCTCCGGCATTTGCGTCACGCTTGGTTCCAGGAGCGCGCGGCGCGGGCTGCTCGTATTCGCCTGCGGCATGCTCATCACCGCCGTGACCGTCGGCATGTGGAAGCTCGGCATGGCAAACCGGTCGATCCTGATCCAGTTTGGCATTCTGCACCTGCTCGGCGCGTCGATGCTGCTCTATCCGCTCTATAAAAAGCTGCCGCTCGGCGCAACGGCGGCGCTCGGCACAGCCATCGTGATCGCCGGCTACTGGATGCTGACGCTGCGGGTGAGCAGCCCATGGCTGTTCCCGCTGGGGCTGAAGGCGGCCGGCTTTGTCTCGAGCGACTATTTTCCGCTGCTGCCGCACACAGGCTGGTTCATGCTTGGCACTGTGCTCGGCCGGACGGTCTACCACGACAAAAAGACGCTCCTACCGCGCGTCAACGCGGAGAAAGCGCCGATCCGCTTTTTCTGCTTCTGCGGGCGGCAGTCGCTTTGGATCTATCTGCTGCACCAGCCGGTGCTCTACGGGCTGGTCGCGCTGCTGTTCTGACAGAATAAATACCGCCTGTGTGCAGATACTGAAGCAAAACAAGAATGGAGGGTCGGCTCATGTGTACTGCGGCCACCTACAAGACAAAGGATTTTTACTTCGGCAGAACACTGGACTATGAGTTTTCCTACGGCGAGGAGGTCACGATCACGCCGCGCAACTTCCCGTTTCGCTTCCGCCACATGGGCGATCTGACGCATCACTATGCCATCATCGGTGCAGCGCATGTCGCAGAAGGCTGCCCGCTCTACTACGACGCGGCAAACGAGAAGGGGCTGTGCATCGCGGGGCTGAACTTTGTCGGCAGCGCGGTCTATCGCGAACCGGCGCCAGGCCGCGACAACGTGGCTCAGTTTGAGCTGATCCCGTGGCTCCTCGGCCAGTGCGGAAGCGTGCAGGAAACGCGTGCGCTTCTCGCGCGCATCAACCTGGTCAACACGCCGTTTCGCGACGCGATGCCGGCAGCGCAGCTCCATTGGATCCTCGCCGACCGCAATGAGGCCATCACGATAGAGTCGGTTGCAGACGGCGTTAAAATTTACGACAACCCGGTCGGCGTCCTGACGAACGATCCGCCGTTCGATCTCCAAATGTTCAACCTGAACAACTATATGCACCTTTCGGCGAAGCCGCCGCGCAACCGCTTTTCGGACAAGCTGGAGCTGTTCGCCTACAGCCGCGGCATGGGCGCGCTGGGGCTGCCGGGCGACCTGTCCTCGCAATCGCGTTTTGTGCGAGCCGCGTTCACGAAGCTGAACGCCGTTTCCGGCGAATCCGAGCTTGAGAGCGTCAGTCAATTCTTCCACATTCTTGGCTCGGTCGACCAGCCGCGCGGCTGCTGTGATCTCGGCGGGGGCAAGTACCAGGTCACGCTCTACACCGCTTGCTGCAACGCCTGCCAGGGCATCTATTACTACACGACCTATCAAAACCACCAAATCACTGCGGTGAAGCTGCACAACGAGCCGCTTGACGGTGAAACGCTCGCGCGTTATCCGTTCATCCAGGGCGAACAGATCCTCGTGCAGAACCCATGAGCATAACAAGCGCCGGAAGAGGAGAGCCTCTTCCGGCGCTTGCTATCGTGATAGATCGTGACCGGCACGTCAAAGCGCCTGCGGAATTTTACTCTTTCCGCGCAGCCGCCGGGCATAAACCAGCAGGCCAAATATGATGCTCACCGCCAGCCCGGCCAGCGTGTCGAGGATCGAGTGCTGCTTGATGAGCACCGTCGCGGCGCAGACCAGCACGCTCAATGCCGCCGCGGGGATCCGCCAGCGGCGGAGCCGCTCGCTGTCGAACACTGCGAACGTTGCGCCCATCGCGCCGACGACATGCATGCTCGGGATGCTGTTCGTGTTTGTATCATGATCATAGATAAACCGGATGGCCCAAGTAAACGGGCCGCTGCGACCCGTCAGATCAGGGCGCAGCTCCTGGCCGTTCGGGAAAATCAGACAGATCAGCAGGCTGATCGAGAGCGCGCTGATCATAAAATACAGATACCGCTTAAAGGCCGGCACATCCTTGACCATCACATAAAACCCGACGCCGAACAGATACGGGTACCACAGCACATAGGGAATGACGAACGCCGGCACAAACGGGATCCGGTCGTCAAGCGGGACATAGCTGACCCAATAACTCTCCGTCACATATTGCTCAAGCAGCAGAAAGCACGTCAGATAAATCGGGATATAAAGCAGCAGCAAATAGTGCCAGTTTCTTTTCCAGCGTTCGCTCATCTGATCCCCCTCCTGTCCGGCGGGCATTTTTTCTTATTTTATTACGCTCAGCGAGACTTGGCAATCCGTTTTACGCACTTGTGCTTTCGCGCAGTTTCCGCTATACTGAACCGGACAGGAGGTCGAATCTCATGCCCTATTCCCTATATGAGCTTGCGCTCTTATTCTTTATCTACGGCTTTCTCGGCTGGTGCTGCGAGGTGGCGTTCGCTGCGGTCAAGACCGGCAAATTCGTCAACCGCGGCTTCCTGAACGGGCCGATTTGCCCGATCTATGGGTTCGGCGTCGTCGCCTGCATCGTGGCGCTGACGCCGCTGTCAGGCAGCCTGATCGCGCTGTTCTTCGGGTCGATGATCCTGACCAGCGCGCTCGAGTTCCTCACCGGCTATATCCTGGAGAAGGCCTTCCACACCAAATGGTGGGACTACTCCGACGTCAAATTCAATCTCAGAGGCTACATCTGCCTGGAGTTTTCGATCATTTGGGGCTTCGCCGCTACGTTCATCATGAAGCTCGTTCATCCGATGATTTACCGGCTCGTCACGCTGCTGCCGCAGCTCGCCGGGCACATCATCCTCGGCGTGCTGTGCGTTCTGGTTCTCGCCGACCTCGCGGGCACCATCGCAGTGATCCACAACTTCCAGAAGCGGCTCGGCCTGCTCACGCGGCTGTCGAAGGAAATCCACGGCTTTTCCGACACCATCGGCGACACGATCTCCGACGCGACGCTGGCCATCAAGGCGCGCACGGACGAGACGCAGGAGCGCTACAGCGACTATTACGCTATGGTGCGCGCGCACCGCGCTGAGGAGAAGGCGCTTGCCGAGGCGCACCGCGCCGAGGAGCAGGTGCTCTGGAGCGCCGCCCGTGCGAACGGCCGTGAGGCGCGTGACGCGCGCTACGAGGAGCTGCGCGCGAGACTCGCCGAGTCGAAGCTGCTGCACAACCGCATCCTGAAGGCGTTCCCAAGCATGAAGTCCGAACGCGATCAGGAGGCGCTCACCGAGCTGCGTGAGACACAGCTCAAGCTGCACGGCAAAAGGATGAAAAAGCCGGACG
>CAZJBT010000171.1:0-3748 GCA_964544345.1 uncultured Oscillospiraceae bacterium
CGGACGAGCTGACCCTTGCCGGTGCCGCCGATGGCGGGGTTGCAGGGCATGTTGCCGACGGCGTCGAGGTTGATCGTGAACACGACGGTTTTCAGCCCGAGCCGAGCGCTGGCCAGCCCGGCCTCGATGCCGGCGTGTCCCGCGCCGACGACCGCCACGTCGTAGCTGCCCGCAAAATAGGTCTGCATTGCCGCTCCCGCCTTTCGGAAAAGCCGGGGCAGCGCGCTTGCCGGATCGTGCGCCGCCGCCCTTTCGCTTTTTCTATCGTATCGCGTTCTATTCTACCGCGCGGCCGGGCGTTTTGCAAGAGAGAGAAATTGCCGGACGGGCGGGGCGCGGGCACGGGGAAAGGCCTTGCTATTTTGACAGGGAGATGTTATAATTCTAACCTAATTAAGAAAGAGAAAAACGAAAGAGAAAACGGAGCGATCCATATGGCACAGAATCTCACGCGGGGAAGACCCTGGAAGATCATTTTACTGTTCGCCCTGCCAATCATGGCGGGCAACTTTCTGCAGCAGCTCTACAACACGGCGGACTCCGCCATTGTCGGCAACCTGATCTCGCAGAGCGCGCTCTCGGCCGTCGGCACCTGCGCGCCGCTGACGATGCTCTTTACCGCGCTCGCCATCGGCTTCTCCACCGGCGCGGGCATCATCGTCGCCCAGTTCTACGGCGCGAAGCAGCACGACGAGATGCGCCGCGCGGCCTCGACCGCCATTATCTTTGTGCTCGGGCTGGGGCTTGCGCTCTCGGTCGTCGGCGTCGCCGCGGCGCGGCCGCTGCTCGAGTTCGTCCTCGGCGTCCCGGAGGAAAACGGCGTGCTGGATATGGCCGCCTCCTACTTCCGCTTCTACGCCGTCGGGCTGGTGTTCCAGTTCGGCTACAACATCTTCGCTTCGATCCTGCGCTCGATCGGTGACAGCAAGGCGACGCTCTACTTCCTGCTCGTCTCGTCCGTCATCAACATCGGGCTGGATCTGCTGTTCGTCGCGGTGTTCCGCTGGGGCGTGGCCGGCGCGGCCATCGCCACGACGATCGCGCAGCTCTGCTCGTGTCTCGCGGGCTATCTCTACATGACGAAAAAATATGAGATCTTCCGCTTTGCCCGTAGCGAATTCCGCTTCCACGGTGACAAGTGCCGCCTGATCTTGAGAGTCGGTGTGCCCGCCGCGCTGCAGCAGTGCGTCGTCTCGTGCGGTCACATCCTCGTGCAGCGCCTCGTCAACAGCTACGGCGGCGACATGATCGCGGCCTTCACCGCCTCGCAGCGCATCGAGCAGTACATCCTCGTGCCGATCATCTCGTATCAGAACGGCATCTCGATGTACGTCGGCCAGAACGTCGGCGCAGGCGAGATGGAGCGCGTGAAGGAGGGCTTCCGGCAGACCTCGCTGCTCTCGCTGCTCACCTGCGTGATCCTCTCGACGGCCGCATTCTTGCTCACGCCGCAGCTCATCCACATCTTCGGCGTGACCGGCGCGGCCTATGACTACGGGTGCGAGTACCTGCGCTCGATGGCGCCGTGCTTCCTCATCTTCTCCGTGTATATGGTCGTGCTCGGCACGCTCCAGGGCGCCGGCGACACGCGCATGGCGATGATGTGCACGCTGCTCGCGCTCACCGTGCGCGTCGCGTTCAGCTATGCGCTTGCCTACCTCACGCCGCTCTCGTACCGCGCGATCTGGTGGTCGATGGTCATCGGCTGGGTCATAGCCGCGGTGGTCGCCTACATCCGCTTCTTCTCCGGCAAGTGGAAGACCAAGGCCATTGTGGAGGGATGACGGCGAATGGAGCAGCACAAGTTTTATGCGCTCGTCAGCCGGATGCGCTATATCCAGCGCTGGGGCCTGATGCGCAACAGCTTTTCCGAGAACATCCAGGAGCACAGCCACATGGTCGCCGTGCTCGCGCATGGGCTGGCGATGATCAACCGTGAGATCTTCGGCGGCGACGCCGATCCCGACCGCTGCGCCGTCGCCGCGCTGTTCCACGACGCGTCGGAGATCCTGACGGGCGATCTGCCGACGCCGATCAAGTATTACAATCCCGATATCTGCGACGCATACAAAAAGGTCGAGGAGATCGCGTGCCTGAAGCTGCTCAGCATGCTGCCCGAGCCGCTCCGGCCGGGGTATGAGCACCTGCTCTACGACGACGACGAGGCCGTGCGGCCGTTCGTCAAGGCCGCGGATAAGCTCTCCGCGCACATCAAGTGTCTCGAGGAGCTGAAGGCCGGGAACCGCGAGTTCGAGTCCGCCGCGCGGCAGACGCGGGACGCGCTCGAAAAAATGGAGCTGCCCGAGCTGGCGTGGTTCCTGGAGCACTGTCTCGAACCGTTCACCTATGATCTGGATCAACTGGAGTGAGGCGGGAGCGCCGGAGCTGCCGGATGCGGGGAGCAAGCGCCCTTCGCGCCGCCCCTTGGCCGCGCGCCTTCCCGCCGCGCCGCTTTGCGGGCGTTGGGGCGATCGTTATGTATACCATGTTCTACAGGAGGAACCAAGCTATGAGAGCCATTGTTACCGTCATCGGCCCGGATCGGGTCGGCATCATCGCAGAGGTCTGCACGCTGCTGGCCGCGCTGCAGGTCAACATCATCGACATCAACCAGACCGTCATGCAGGAGTTTTTCACGATGACCATGCTGGTCGACACCTCCGCATCCGCGGCGGCGTTTGATGAGATCTCGGGCGCGCTGACCGCCAAGGGCAAGGAGATGCGCCTGTCCATCCGCATCCAGCGCGAGGACATCTTCAACGCGATGCACAAGATCTGAGGAGGCGAGGGCATGAACCACAACGATATTCTGCAGACCCTCGACATGATCGATCACCAGCACCTCGATATCCGCACGATCACGATGGGGATCTCGCTGCTCGACTGCGCCGATCCCGACCCGCGCCGGTGCGCGATGAAGATCTACTCCAAGATCTGCCGTATGGCCGAGAAGCTCGTCCCGACCAGCGAGGCCATCGAGCGCGAGCTGGGCATTCCGATCGTCAACAAGCGCGTCGCGGTCACGCCGATCGCGCTCGTCGCGGCGGCGTCCGGCATCAAAAACTACACGCCGTTTGCCTGCGCGCTCGACGACGCGGCGGCTGCGTGCGGCGTCAACTTCATCGGCGGCTTCTCCGCCCTCGTGCAGAAGGGCATGACCCAGGCCGATCTGCGGCTGATCCGCTCGATCCCCGAGGCGCTCGCCGAGACGAAGCTCGTTTGCTCGTCCGTCAACATCGGCTCGACGAAGGCCGGCATCAACATGGACGCTGTGGCCGAGATGGGCCGCGTCGTCAAGCGCACCGCCGAGCTGACGGCGTCCGCCGGCGGCATGGGCTGCGCGAAGCTCGTCGTGTTCTGCAACGCCGTTGAGGACAACCCGTTCATGGCCGGCGCGTTCCACGGCGTGGGAGAGCCGGAGGCCGTCATCAACGTCGGCGTGTCCGGCCCCGGCGTTGTGTACCACGCGCTGAAAGGCTGCGCCGGCGCGCCGTTCGACGTCGTGGCCGAGACGATCAAAAAGACCGCCTTCCGGATCACGCGCATGGGTCAGCTCGTCGCGCAGGAGGCCAGCGCGCGGCTCGGCGTGCCGTTCGGCGTCGTCGACCTGTCGCTCGCGCCGACGCCTGCCGTCGGCGACTCCGTTGCGCGCATCCTGGAGGAAATGGGGCTTGAGGTGTGCGGCACGCACGGCACCACCGCCGCGCTCGCGCTGCTCAACGACGCGGTCAAAAAGGGCGGCGTGATG
>CAZJBT010000172.1:0-1443 GCA_964544345.1 uncultured Oscillospiraceae bacterium
GCTTCGGAATTTTGTTGTCACTGCAAAAACGCAGAATTTGACCAAGTCGGCTGAACAGCTCTATATTTCCCAGCCTACGCTCAGCCGCATGATCGCAAAGCTTGAGGAGGATCTTGGCGCGCAGTTGTTTGACCGGAAGGGGAAGAACATCCACCTCAACGCCTACGGCGAGCTGGTGCTGAAGTTTGCAGAACAGTGCTTTTCCGGGCTTGACGAGCTTAACCGCCAGTTCGATTGCCTGAAAGACGGCGTCGGCGGCTGCGTGCAGATCGGCTCGTCGTTTACCACGGGCAACACCGGCTGGATCGAAACGTGTGTCCGCTGGTTCGTCTTTGAGCATCCCGGCGTGCGGTTTAGCTTCTTTGAGATGAGTCCACTGGAGCTGAGCGAAGCGTTGCTGGGGCGTGATATCGATATCGCGCTCTCCTCGTCTTCCTACAATGAGCGCGAGATCGAGTGGAAAACGCTTTATACCGAGCGCATGGGCGTCTTGATGTCGTCGGAGAGCGAGCTGGCCAAGAAGCAGTCCGTCTCCATCGAGGATATCTGTTCCGAACGGATCATTATGGTCAACCATGACTCGGATATGGATCGTGCAATCATCGACTACTGTCAGAAGAAAGGCATGATGCCCAACATCTTCTATCAGATCGATGCGCCGCATCTGGCGGATGAGATGCTCGCGAAGAACATGGGCGTGTCGATCATCAGCGACAAGCGCTTCGCCGCGGATGTACCGGCGCATGGCGCGCCGACGGGGCTGCCGGCGCTGACATTCCGCATCCTGGAGGATGAAACGGCGTCGCTCGCCTGCAAGATCGGCGTCCTGCGCGGCCGCACACTGATGAATGCAGCGCAGCGCATGTACGACCGAATGTGTGAGGAAGCGGTAAAGTAGTCCGGTAAATACGAAAAAATACGGCGTCCATACTCGCTGCTTGGAGTATGGACGCCGTATTTTATGCGCTGCGATGGACAGAAACAAGAAGTCTCCTCTGCGCAGCGGGAGAACGTTCCTGCGCTGGTTGACGAGCGCCGATGCTCAGACCTCCATCGCGGCAAAGAAGCCGGTGGAGACGGCTTCACGGATCTTTTTCGGCCTGATGCAGTCGCCTGCCATGGCAAAATAGCTTGCGCCGACGTCGTTGAAGGTCAGCGCCTCGGCGCGCTTGGCGGTCATGCCGGCAGCCAGGACGACAGTGTCGCCCTCGATGATGCGCTCGCAGCCCGTGTGGTTGTCGCGGATACGCACGCCTTCGGGGACGACCGCGATCACGTCACAGCCGGTGTGGAGCGCGATGCCGTGCTCGTCGAACCAGTCGAGAAATGTGTCGACCGGCGTGTAGACACAGCTCGGCGGCTCGTTGAACATGTCCTCATGCGGGCAGATTTTGTCGCGCCGGCCGATGATGGACACCTGCTTGCCGCTCCGGTCAAGGTGGA
>CAZJBT010000172.1:1453-3708 GCA_964544345.1 uncultured Oscillospiraceae bacterium
GACTTCGCATGCGGTCAGGCCGCTGCCGACCATGATGATATGATCGCCGAGCTTCTCCGGATGTAGGTACACATCCATGACGCCGAGCACGCGGTCGCTGTGTACGCCGGGAATCTCCGGTACCTTCTGCTCTGCGCCGACCGCAACGATCAGTGCGCAGGGCAGCTCGCGTGCGATCAGCTCCGGTGTAGCTTCGGTATTCAAACGGATCTCGATGTTCGGGTGCAGCTCACAGCGTTTGATCATGTTGTTCTTGTAGCGCCGGATATCGAATTTGAAGGTGTCGGTGTCGGCAAAGCGGAGCTGGCCGCCGAGCGCGTCCTCTTTTTCAAAGAGGATGACCGAATGGCCGCGTTCAGCCGCAGTGAAAGCGGCCTTCAAGCCGGCGATCCCGCCGCCGACGATGCAGACCTTCTTCGGTGTCTTGGCCAGCGGCAGCTCATAGCTCGACTCATAGGTTTTGCTTGAGGCCAGCGGATTGACCGAGCACGGGCCGGTCACGTCGTAACAGCCATGGCAGCGCAGACAACTGTCGATCAGCCAGGGCTTGCCCTCGCGCAGCTTGCGCGGGTAGTACGGGTCGGCCAGGTTGAGCTGGCGCGAGAGGACGATAAAGTCCGCGTCGCCCGAGGCGACCACATCCTCCGCGATGTCCGGATCGGCCAGCGAGTTGATCAGCGCGAGCGGCGTCTGTATGCCGGCGTCGCGGATCTTGCGCGCCTCGGGCCGGAAGAGCGCCGGAGGGAACGTGGCGGGTGAGATACAGAACGCATTGCGCCGCGGCTCGACATGCCGGCCGCCTGTGATGTGGAAGATATCGGCCAGATGCTCGGCCTCGACCATCTTCAGAAACTCGATCGTCTCCTCGGTCGTGATACCGCCGTCCATGTATTCGCGCGCGCTGATGCGCAGCTCGACGAGCATCCCGCTGCCTGCGGCCTCGCGGACTGCGCGCATGAGCATCATCGGGAACCGGCAGCGGTTGGCGACGCTCCCACCATATGCATCAGTGCGGTGATTAGTGATGCCGGAACGGAACTGGTCGAGGATCTTTGCACCGTGGCCGCCGTGGATGAGAATACCGTCAATGCCGCAGGACTTCGCGCGTGTAATGCACAGTGCGAAATCATCGCAGACCTTCTGCATCATGGCTTCGTCCATCTCAATGACCCTCGCGCCGAAGGGAAACTCGGCCGCGCTCGGGCCGTATGTGACGCCCGGGACGGGCGCCATGGGCGTATACTCGCCGCCGTTGTGACCGAGCTGGATAAATGCGAGACAGTCATAGCGGTGGATGGCGTTTGCGTACTGCTTGACGGAGTGCAGCATCTCCATTGGGTTGCCAAAGAGCTTCAGCCGGTCGGCGCCGCCGTTGTAGCCGGCGTCGGCGCTGACCATGGTGTCGCCGGTCGTCACACGCGCCGCGCCGCCGCGCGCAAGCGAGCCGTAGTAATCGATGTTGTGCTGTGTCAGACCGTCGCCGGGGTTTGACTCGTTGTAGCCGAGCGGGCCGGCAAGGATGCGGTTTTTGAAGGTCACGCCGCTGACCTCAAACGGACTGAGAAGATGCGGATATGGATTGGACAAGCTCATTCCTCCTTTGATTTCCTTCAGTATAGCATAAAGTAGGAAACGTGCAAATAGTTTTGTCTCGAACAGAGCCAAAAAGCCGCCCGCCGGAATTCCGGCGGGCGGCTGGAGATTTCTTACAGACCCATATCAATCACGGCGTCGTAGGCGTCGCGGACGGCGTACATGACCTTGCTGGCGCGGCGGGCGTCGCCGATGACGTAGAATTCCTTCACCAGCGGGCGGAGCGCTTCGACTTCCTTCGAGCGCGAGCGCATGCCGGCCGCCATGACGACGGTGTCAGCGGGGTAGACGTGCTCGACGCCGTCGCTGTCGACAGCGGTGACGGAGGTCTCCGTGATACCGGTGCAGCGCTGACCGGCGGCCTGCGTGATGCCGGGCGTCGTTTCGACCTCGTGCATCAGTGCAATGCGGTGCATCCGGCCGCACTCGCTCGCGAGCGCCGGCATCATCTCAAGGATCGTGACCTCGTGGCCGTTGCGTGCGAGCAGGACAGCCTCCTCGCAGCCGATCAGGCCGCCGCCGATAACGACCACGCGCTTGCCGACCGGCGTGTCAGGCATCAGATCTGCGCCGAAGACGATGTTCTTGCTGTCGGAGCCGGGCACAGGCAGAAGGATCGGATCTGCGCCGACGGCGGCGATGATGACGTCTGGCTTGACCTC
>CAZJBT010000173.1:0-3660 GCA_964544345.1 uncultured Oscillospiraceae bacterium
CATGATAGAGCAATCGCTCCGATCGAGCGCGCCGATCTCCCATGTGTAGTCGCCGCCCTGCTCGAGCGAAGCGGCGATCTCCTCGCTGACCGGCGCGACCTCCAAATACGCGATGAGCTGCGAACCGGAGCACAAGGTGCTGGTAAGCTGAACGCTGCCCGCCGTCCCGGCTGCGGTGTCCGCTCCCTCGACTTTTTGCGTTTCGTATTCGCTCCATTCCGGGATCGACTGATCTGCCGAAATTCCCATATCCTCTCTGGCCGCATCGCGGAGCGTCAGCGTGACGGCGAGCGCAGTCACGCAGCCGATCAGGGCAACGACCGCTGCGATCGCCGCGCAGCGCGGCAGGATCCTGTGCGGTCTGCGCTGCACGGGCGCTTCGCTTTCCTGCAAAAAGTCCGGCGACACATGCGCCAACGCTTCATATAAATTCTCTGCCTTCAATTCAGATAGCCCTCCTGTCTTAGATACTGTTTGAGTTTTTTTCGGGTGCGCGAGAGGATCGTCAGGACGTTGCTCTCCCGCAGGCTGCAGCGCCCGCTGATCTCCCGCGCGCTCTCCATGAAATAGTAGCGTCTGAGGAAAATGGTTCGCTCGCGCGCGGTCAGCGTGCCGAGGAACTCGTTGATCGTCTGGCCAAGCTCGTCCGCCATCACGGTCTCCTCCGGCGAGCCGGGAGCCGGGATGCACTCAGCCAGCTCATCAAGCGCCGCTTCGACCTCTGTGCCGCCGCGCTTTTCCGCGCACTGCGCGCGGTAGCGGCTGAACGCGAGATTTCGGACAATGGCGGCCAGATACAGTCTCAAGCTGTCCGGTTCGAGCGGCGGGATCGTGCTCCAGACCCGATTCCAGGTATCGCTGAGGCATTCCTCGCAGTCGAGTCGGTTTTTCAGGATGCGCCCCGCGATCTGAAAGCAGTACGCGCCGTATTTCAACTGCGTTTCGCGGATGGCCGTCTCGTCCCGCCGGAAATAGAGCGCTAAGATCTCATTGTCCTGCAAATGCCTGCCCTCCTTTTCCGTTCGATAAAAGGCCTTTCACTCAATAAGACGGATTTTGTCTAAAATTCTGACACTGCCAGAGAATTTTTTCGGAAAAATAAAAAGGCGGACAGGCTTGCCTGTCCGCCATGGTTTGCGCCGGGAGGAGAGTTTATGCGTTCGGCTGCCAGCCGTGCAGGGTTTTTTTCAGCAGCTCGATCAGCGTGGCCTTGTCCGCGTCGGTGAGAGAGTCCGGCAGGGCGATGGGCTTTGCTTCATCGCCGCGGCCTGCGCTGTGGTGCAGGTAGTGGCCGCACTTTCTGAGCAGTTGGAGCACTTCCTCCTCGGGTGTCTCGGGCTTCTTTTCCCAGCCCACGGTGTCCTTGATCTTGCCGAAGTGCGCCATGCCTCTGCGGCAGTGAAGCTGATCGACGGGACAGTGGTTCTCACAGCAAGGGCAATTCGTTTCCGCCGGCGCGGGATTCACGTTTTTTTCCATGTTCCGTACCTCCATGATTTGTCGGGCGATGCCGCGCGGCCGCAGCGGTAAAAAACGCGCGGCATCCAACTGGATTTACGCAGTTGCTTTGCCACACGTTGTGCTTTTATTATAGCCGCTTTCTCCAAAATGTCAAGGCACCTTGAAAAATTGCTGGCGGCGGGGAGGTGGGGACGACAAAAGCCAACCCGATCGAAGTTGGCCTGAACATCATGTTAAACTCAGTTCCCCGGCGGGAGCGCGGACGGATCAAGGCGCAGCATGGGCGCGATCTCCCAGAGATCCTCATAGTACTCCGCCATACGGCCGCCCATCAGGATCAGATCCGGCTCGCAGGCCATGACCGCTTCCAGGTCTGGCGTCTTGACCGAGCCGACGATGGGGAGATCGTCGTTGTAGGACTGGAGATACGGCAGGGTGATCGTCGGCGCGCCGACAATGCGGTCGCCCATGCCCAGATTGTCCAGAATATCCAGGTTGGCCAGATCGAGAACCACGACCCGCTCGGGCTTGTAGGGAACGGTGACTTCGATCGGCTCGCCGTTGGCGTCCATGCCGGTGACAGTCACCTCGTCCGGCTCTGCAGCGTTGTCCTCGGTCGGCTCGCCGGTCGGCTCTTCGGCCTCGCCGTCAGTGGGCGCTTCGGTCTCGCCGCCTTCGTTGTCGGCTTCCTCTGCATCGGCGCCAGAGCCTTCGACATCGCCGCCCACAGGGGTTTCCGCATTGCCGCCGGCCGCCTGGTCGGCGCCTGTGTCGGCGGTATCGTTGCTGTTGCTGCAGGCCGCGAAGCTGAGAACCATCGCGAGCACAAGCAGCAGAGAAATCAATTTTTTCATGTTGAACACTCCTTTTTGAAAAGTACTGAAAATTTGGGATCCTGCGATCAATAATAGATAGACAGCGGTTTTCCTTCGATTTCCATGATCTCGAAGTCCACATTGTAGATTTCGGAGAGATTCTCCTTGTTCATCACCTCCTCGACCGCGCCGAATTTGCAGATCTTTCCATCCTTAAAAGCGCAGATATAATCAGAATAAAATGCCGCATAATTGATCTCATGCAGGACTAAAATCACTGTTTTACCCAGCTCGTCGCAGAGCCGACGGACGATTTTCATCATATTGGACGCATGGTAAATATCCAGATTGTTGGTCGGCTCGTCGAGCAGGACGTACTCCGTGTCCTGGGCGATGACCATGGAGATGTAGGCTCGCTGCCGCTGGCCGCCGGACAGCTCGTCAATGAACTGATCCTGGATGTCCGTCAGCTCCATATATGCCAGCGCCTGGTCGATGACCTTCTCATCCTCGTCCGCGATGTGGCCGCCGGAATAGGGGAAGCGGCCGAAGGTCACAAGCTCGCGCACGGTCAGCTTCATCTGGATGTTATTGGTCTGCGTCAGGATCGCGAGCCGCTTGGCCAGCTCTTTGCTTTTCCAATTGGAAATGTCCTGCCCCTCGAACTCGATCACGCCGCTGTCCCGGGCGATGAGCCGGGAGATCATACCCATGACGGTGGACTTGCCCGCGCCGTTCGGGCCGATGAGCGATGTCACCTTCCCCTTGGGGATCTCAAAGCTGACGGAGTCCACAACGGTCTTGCCGTCGTATTTTTTGATTAGATTCTTGACATTCATCGTTTACACCCTCTTGTTGGTCAGAAGCAGATAAAGGAAATAGAGTCCGCCGAACACGCCGATAAATACGCTGATGGGAACAGCGTAGTGATAGACACGCTCCACGATCAGCTCGCCGCCGATCAAGATCGCCATGCCGAACAGCGTAGAGCCGAGGATCAACTGCTTGTGTCGGAAGGTTTTCAGGAACTGCCGAGCCAGGTTCGCCATGATCAGACCCAGGAAGGAGATCGGGCCGACCATGGCCGTTGCCACAGCGATGCACAGCGTAACGCCGATCAGCAGCTTGCGGATGCATTTGTCGTAGTCTACGCCCAGGTTGATGGCCTGATCCTTACCCAGTGAGATCACGTCGAGCAGCGCCAGCTCCTTCCTCAGCACAAAGATCACGCCGGCCAGAACGACCAGTGAGGCGACGATGCACGGCGACAGCATTTACTTTTGAGCGAAGATACGATCAAGAGCGGAGTTATCCATAGCGGCGCGGGATATCTTTCTGCGAGTACTGACACGCTTTCCAAAATCGGCTTGGTTGAGTAAATGTA
>CAZJBT010000174.1:0-3645 GCA_964544345.1 uncultured Oscillospiraceae bacterium
TGCCGTCCTCGCGCTTCAGATCGGCGAAATCCTTGAACCACTCCTTGTACTCGTCGAGTCCGGGCAGCTTGACGTAATCAGCTAACGGTTTTGCCATAATTGAATTTTGCCTCCTCAAAAGTATGAATCGCCCCCGCTGGGGGCAGATCGCGGCCAAATCTTTTAAGGACAGCGCCCACGCGGGACGCCATTGGCCGCCAGAGTTATAGTACCATGTTCCGGAAAAGCTGTCAAGCCCCGAACGGCCGGGGGCGACAGACGGAGCTGCCACGCCAGCGCGGTTTTCAGAGCGCAGGAGAGATGTTGGGCGCCGTCAGCTTGTCCGCCCTCATTGTGTAGGGGAAAAACGCGCTCTGGCGCGATTTTTCCCCATATCGGCGACATTTTCTCCGCCAGGAACGGAGCGGCCGTAGGGAAATTTTCACTGCGCGCTTCGGCGGCCGCGCCGGACGGAAAAAAGGGCGCCCGGCCGTGCGCCGGGCGCTTGGGGTCATCCGTGTTCTCTTTTTTTCTGGATGCGGATATCCTCGCCGAAAAAGTAGACGTCCTCGAACGTACCCATCAGGCGGGAGACGGTCTGGGGCGCGTAGCGGGCGCGGATGTCCTGCATCGACAGGTTCGTCGAGATGATGGTCGCGCGGCGCGCCATCAGGCGGGTGTTGACGACCGTGTAGAGCGCCGACTGCGTGAACTGCGTCGTCATCTCGGTGCCGAGGTCGTCGATGATGAGCAGGTCGCAGAGCAGGTATTTTTCGGTCTGCCCCTGCTCGCCGCCGAATTTTTCGGCCTCGAAGTCGGCGAACAGCTTGACCGCCGTGTCGTACACGACGGACGCGCCGCCGTCCGCGACCGCGCGGGCGATGCACGCGGACAAAAACGTCTTGCCCAGACCCGTGCCGCCGGAGAAGAGCAGCGAGCCGGATTGCCCCGGCGTGAAGCCGCGCGCGTAGGCGCGCATATCATGCAGGACGCTCTCCATATTCTCGCGCGGGCTGACGCCGTAGACGGGGTCGACTGCGGTCGAATACCACGACAACTGGAACGTGTCGAAGCTCTCGCGCCCGCCGAGCAAGCTCGACAGCTCCTTTTTCTGCTCGATCCGGCACAGCTCGGCCAGGCAGTCGCACATCCGCTCGCCGACGTAGCCTGTGCCGCCGCAGCTCTGGCAAACGGGCTGGTCGTCTAAATAGTCCGCGCCGAGGTCGGCGGCCTCGAGGATCCACTCGCGCTCGTGCTGGAGCGCGAGATTCTTGTCGCGGATCTCCGCGATCGCCTTCTGCGGGTCGCCGCCGCGTTCAAAGCAGGCGGCCATCGTCTCGGCCATGGTCGCGCGCAGCTCCGCGTCGATGGCCTTCAGGCGCGGGAATTTCGCGTATGTCTCGCGGACGCGGCGGTCATGGCGCTCCTCTGCATCGCGCTTTTCCTCGGCCAGGCGCGCGCGGGCGCGGCGGACGACCTCTTGCGAATAGGGCATGGCGGCCCCTCCTTTCAGCTTTTGCGCTGCATGCGCCGCGCGACGGCGTCGCGCTCATAGTCGCCGGGCTGGCCGATGGCGGCGGGCGCGGCCTTTTTCTGCGGCCGCCCGTCGCCGGCGAGGATCTGCTCGACCGTCAGCAGCCCCTGGCTGTGCCAGCTTGTCAGGATCGAGTTCATATACGGCCACTTGAGCGAGCCGGTGTTCATGCAGGTGCGCTCGTAGGCCAGCGCGATCTCGTCCTCGCCGAAGCCCATGTCGAGCCACGAGAGGATGTATCGTTCCTCTCCTGCGGTCAGGCGGCGGCCGTCGATCTGCAGCACGGTGCGGATGCGCCCGGCGCGGGTCTGGCGCTCGAGGCTCGTCTGCATGAAGGCCGCGGCCTCCTCGAGCGTGTCGACGCCGCGGTCGGCCCAGGCGTAGGCCTCCTTCTCGATCGTCCGAAGGCTGGGCAGCCGGGCGCCGCCCCGCGCGCGGGCGCGCTCGATGCAGTATGTAATGAGCACGCCGACGACCTCGGTGGGAAGGCCGAGGTAATTGACCATCGAGAGCAGGATCTTCAGCTCCTCGGTCGAGAGGACGCGGCCCAGGCGGCGCTGCGTCTCGCCGAGCAGGAGCGCGAAGCTCCCGGATGGGTCGCGCAGCGCCTCGCTGACGTCGCGCTCGGTGTATTCCGGCCGCGTGTCGGGCAGTAAGACGCGCTTTGGCGGCTCGGGCACAAGCCCCATCTGCCGCAGCGCGGCCATCGCCCGGTCGACCCGATGGGCGGGCAGACGGAGTGTCTCGGCCGCAAGCGCCTGGTCGCCGCCGCCGCGCAGGTACAAGTAGACGAGCGCCGCGTCCGGATCCGCCGCGCCGACCAGCTTGCGCAGATCCAGCTCCTCGATCATCGCGCCGCCCTGTGCCATGCTCCCACCCCCTGGTTTTGTCGTTTGGAGCATCATTATAGCACAGTTTGCCGAACCCGGCAAGGGCGGCGCGCAAGTCGGGGAAACGGGAGAAGTTGTAAAATTTTTGTGACCGCCGTGCACGGACGAAACAATATGGTAAAATGATAGTAGATCATAATAAAAACGACGCGATTTCGTAATTGAAACGAGATGTGCGGCCTGAAATGGAGGGAGCAGGATGAGAAAACGGTATTATCTCACGGGCGCGTCCGGCCATCTTGGGACGGCGCTGGCGCGAAAGCTGCTGGCGCGCGGCGACGCGGTCACGGCGCTCTGCCTGCCGGACGAGCAAAGCCCGCCGGAGGGGGTTCGCGTCGTGCGGGGCGACGTGCGCGACCCGGCGAGCCTCGCGCCCTTTTTCGACGGCGCGGGGCCGGATTCGGTCGTGCTGCACTGTGCGGGCATCGTGTCGATCTCGTCGGGATTCCAGCAGGCGGTCTACGATGTGAACGTGACCGGGACGAAAAACGTGGTCGAGGCGTGCCGCGCGCACGCCGTGGGGCGGCTGGTGTACGTCAGCTCCGTCCACGCGATCCCCGAACAGCCCGCCGGCCAGGTCGTCACGGAGACCGACTGCTTCGACCCGGCGCTGGTCAAGGGCTTGTACGCCAAGACGAAGGCCGAGGCGACGGCCTATGTGCTCGCGGCCGCGCGGGAGGGCGTTCCCGCGGTGATCGTGCACCCGTCGGGCATCCTGGGGCCGTATGACAAGGGGCACGGACACCTGACCGCGCTGGTGCTCGACTACTGCCGCCGCCGGCTGACGGCCGCGGTGCGCGGCGGATACGACCTCGTGGATGTGCGGGATGTGGCCGCGGGCGTCCTCGCCGCGGCGGAGCGGGGGCGCACGGGCGCGTGCTATATCCTCTCCAACCGCTACTGCACCGTGCACGAGCTGCTCGACACGCTCCACGAGATCACGGGGCAGAAGCAGATCAAGACGTATCTGCCGCAGTGGTTCGTGCGCGCGACCGCGCCGCTCAGCGAGTTATACTACAAGCTGCGCGGCGTGCCGCCGCTCTACACCGGTTATTCGATCTACACGCTCTCGACGAACGCGAATTTTTCCCATGAAAAGGCAGATCGGGAGCTGGGCTACAAGACGCGCCCGCTCGAGCAGACGCTCCGCGACACGGTCGCGTTCCTGCGCAGCGCGGGGCGGCTGCCGCAGGCGGCGGTGTGATACTGATTCTTGATTAAAAGATTGAATCAAGAATCCCA
>CAZJBT010000175.1:0-3642 GCA_964544345.1 uncultured Oscillospiraceae bacterium
TCTGATTTCCGGCGGCGACGTCGGCGGCGCGAAAACGCACGTTCTCTCCCTGCTTGACCATCTCCGTCAAACTGATCAGGTGCTGCTCGTCTGCTTCACCGACGGCGAATTTGCGGAAGAGGCACGCGCACTTGGCATTCCGACCGATATCGTCTCCGGCGCGAATCCGCTGTCCGTGTGTGCGGCGCTCAGCGAGCGCATCCGCGCCGGCGGCTACGAGATCATCCACTGCCATGGCGCGCGCGCAAACATGATCGGCGCGATACTGCACAGGAAGCTCGCCGTTCCGGTCGTAACGACGGTACACTCCGACTACAAGCTCGATTACCTCGGCCGGCCGCTCGGGCGGCTGACCTATGGAACCATCAACGCCATCGCGCTGCGGTGTATCCCCTACCACATCGGCGTCTCTGACGCGATGTGCGACCTTTTGATCTCGCGCGGGTTTGACCCGCAGACGATGTTCTCCATCTACAACGGCGTGGACTTTACGCCGGTCACACCCGCGATGACGCGGGAGGAATACTTCGCCTCCATTGGCCTGACCTGCTCGCCGAACGCAGTTGTGTTCGGCATCGCGGCGCGTCTCAATCCGGTCAAAGACATCGGCACGCTCATCCGGGCGTTTGCGCGCGTGGTAGCTACCGCGCCGGGCTGCCGGCTCATCGTCGCGGGCGACGGCGAACAGGCCGAGGAGTTGCGCGCTCTCGCCGCCGAGCTGTGTCCGGCCGGCTCTGTCGTGTTCCCCGGCTGGGTCGAAGACACGGACAGCTTTTACAGCGCCATCGACGTCAACCTGCTCACCAGCCTATCCGAATCGTTCCCCTACGCGCTGACTGAGGGCATCCGGATGCACTGCGCGACCATCTCGTCTGAAGTCGGCGGCGTGCCAGTGCTGATCGAAAATGGCGTGACCGGCCTGCTGTTCCAGCCCGGCGACATCGACAAGCTCGCATCGCACATGCTCCGCTATGCGGCCGAGCCGGACACGCGCTGCGCGATGGCGGACAAGCTCTATGAGAACGCGTCAAAGCGGTTTTCTATCGACGCAACGGTCGCGCACCAGCGAGAGATCTACAAAACGATCCTGCGCCGGGAAGCGCGCCCTCATGGCCGCGACGGCGTGTTGATCTGCGGCGCCTACGGCAGGGGCAACGCCGGCGACGATGCGATCCTAGAGGCCATCTGCGCGCAGCTCCGTTCCATCGATCCGGATCTGCCGCTATATGTGCTCTCGCGCACCCCGACGGAGACGGAACGGCGCTACCGCATCGGCGCGGTCTACACCTTCAACTATTTTGCCTATACGCGCCTGATGCGGCGCATGCGGCTGTATATCTCCGGCGGCGGGAGCCTGATCCAGGATGTCACCAGCTCGCGCTCGCTGTTCTACTATCTCTCGAGTCTGCGCAGCGCGCATAAGCGCGGCTGCAGAACGCTGATGTACGGCTGCGGCATCGGCCCGGTCAGCGGCGGCCATCTGCGCTATGCCGGCCGTGTGATCGACCGATGCGCCGACCTCATTACGCTGCGCGACTCCCAGTCGCCGGAGGTCCTTGCGCGTATGGGCGTGACGCGCCCAGAGATTCGAGTGACTGCGGATCCCGCGCTGCTGCTCGATCCGGCCATACCGGAAAAGGTCGACGGCTTCCTGCTCGCAAACGGCGTCCCACCGAACGGGAGCTATCTCATGCTCGCCCTGCGCCCCTGGCCGGGCTTTACCAGCCAGGCGGACACATTCGCGCGCACGGCGGAATACGCCTACAAGACCTACGGCCACACGCCGCTATTCATTGCGTTCGAGCCAAAGCGCGACCTTGCGGCGGCGCAGGCCGTCTGCGCGAAGCTCTCCTGCCCGCACTACGTTTTATCCACCCCGGCGAGCGGCGCGCTGATCGCCGGGCTGATGCGCCGGGCATCGGCCATGGTCGCCATGCGGCTGCATGCGCTGATCTTTGCCGCAGGGCAAGGCGTCCCGCTTGTCGGCGTGGTCTACGACCCGAAGGTCAGCGGCTTTCTCGACCACCTGGGGCAGGATCGCTATGCACCGCTTGAGGCACTGACGGAGACGTCTCTCCGCGCCATGGTGGACGACGCGCTGCACGCCGGCCAGAGCGCGGCCGACGCGGCCGCCCGCCTGCGCGCGCTCGCGCAAGAGAACTGCGACGCCGCACGCAGTCTTCTGGAGGAATGCGTATGAATCAGATCATCTGTCTGTCCACCTCGCCATGGTACCCGATCCCGACGCGCAAGCAGCAGGTCATGAGCCGGCTGCCGGACGCGGAGATCCTCTATTTCGACCCGCCTGTCACCTTCCTCGCACCGCTCAAGGACAAGGCCGCGCGGCCGCAGCTCCGGGCATACAAGGAACCGGGTCAAAAAGTCAGCGGAACCATCACAGTCTGTTCCCTGCCGCCTGTGCTGCCCTTTTTCAACAAATTTCGCTGGATCAACCGCCTGAACCAGCGCCGCATTGCACGCTTCGTTCGCAAAAAGGCCGCGGCGCTTGGCTTCGACCGGCCGGTGCTCTGGTGCTACTCGCCGACCTCGTGCGACAGCGCGCCGCGCATCCCACACCGCGCGCTGGTCTACGACTGCGTCGACCTGCATTCGGCCTATGGCGGGCTGATGACTCCGGCCGTCGTCGACCGGATGGAATTCGACCTTGCCGCGCAGGCCGATCAGGTCTTTGCCACCGCCGAGCGGCTGACCAAACGGCTGAAGGCTGTCAATGACACGGCTGTGATGATCCCAAATGGGGCAAACTACGAGCGGTTCTCCACCGCAGCGGACGATCTGCCCTGCCCCGATGATCTAAAGGACATCCCGCAGCCTGTGTTCGGCTTTGTCGGCGCGCTGCAGGCCTGCATCGAATATGGCTGGGTCGAAGCCGCGGCGAAGGCGCGGCCGGATTGGAGCTTTGTCTTTATCGGCGGCGAGAAGCCAGGCGCCGACCTCTCGGCGCTCCGCAGGCTGGACAACGTCCACTTTCTCGGCCTGAAGCCGAACGAGCAGCTTCCCGCCTACCTGAAGCATTTTTCCGCCTGCCTGAACCTGTTCGGCAACAACGAGCTGAGCCAGGATGTCAGCCCGCTGAAATTCTACGAGTATCTGTCCACAGGCCGCCCCATCGTCTCGACGCCGCAGCCAGATCAAGTGCTGCAATACGAGGGTTTGATCCGCGTCGCGCGAAGCGAGAGCGAATTCATTGCCGCCTGCGAGGCCGTCCTGACGGACGACGGGCTTTCAAGCGCCCGGATGGAGGAGGGCCGCCGCTGTTCCTGGACGGCTCGTGTGGCGCAGCTTTGTGAGATTTTGAAAGCAAAGGAGATCTTTCAATGAAAAATATCAACGACCTACTGGACGCGAATCCATATCCCGGCCGCGGCATCGTCCTCGGCATCAGCCCGGATGGACGCTATGGCGTCATTGCGTATTTTATCATGGGTCGCAGCGAGAACAGCCGCAACCGCGTTTTCATTCCGACGGACGACGGCATCCGCACCGAGGCGCACGACCCGTCGAAGCTCTCGGATCCGAGCCTTATTATCTACCACCCCGTCCGTGTCTCCGGCGACAAAACGATCTTCACAAACGGCGACCAGACCGATACGATTTTCGATGCGCTCGAAACAGGCAACT
>CAZJBT010000176.1:0-3609 GCA_964544345.1 uncultured Oscillospiraceae bacterium
ACAGCCCAGCTTATCAATGACAAGCTGGGTAAAATCAAATGATTTACTGTGTATTTTCTGTGTAGTTTATTATGATATATTTTGCTATAAACTGCTATAAATTGCATGAAGTGATGACCGTTAAACCGTTGAAATTACAAGAAAAAAGCTCGGAGTCCTTGCAACTCCGAGCTTTTTAAATTGGCACAGGAAGCGCACGATTCGTGCGCTGCGACAGGCCGCAACCCCTTGTCAAAGAACGCCACGGGCGTTCTTTGACAGTCTCAGCCTCCGGCGTCCGGTCGGACGCCAGGGTGCTGTTGCTTTAACAATACTCTGCTTTGACGAACCGCTCGAGCGCAGGCAGGCTGCGTTCGACCTTCTCGGTATCGATACAATAGGCCATTCGCACATAGCCCGGCACGCCGAAGCTGTCACTCGGCACTAAGATCAGGTTGTACTTGCGTGCTTTCTTGCAGAAGGCGACCGCGTCCTCCTCCAGCGCCTTCGGGAAGATATAGAACGTGCCGCCGGGACGAACCACCTCAAAGCCCAGCTCGACGAGCTTATTGTAGATCAAGTTCATATTCGTCTCATAGACGGACAGGTCGCTCGTCTTGTCGAGCACCTCCGCGACGGCGAGCTGGATGCTCGACGCCGGACAATTGTGTCCGATGCCGCGGCTGATCTGGCCGCAGATGACAGCAAAGACATCCGCATCCGTCGCGCGCGGATTGACCGCCACATAGCCGATGCGCTCGCCCGGCAGGCTCAAGCTCTTGGAGAACGAGTAGCACGAGACGGTGTTGTCATAGAAACAGCTGATATAGGGGCTGTCGGCACCCTGGAACACGATCTCGCGGTATGGCTCGTCGCTGATAAGGAAGATGTCGTGGCCGAACTCTGCCTGTTTCTCCCGCAGCAACGCGGCCATGCGCTCGATGGTCGCCGTGGAGTAGACGATGCCAGATGGATTGTTCGGCGTGTTGATGAGCACGGCCTGCACATTGGGGCCGAGCATCTGCTCGAACGCCTCAAAGTTGATTTGAAAATCCTCCGTGCAGGCCGGAACGACCTTTAGCTTCGCGCCAGTTTGTCCGACGTACTGGCCGTACTCCGGGAAATAGGGCGCGAAGGTGATGACCTCGTCGCCCGGCTTCGTCACGGCGCGCAGCGCATGTGCCAGAGCGCCAGCCGCGCCGGAAGTCGGGAAGATATGCTTCGCCTCGTAGTCCATGCCGAAGCGCTCATTCAGGCTGTGCGCAATCTTTTCGCGCACGCTCTGGATGCCGAGCGACGGGCTGTAGCCATGGAGCGAGACTGGGTCTTCCTCCTTCAGGAGACGGATAAGCGTCTCAGTGAATGCCGGGTGCGTCGGCACGCTCGGGTTGCCGAGGCTGTAGTCGAACACGTTTTCATAGCCGATCTTCGCACCCAATTCCGCAGCAAACTCGCTCTGCTCGCGGATGACGGAACGCTGGGTCAGCATGGATTTAAAATCCTGATTGATCATTGGGGTTTCCTCCTTACTCCCACGAATTCACAACATTCTCCGGCCTTTTGCCGGCCATGACCGTCTCCGCGGCCTTCCAGATCATTGCGTAAGCGCGGCGAAAGCTCGCCGCCGTGATCCCGCCGATGTGCGGGCTGAACAAAATGCGGCTGGCGATCTCCGGGCTTGCCTGCAAAAGCGGATTGTCCGTCTGCACCGGCTCGCCCGCGACGGTATCGAGACCGACCCGGCGCAGCTTGCCATTCTCCAGCGCTCGCAGGATCGCGCCGCTGTCAGCCAGCTCACCACGCGAGGTGTTGAAGAAATACGAGCCATCCTTCATCTTCGCGAAAAATGCGTCGTCCGCCATACCGCGCGTCTGCTCCGTCACGGGCAGGTGCAGGCTTACCATGCCGCAAGTGCCAAGCAGCTCGTCCAGCGGCAAATACGTCACGCCGTAGCTTCGCTCTGTCGCCTCGTCCGCACGGCGCGGCTTGGTGTAACACACCTCCGCGCCAAATGCGCGCAGCAGCTTCGCCGTCGCCTTCGCGATCTCGCCGAAGCCGATCAGGCCGATGCGAAAATCTGACAGCTCATACAGATCGCCGTGCACCATATAGTCCTCTTTGACCTGGATCTGCCTGCCCGCGCGCACGGCCTCGTCCCCGCCTTTGACGTCGCGCAGCACACCGAGCATCAAAAGCACCGTCTGCTCAGCGACCGCCATCGCGTTGCAGCCGCGGCAATTGCAGACGTAGATATGCCGGCGCTTCGCCGCCTCGATGTCGATAAAGTTGAAGCCGACGCCCTCAGAATGGATCAGCTTCAGATTGGGCATTGCATCGATCAGCTCCGCCGGACACGGGTACATCGCGTCGATGAAAATCACGTCCGCATTCGCTCCCGCCGCGAGATACTCCTGCACCGGCAGCCCGGTCGGGCAGTCGATCAGTTCCGCTCCGGGAAGCGCCAGACCAGCCGAATTGCGTTCCACGTTTCCCTTTTTTCCAATGTGTAAGACCTGCAAATCGTTCACCTCTTCAGTCTCAGGCGCCGCGCGCCAGAAATTCCTTGATCTTTCCGCCGTCGAGATAGCCCTTTTTATAGAGCGCACAAATCTTATTCTCGTCGCGGGTCAGCGTGTCCACGCCGCAGCAGTCGTCCGGCGCGACGATCAGCGCGCGGCCGGCCGGCACATGCGTGTGCAGCAGCGTTTCGATCTGTGTGTTGTACTTGATGTGCCGTGTGAGTAGATTTTCATAGGTGTTTGGAAAGCTGCGGCGGATCACCGGATAGGCCTTCGCACGCCGACCCAGCGTCCTGCGGTAGCTCTCCGGCCGGGTCAAAATAACGACCACACGGTCGCAGCCGTCGGCAAACGCCTTCTCATACGGGATCGGATCGACGATGCCGCCGTCAAAATACAGCATACCCCGCCAAAGATATGGCTTACAGGCGATCGGCAGCGCGCTCGAGCACTTGAGCGGGCCATAATCGTTTCGTGTCAGGTCGGAATTGTCAAAATAATGCGCCTTGCCGCTCTCTGCTTCCGCCGCAACCACCTTCATCGTGATGCCGGACGCCATGGCGGCATCGAAATCCCATGGTTCCTCGCCGCCGTCGTTCGACAGCGTGGAGTAAATATAGTCCAGATCGACATATGAACCGGTTTTGTGCAGATTATCCAGGCTCATCGCCTGCCTGCGCAGATTGTAGTCCGTGTAGAAGCGCAGATTCCGCCCACGCTGGCCGGACACATACGACGCGATGTTCGCGCTGCCGGCCGACACGCCGATGCAGTACCGGAACCGCAGCTTGTGATCCATGCAATAATCCAAAACGCCCGCGCCGTATGCATCACGCATGCCGCCGCCGACATCGATCAATCCTACCACCGCACTCGCCTCCTGTTTTCGCAATGGTACAACAAACAAAGCCATCCACCCGCATCGCTGCGGACAGACGGCCTGTCGGATGCTTCTCCGCCGATCCGCCGGAGCGGCGGCCGGTTTTATTATTTTACACCGTTTTTTCCAACAATGCAATCCACAAACTGCGCCTTATCGGCCGGCTTTGGGGAAAAGCTGCCGACAATGTCAAAAGGATTCTGCCTATTGACTTTTCTCTTGGATGAGATA
>CAZJBT010000177.1:0-3601 GCA_964544345.1 uncultured Oscillospiraceae bacterium
TGATGCGCTGGCGGAAGTAGACAAAGCCGTCGTCGTCCATGTAGCCGAGGTCGCCCGTGTGCAGCCAGATGCGGTTGTCGGAGTGGCGGCGGAGCGTGTCGGACGTCTCAGCTTCGTTGTCCACATAGCCGATCATGACCGACGGGCCGGAGACGCAGATCTCGCCCTCGACGCGCGGGCCGACCTCCTCGGTCGTGCCGGGGCGGACGATCTTGTAATAGGTGTCGGGGAAGGGGATGCCGATCGAGCCTTCCCGATTATAGTCGTGCGGCGTCAGGCACGAGGCGGTGACGCACTCGGTGGTGCCGTAGCCCTCGCGGATCTGGATATTGGCGTTGTGCTCCTTCAAAAATGCGTCGACCTTGCGCTTGAGCTCGATGGAGAGCGAGTCGCCGCCGGAGAACATGCCGACGAGGAACGACAGGTCGACGCCATCGAGATGGTCGGCGCGCAGCAGCGCCTCAAACAGCGTCGGCACGCCGGCAATGACGTTCGGCTTCTTCTTGCGCAGCAGGTCGGCGTAGCTCTGCACGGTAAACTGCGGCACGAGGATGCATGTCACGCCGCCAGCAAGCATCGTGTGGATGCCGATGCCGAGGCCAAAGCCGTGGAACACTGGCATGACGGAGAGCATTTTCAGCCCTGCGATCGGCGCGAAGCCCGACGCGGCCTCGGTCTGAAGCGCAAGCGCGTTGAAGTTGTAGTTCGAGAGCAGGATGCCCTTGGTCGTGCCGGTCGTGCCGCCGGAGAACAAGATGACGGCGCCATCGTCGTACTTCCCGTCGTCGGGCGGGAGCGGTTCACGCCGGCGGCGGCCGGCGGCGAGAAAGTCGTTCCACATGACATACTTGCCGCCCTTCGGCAGCGGCGGGATCTTGCGACCCTGCGTCAGGATGTAGCCTATTTTGAGCGGCTGCGGCAGCTCGTCGCGCACGCGAGCGAGCAGGACGGTGCAGGGCTGCTCCACCTGCGGCAGGACGGAGGCGACCTTTTCATAGAACTGGTCGAGCGTCAGGATGACGGTGCTGTGGCTGGCGTTCAGGTAGAACGCGATCTCTCCCGCGGCCGAAAGCGGGTGGATCATCGTCGGGATCGCTTCGATGCGGTTGAGCGCATAGAACGCGTCAACGGCCTGTGGGCTGTTTGGCATGCAGATGGTGACGCGGTCGCCCTTACGGACGCCTAACTCGAGAAAGGCTTTCGCTGTCAGGTCGATGCGCTGGGCAAACTGTGCATAGGTCGTCTTTTTGCCCATGAACTCATAGGCGATGGACGACGCGTATTTGCGGCAGGCAGTCAAAATAAGCTGGCACATGGTAACGCGCGGATATTCGATCGTGGCCGGCGTATCGCCGTAAAATTTCAGCCACGGCGCGGAAGCAGAAAGTCCCATGTTATCCTCCTGTGTGTAATTTCAAACATGCTAATGGTACGCCAAAATCCGCGCGCTGTCAAGGAACGCCGCCGCGCGCGCACGGTTATGTTTTTCCCGGGCGATCGGTTTTTGACGCAGTTTCCCAGCGATTCGTCTTTTCCCTGTCAGATCTCTGCGGCCTCCGCCGCCTGTGTGAAATCCTCAATGAGATCCTCTGCGTTCTCCAGTCCGACGCTGACGCGGATCAGGTCATCCTGGACGCCGGCGTCGAGCCGCTCTTGCTCAGAGTTGAAGGCGTAGATGGTGGACGCCGGATGGATGACCAGCGTGCGGACGTCGCCGACGTTGGTGGCGTTGACCGCATAGCGCAGGTGATTGATGACGGAAAAGGCGCGAGCCTTCGAGCAGCAGCGCACGGTCAGGATGGCGTCGCTGCGGCCGCCGTCGAACTCCCGCCCGGCGACGGTGTGCCATGGACTGCTCTCCAATCCGGGATATGCCACGCTGCCATAGAGCGGGCTTTCCTCCAGCGCCCGGGCGAGCGCGAGCGCATTCTCGCACTGGCGTTCCACCCGCAGCCCCATCGTTTCCAGCCCCAGAACGCCCAAAAACATGTTCATCGGCGCGGGACACGGCCCGAAGTTCCGCCAGGTGTCGTTCCGCAGCCGCGAGAGATAAGCCATCGGCTCATAGCTCAGATACTGCTCCAGAACGGGATAGCGCTCCTTCGTCCAGCGGAAGCGGCCGCTGTCGATAATAATGCCGGAGATCGCGTTGCCGCTGCCGCTGATGTACTTCGACGAGGAGTGGACTACAATATCCGCGCCCAGCTCAATGGGGCGGATCAGGCAGGGCGTCGCCGTCGTGCTGTCGGCGATCAGCGGGATCCCGCGGCGGTGCGCCAGCTCGGCGAGCGCGGCCACATCGACCACGTTGAGCTTCGGGTTGCCGATGACCTCCGTGAAAATCGCCTTTGTATGTTCGCTGATCAGCGGCTCGACCGTTTCCGGCGTCATGTCCACCACGAATTTCGTGTGGATGCCCAGCTTCTTCAGGTCGCCGAACAGGTCGATGGTTCCGCCAAACAGGCACGACGAGGCAATGATCTCGTCGCCGCTGCCAAGGATATTCAGCAGTGCCATCGAGACTGCCGCCATGCCGGACGCGCAGGCTACCGCGCCGATGCCGCCCTCAAGTGCGGCGACGCGCGCTTCAAAGACCGCGGTCGTCGGGTTCCCGGTTCGCGTGTAGGCGAAGCCAGGCGCCTGATGGCGGAATACGCGCTCAAGCTCCTCCGCCGTTTTGTGGGTAAAGGCGCTGACCTGATAGATGGGCGGCAGGGTGGCGCCAAGACTTTCACGCTCTACCGCGCCGTGGAGCAGACGCGTTTGGATGCCTAGCTGATTGCTCTGTTTTTCCAAGAAGATCACCTCAAAGGTATTATGCCGGCTTCAACACTGCGCTGGTTGTCTTTTCGCCATCATCTGCTCTCCCGTATCAGCCGGACGGCGATCTGCATGACGCGGCATGGAATGAGCTTGCGGGTTACGAAAACACGCCCAATGGGATCGTGCTCTATTATTCGGCTTTTACAAACGAGGGAGCCATTGCCTACGGCGCAAATGTAGCAGCGGTTTTGTCCGACGCAGATATTTCCGCCATTGAGGCCGCTTTCTCCGCGCCGGAATCTGATGACCCCTATGTTCACGTTGTGAACGGGATAAAGCAGCTTCTTGTTCGTGTATTCGATGGTGGGGATTTTAGTTACCCGACCTACTCCTATGTTGCCGAATATCTCCGTGATCCGAATTCTGAATTGGATGGGACGCTGCTGCCCGATACGCGCGTATTCCTTCTTGGCGACGATAGACAGAAGGAGGCACAGTGTATCTACCTTGGTAACGAGATTGGACGCTATGCCGGGATCTCTGTCGATCTGCTGATTGTACCGGATCTGGTAGAGCTCCACGGGAGCACAGTTAGGGATGTGGCGGAATTATACCGCACGGGAGGCTTTGATGATGATCCCGAGACAACGGTTGTACTAGCCTGTGACCCGGAAAGCAGCGCGGCGGCTTTTGCCGCGAGCGAAGCTGTTGCTATGATGCTGCCGGACGACGCGGAGACGCGTCTGATTTCTGCTATGCTGGAGGCTGACGGCGACGACTATGACCGTGCCATCGCCGGGCTGGAAGAGCTTGCGCGTATCCTCTACGCCGACGGCAC
>CAZJBT010000178.1:0-3595 GCA_964544345.1 uncultured Oscillospiraceae bacterium
CGGCAGGCCGGACAGGCGGCAGAGCAGATACGAGAGCGTGTCGACCGGGTTCGTCATCGTGATGACGATGGCGTCCGGCGCGGTACGCAGGCCATCCGCGATCTGTGCGATCAGCGGCGCCATCTCCACAGCAGTGCCGACAAAATCCGGCGTGCTAGCCTTTGAGCGGATACCAGCCGACATCACGACGAGGTCGCTGCCCGCCATATCAGTCAGCTCGCCTGCGCGCACGACGACGTTCGTCGTTAAGCAAACCGACTGCAGAATATCCATCGAATGGTTGACCGCAAGCGGCGCAAATGGATCAAACAGCACAATCTCATCATAAAGTCCGTGCTCGGCCAGCAGGAAGCCGGTCGTCGAACCGAGCGTGCCGCTGCCGATGATAAATGCCTTCATTGCAGTTCCCTCACTTTGTCAGAACGCCGTCCGGCGTCTTGCAGACATTCCGCAGCGGCTCGTCCGCAAGATAACGGCGTACATTTTCGCAGTAATTTTCCAGCGCGCGCTCAAAGTAGTACGGCGACTGCGCCGAGACGTGGCTGGTGATTGTGACGCCCGGCATATCCCACAGCGGGCTGTCCGCCGGGAGCGGCTCGGGGTCGGTCACATCGAGCCCCGCACCAGACAGATGGCCGGAGCGAAGCGCGTCGATCAGCGCGTCGTTTTCGATGATCGGGCCGCGCGCCAGGTTGATGACATACGCGCCCGGCTTCATCGCGGCAAAGCGCGCCGCATTCAGCATACCGCGCGTTTCAGCGGTAAGCGGCGAGGTGATGACAACGAAGTCGGAAACCGCCAGCATCTCGTCAAGCTGGGCGATGGGCCAGCAGTAGTCGAGGTACTCGCTCTCCACCGGCGTGCGCTTTGCACCGTAGACCTTCATGCCGAGCGCCTTGCACTTACGCGCAAGGCACATGCCGATCGCGCCAGGGCCTATGATGCCGACCGTCTTGCGGCCGATCTCATCGTAGCCCACAGGCACCGACATCTCCCACTTGTGTTCACGCTGCAGTGCATAAGCGTGCGGCATCAGCCGCACATGCGCGAACATCATCGCAAGCGCATGGTCGGAGATCGGCTCGCCGTGGATGCCGATGGTCGAGGTGACAGTCAGACCGGGGCGCGACTCAAACGGCGTGCCGAACAGGAAGTCGAAGCCCGCCGTCATGAGCTGAAGCCATTTCAGGCTGGCGTCATTCTCACAATAGGCGATCAGCGGCGAAAAATCACGCATCGGCATGGTGAAGATCGCGTCGACGTCTGGCGCTTTTTCGGCCAGCTCCTCCGGTGTATCGACGAGAAAGAGTTCCGTCTCCGGCGCGGTGCGGCACAGGATCGCCAGATCCTCCTCTGTCACACGGTGCATCGGCGCGTTGGAAAAAACCGCAAGTTTGGATAATTTCATTAAACCCCTCCGTTCAGCTCCCAAAGGCCAGTTTTCGGGAGATCTGCGCCGCGGTACCAAGTACAAGCGGCGCCAAGCTCTCCATCCGCTCAGGCGTCATGCGCTGCGACGGCGCAGTCACGCTGATGCCAGCGACGACGCGGCCGGTGTAGTTGCGCACCGGCGCGGCAATGCAGCGCGCGCCGCGGTCGCACTCCTCGTTGTCGACTGCATAGCCGCGCGCACGGATCGCCTCCATTTCGCGCTCAAGCTCGCTGAGCGATGTGATCGTGTTGTCGGTATAGCGGACGATCGGTGTGCGCTGAAAATACTGCTCAAGCTCCTCATGCGTATCGTTGAGCAGGAACAGCTTGCCCACGCCGGTGCAGTAGAGCGGCGCGCGCTTGCCGATCCGGCGCGTGATGGTCAGGATGCTATCCGCGCTGTCGGAGAGCACGTCGAGATAGACTGCCTGGTCGTCCTGCTCCTCGGCGAAGCAGGTGCACTCGCCCGTCTGCCGCCCGAGCATGGCCAGCAGCGGATGCGCCAGCGCCGTCGGGCTGACCTGCGCCGCCGCCTGCTCGCCCAAATGGGAAAATTTCAGCGACAGGGAATACTTCAGGGTCTCCGGATCCTGGTTGATATACCCCAGCTTCAGGAGCGTGTTGAGCATACGCAGCGCCGTGCTGGCAGGCATCTGAGCCTCCTGCGCAATGCTCTGGAGCTTCTGTGGGGCGCCGGAGCGCGCCATGATCTCCACCAGCCGCATGGTTTTTTCCACCGACTGATTCAGCTTGGAGAGTTTTTCTTCCATACCGCCCTCTCCCTGTATCAGAGGATCTGGTTCTGCAGCGTCCCCTGCATCCATTTTTCCACGTTGTCAAAGGTCATCACCGCGCGGCGGTCGATGGATTCGACCGTGGCAAACGCGACGTGCGGCGTGGCCACGACGTGCGGCGCAGTCAAAAGCGGGTGCGCCGGATCGACCGGCGGCTCGATCTCAAACACGTCGGTGCCCATCGCGGCCAGATGGCCGGAGCGCAGCGCGTCGGCGGCGGCCTGCGAATCGACGACCGGGCCGCGCGAGGTGTTGATCAGAATGGCGCCTGGCTTCATCTTCGCGATGGCCTCGGCACTGATCAGGCCGCGGGTCTCGTCGGTCAACGGGGTGTGAACCGAAACGATATCGCTCCGCTCGAGCAGCTCGCCGAGCGAAACGTACTGAACGCCCGCCTGCTTGGCCGCTTCGCGCTCGGAGCGGCTGTAGCCAAGCACCTTGCAGCCGAACGCACGGTATAGCTCCGCCGTGCGGATGCCGGTGTCGCCGGTGCCGATAATGCCGACCGTACGGCCGCGCAGCTCATGGCCGACAAGCCCGTCCTTTGTTCCGCCATGGCGGACTGTGTCGTTGCAGGCGGAGATATTACGCAGGCAGTCGAGCGCCAGGCCAAGCGCCAGCTCGGCGACTGCATCGCGGCAATAGCCCGCGGCGTTCGAGACGTGAATGCCCTTCTTGACGCAGGCATCCTTGCCGATGTGATCGATGCCGACGAAAGCAACCGAGATATACTTCAGATTCTCCACGCTCTCGATGACCTCGCCAGGCAGGCTGTGGTTCGCGATCATCAGCACATCGGCGCCGGCGGCGCGTGCCTTGAGTGCTTCGACATCGGATTCCACCGTGTCGTAGGAGATAAATTCATGTCCCTGCCGGACGAGGCCGCCGGCCAGCTCTTCAAGCCGGCCGGCAGAGATGCCCAGCGGTTCCAGCAAAACGATTTTCAATACAAGATCCTCCTTACTTCTTGCCCGCGGCCTCCTTGGCCTGGATCGCGGCATACTGCTCAAGCACCTGGCAGGCGCTGGTATAGACCGGCGTATCGACCATCGCGCCGTCCATCGAGACGGAAGCAAGGCCCTTCGCCAGACCCTCTTCCTCGAAGAACTTCTTGACTTTCGCGGCATGCTCGACTTCCTCGGCAGTCGGGGAGTACAGCTCGTGCGCGACGGCGATCTGGCTCGGATGGATGATCATGCGACCCTCAAAGCCCATCTGGCGTCCGTCGAGCGTATTCTGGCGGAAGTCGTCCATGTTGGAGTAATCGGCGAACGGCGCGTCGAGTGCGACGATGCCGGCCGCACGTGCAGCGATGGCGACGATAGAGCGGGCGACCTTCTGCTCCTCGGCAAGGTTGGTGCGGGTAATGC
>CAZJBT010000179.1:0-3558 GCA_964544345.1 uncultured Oscillospiraceae bacterium
GAGCGGGTAGCGCATGGAGAAGTCCTGCGCCAGGCGCACGAGCGCGTCATATACCGACGCGTCGCCGTGCGGATGATACCGGCCGAGCACGTCGCCGACGGCGGTGGCGCACTTGCGGAACGGCTTGTCGCGCGTCAGGCCGTCCTCGTACATCGCGTAGAGGATGCGGCGATGGACAGGCTTGAGGCCGTCGCGCACGTCGGGCAGCGCACGACCGACGATGACGCTCATCGCGTAGTCGATATAGCTGGTCTTCATCTCCTCGACCAGCTCGGAATTGACGATCACCTGGTCAGGATACGCGATATCCTCCGGCCTGTAATCGGTTTTTTTCTTAGCCATACTCTCTGCACCCCCTTAAATATCGAGGTTCACGACGTATTTCGCGTTCTGCTCGATGAACTCCTTGCGCGGCTCGACCTGCTCGCCCATCAGGATGGTGAAGATCTCGTCGGCGCGGACGGCGTCGTCGAGCTGGATGCGGCGCAGGGTTCTCGTCTCGGGGTTCATGGTTGTCTCCCACAGCTCGTGCGGGTTCATCTCGCCGAGACCCTTGAAGCGCGAGATCTCGATCTTTGCGTTCGGGTTGTCGGCGCGCAGCTCGGCCGAGATCGCGTCGCGCTCTGCGTCGGAATAGGCGACGCGCTCGACCTTGCCGCGCTTGAGCTTATAGAGCGGCGGCACTGCGGAGTAGATGTAGCCCTGCTCGATCAGCGGGCGCATGAAGCGGAAGAAAAACGTCAAGAGCAGCGTGCGGATGTGGCTGCCGTCGACGTCGGCATCGGCCATGATGATGATTTTATGGTAGCGCAGCTTGTCGGAGTCGAATTCGTCGCCGATGCCCGCGCCGAGCGCGGTGATGACGGGCTGGAGCTTGTCGTTGCCGTAGACCTTGTCGGCGCGCGCTTTTTCGACGTTGAGCATCTTTCCCCACAGCGGCAGGATCGCCTGGAAGCGCGAATCGCGCCCCTGCGTGGCCGAGCCGCCGGCCGAGTCGCCCTCGACGATGTAGATCTCGGTGAGCGCCGGGTCGCGCTCGTTGCAGTCGCGCAGCTTATCCGGCATTTGGCCGGACTCGAGACCGGTCTTGCGGCGCACAGATTCGCGCGCCTTGCGTGCGGCCTCGCGCGCGCGGTTGGCGGTCAGCGCCTTGTCCAGGATGATCTTGGCGACGGAGGGATTCTCCTCAAAGAATTCCGTGAGCTGCTTGGTGACGATCGAATCGACGAGCGTGCGCATCTCGGCGTTGCCGAGCTTGGCCTTCGTCTGACCCTCGAACTGCGCCTCGGTCAGCTTGACGGAGATGACGGCGGTGATGCCCTCGCGGCAGTCCTCGCCGGAGACCTTGTCCTCGCCCTTGAGGATGCCGTGCGCAAGGCCGTAGGCGTTCAGCACGCGCGTGAGCGCGGATTTGAAGCCCGTCTCGTGCATGCCGCCCTCCGGCGTGTGGATGTTGTTGGCGAACGAGAGCAGGTTTTCGTTGTAGCCGTCGTTGTATTGAATGGCGATCTCGGCCATCGAGTCGGCGCGCGAGCCGGACATATAGATGACGTCCGAATGCAGCGGCGTTTTATTCTTATTGAGCCACTGTGCAAATTCGCGGATGCCGCCGGCATAGTGCATCTCGTCGCGCTGCTCGGCGCCCTCGCGCTTGTCCTCGGTCGTGATGCGCAGTCCCGCGTTCAGAAACGCCTGCTCGCGCATCCGCGTGTGGAGGATCTCATAGTCATAGGTCGTATCGTCGAACATCTCGGGGTCTGGCTTGAAGGAAACCGTCGTGCCGGTGTGGTCGGTCGTGCCGATGATCTTCATTTCCTCGGTGATGCCGCCGCGCGAGAACTTCATCTGGTAGATGTGCCCGTCGCGATGGACTTGGACGACGAGCCATTCGCTCAGCGCGTTGACGACAGACGCGCCGACGCCGTGCAGGCCGCCGGAGACCTTGTAGCCGCCGCCGCCGAACTTGCCGCCGGCGTGCAGCACGGTATAGACGACCTCGAGCGCCGGCCGGCCGGTCTGCGCCTGGATGTCGACCGGGATGCCGCGGCCGTTGTCGGTGACGGTGATGGTGCCGTCGCGGTTGATGGTGACGGTGATCTCGGAGCAGAAGCCCGCGAGCGCCTCGTCGATGGCGTTGTCCACGATCTCGTAGACAAGGTGGTGCAGGCCGGACGAGGACGTCGAGCCGATATACATGCCCGGCCGTTTTCGTACCGCCTCAAGTCCCTCGAGCACCTGGATCTGCGCGGCGTCATATTCCTGCTCGACCTTTTCCTCAAAAATCTCTTCGTTCAAGAGATATCAACCCCCTTTGGAGACGTAATCGATAAGAGTGGATTGCTGGCGCAGCCGCGATCCGCAGCCGCCGCTCAGCGGCCTTTCCCCTGATTTGCCCTTTTATAGATCGTCGGCGCGGCCATCTGGGTGAAATACACCCGATCCATGCCGAACTCGCTTGTTACCACGAATGCCTTCGGCAGCTCGTCGGACACGTCGATGAGCTGCCCCTCCCGCTCGGCCTGCTGCAGAAACGAGCGGGTGTGCTTCGAGACGGTGGTGTTGTCCAGGTCGAACACGCCGATCACCGCGCGATCGCGCACGGCCATGCTCGAACCGAGGTGGATATACATTGCAGTTCTCCTCTCAGCCGTCCGCAAGACGGCCGTTTTCGATGCGCAGCACGCGCCCGGCGCGCGGCAGCCCGCTCTCGCCGCACGAGGTGATGAGCACCTGTCCGGAGTCGATGCGGTTCAGGATGAAATCGCGCCGCACGGCGTCCAGCTCCGAGAGCACGTCGTCGAGCAGCAGCACCGGTTCCTCGCCGGTATCCTCAAAGAGCAGGGCGCGCTCGGCCAGCTTCAGCGAGATAGCGGCGGTGCGTGTCTGCCCCTGCGAGCCGAAGGCGCGGATAGAGCGGCCGTTGATGGCCGCGTCGAAGTCGTCGCGGTGCGGGCCGGACAGACACTGTCCGGACGATAGCTCCGCCTGATAATGCGACGCCAGATGCGTCCGAAGCTGTGCGGCGATCTGCGCCGCGGGCGCGAACGGGTCGTCGACCGTCGAAACGGTCTGGTAGGTCAACGTCAGCGCTTCTGCTCCGCCGGAGGCCTCGCCATGGCAGCGCGCAGCCTCCTCCGCCAAGCGGCGCAGGTAGCGCGCGCGATAGGAGATGACGAGCGCGCCGGTCTGGGCGATGCGCTCGTTGAACTCCGGCAGCGGCTCGAGCAGCGCGGGCGCTTCAAAGTGATCTCTCAAGATCCGGCTCTTGTGCTCGATGAGCCTCGTATACTCGCGGAGCGCGCGCTCGTAGTTCGGACGGAGCTGGCAGAGCGCGTCGTCGAGCAGCCGCCGGCGCGCCGCGGCGCCGGACTTGAGCACGAGCAGATCCTCCGGGCAGAACAGCACGGTCGTCAGCACGCCGGCAAGCCCCGCCGCGCTCCTCTGCTTCACGCCGCCGATGAAGAGCTGCCGCCTCCTGCGGTCTGCGAAGAGCAGGGCGCGGAGCGTCTGCGCCCGGCCGCCGGAAAGGAGCGTGGCAGACAAGTGGGCCACGTCGCA
>CAZJBT010000180.1:0-3525 GCA_964544345.1 uncultured Oscillospiraceae bacterium
TGCGATAATCTGGTTCTCTCGTTCGTCTAATATGTACATGGTCACTTTTCCCTCCTCTCACAGTCCATCTTTGCCCCGCAGTTGGGACAGTACCGGAAAACCTGCCTGTGCTTCGGCTCGCTCCAATACTGGCCACAGACGGAGCATCTTATGTGGTCGTTCTGTGGGTTATCCTCCGTGCCATCGTTAAATATGATCCACCGCCCGTGTCTCACCGGCGCCACCTTTGCGGCGGGAGCCGTCTGAATCATCATAAGAATATCTTCTGCTGTATGTTCTTCTCCCGTTACTTCCCTGTCAAAGCGTTCAAAGCTCAACAGTCTTTCCCGCTCGATGTACTCAGTCATCTCACTCATCCTCCTGATTTTTCATATCGATCGTCTGCCGCGCTATGTACGCTCAGGCAGCCATACAGCAAAGCCACTGCCAGAGCCGCAGCTAATATTCCCCTCATGAATGTTCCCTCCGACCTGTCTCCGTCTGCGCCGCGAGCATGGCGGCGATGCGCTGAAGCGCGAAGTATTGGGCGCGCTTCGGGTAGCGGCGCAGGGCGTCCCATGCGTCGATTGCCGCGCACCAGTCCGTCGCGTCCGGGCGGCGGGCGCGGACTTTTACTCGTTTGCCTTGCATTGGCAAGCCTCCTGTCTTTGTCAAAACGGCAGTTCCGGATCCGGCGCCGGCAGTGTTTTCAAGGTGAGCTGCGCTTCTTTTTCCTCTTTCCGTGCGCGGTTCAGGCGCGCCATCCCGGCGGCGAAGGTTTCCGGGCAGACCCGGAACGTCTGCGTCGCGCCGTGAAAGTCCAGCAGGAACTGATCCAGCTCGCCGTCCTTGTTCTTCGCAAGCGAAAGCACGCGGTTCTGGCAGCCGTTCTGCCCCGGCTCGGCCGGATAGAGCAGCAGCGCAACGTCTGCATCCTGCTCGATCTGGCCGGACTCGCGGAAGCTCGAAAGCGTCGGCGGCTGTGCCTTGCCGTCCCGGCCCGTCTGGACGCGGGAGAGCTGCGAGAGCGCCACGACAAGGATGCCGTACTCCTGCGCCAGCGCGTGCAGATCTTTGGAGATGCGCGTCGTCCGCTCGTAGTCCGATCCGCCCGGGCCGTTCAGCAACTGCAGGTAATCGACGAACACCGCGTCATAGTGCTTGGCCAGCGCCGTCGCGCGGATATCTGCGACCGTGATCCCGCGGATTTTCTCCCACGTCAGGTGCAGCTCAAAATTGCGTTCGGCGGTTTGCGTCATGGCCTCCTGCTCCTCGGCCGTCAGGCTGCGGCTTTTGATCTTGCCGAGCGGCTGCTGCGCAAGGTGCGCCATCATGCGGTCGGTCAGGCTCTTCCAGTCCGTCTCCAACGTGAAATAGCCCACGCGCAGCTTCTTCGCGACCGACGCCGCAAATTGCAGCGACAAAAGCGTCTTGCCCGCGCTTGTGAAGCCGCCCAGCACGACCAGCTTGCCGCGCGTCAAGTACAGCTTCGCGTCCAGCGCGGCCAGACCGAGCGAGATGTAGTCCGGTTTTTCCGTGCTCGCCATGCGGTACAGGAAGTCCGTGGACGCGTCCTGCCATGTCACCGTCTCGGTGCGGCCGTTTTGCATGGTCTGCGCATTCAGCGCGTCAACCAGCTGCTGCGCCTGTTCTGCCGTCTCCGCGGAGGCGAGCGCCAGACCGAGCAGCTGCATCTCGCGCAGGCGGCTCTGTTCCTGCAGCTGCTCGCAGTAGTAGCGCAGCTTCGGCGGCTCGCAGGCGCTGTCGATGGCCTTGCTCACAACCGGCGTATACTCGTCGCCGAGCTTCGCGATCACCGTCACGGCGTCGATCGGCGCGCAGGCGGCGTAGAGGGCGGCAATTGCCTCGAACAGGGCGCGCACCGGCGCGCTGGGGAAGTTCTCCGGCGTCAGGGACACAATGGCCTCGCCGCTGTCCCGTCCGCCCGCCATCAGGCCGCCGGCCACGGCGTACTGCATGGCAAGCAGTGCAGATTCGGAGATCATGCCCATCCCTCCCGTGCGCCAAAGTCCCAGCCGTCCGGCTCCGGCGCGGGCGGCGGCTCATCCTCCCAGCGCCGGGCGGCGATCCACTTGGCCGCCTGGGGGACATACTGCCCGCCGCCCCGCCGCCACTGCTCGCTCTCAGCCTGCGCGGCCAGCGCGGCGGACATCCGCCGGCAGAGCTCCAGCGACGGCCGCAGCTTGTCCCACGCCTTGATTGCCGCATAGCGGTTTTCCTTGCGCGGATAGCGCGCCCAGAAGCGGTCAAACCACGCGGGCATGTACCGCGCCTGCGGCGGCGCGTCCGTCATGCGCAGCGCGATCGCCAGATCAATCCCCTCCGGCGCGGGGGCTGGCTCGCGCAGCAGCAGGATGCGCCCGTCTGCCTCGCAGGCACGCAGCTTTTCGGCGGCCTGCCTGCTCCCCCGCTTCGGCGCAAGCTCCAATGCAAGCGTCTCGCCGTCACGCTCTGCCAGCATCGCCACGCGGCCATAGCCCTGCACCGGAACCGCCCGGCGGCAGTCATAGCCACGCTCCGTCAGGATCTCCGCCACAGCGTCCTTGACCGCTGACGCATCCTCGGGAAACTCTGCCGCCTCCATCGCCTCCGCGGCCTCGCGGAGCGATGTAGAGGGGTTCTTTGTAGATTCCTTTGGGTTTACTTTGGTAATGGTCTGCCCATTTGGGCACGTGGAGCTGCCCATTTGGGCAGATGGAGTTGCCCGTTTGGGCAGATGCATTTGCCCATTTGGGCAATTGCAATTGCCTGCTTTGGCGTCGTCCTGCGCCGGGGCTTCGGCATCTGCGGCGCCGCCCCAGTCCTCCCCATACAGCGCCAGCAGCTCGTCAGAAGGCGAATACCACGCCGTACGGTCGCGCCGGTCGCGGTTATACTCGCCGACCACCAGCGCGCCCTTCTGGATACACCGCTCAATGATGCTGCGCATCTGCTTCGGCGTCCACCACGGCAGCTGCTCCGACCACGAGGACATGGAGTTATATGTCCACCAGCGTCCATCCTTGAAGTTCCGGTTATTTGCCTTGTTGTTGCGGACGAGCGAGACGATCGTATGTAAAAAGATCGATTCCGCCACGCCGTAGCGCTCCGCCACCGAGCCAAGCCCGTATAAAAACGTCAGTTCTGCCATGTTGCGGCTCCCCCTTGAAAAAGTTTCTTCTACCCATAGCGGCTGCGCACTTGACTTTTGCACCAAAACGTGCAACAATGTAGATGTTAAATCAAATTGGCCACGCGCCAGTTTGTTTCCCGCACAGGCTGCAATCCTGTGCGGGTTCTTTTTATCTGCGCAGATCGACCGCGACGGCATAGGCCCGATTCACCGCGATCACGGCCGCAGCTGCCGCCCAGAGATACTGGCCGAGGCAGATGCCGCTCGCTGCCAGGACACACGCCGCCGCGCACAATCAGCAGCACCGCATCCGTCTCCGCCTCGTACTCGCGCGCCCGGGCATATTCGTCAAACGTCCTTTCCATTGCCGGTTTCCTCCTTTCCAATAATTACGCTTGGATTACCGGGGCGCT
>CAZJBT010000181.1:0-3506 GCA_964544345.1 uncultured Oscillospiraceae bacterium
GGATGGTAGCGAAAATTATTTCCGCTATGGTCAATAATCCCAGGTTTGCAGAAGCGATTAAGGCAAAAATCGGATCAGCAGTTGATACCGAAGATATGGAAAAGATGATGAATGGTGTACTATGGAAAGTGTATTGGCGGATAATGCACAGGTGTTAGAACTTGCTCAAAAGCATAAAGTCAATTATTTACTTATTGATGACGAGTACAAAATTGATATTGATTTATAATGACAATCGCAATTTGTCAAGTAGTCCTGCAGCTCCTTGATCCGGAAACACCGGTTTTTTGCAGAACCTACTGGAATGTCTGACGGTTTTGTGGTATGGCGTGACTATACCCTGTAAAAATTTTGGCGATCTGCCAAAAAGCTGTTTGGGAGGGAGTTCAAGCCGGTCTGCGAGGTCGACAACGCGTATTGGGAAAGGGTCTTTGCCGTCAATCTGAACGGCTCGATGTACGCCATCCGCAAGGCGGTGCGCGTCATGGCCGCGCAGGAGACGGGCGGCAATATCGTCAATATCGCGTCCATCGGCGGGATCTGCGGCTGCCGCGCCGGCGCGGCATACACGGCCTCGAAACACGCGCTGATCGGCCTGACAAAGAACACGGCGTACATGTACGCGGGTCAGAACATCCGCTGCAACGCCGTTTGTCCCGGCGGCGTGGACACCGAGGTGATGAACGGCCAGACCGAGATCAGCCAGCTCGGCATCGGCCGCGTCATGGCAGGTCTTGACAGCGCGATGCCCTCCGGCAAGCCGGAGGATATCGCCGCCATCGTCGCGACGATCGCGAGCGACGACGGCCGCTTCATGAACGGCTCTGCCGTCGTCGTCGACGGCGGCGTCTCCTGTAACTGACCCCAACGCCAAAGCGCCGCCCGCTCTTTTCCAGGAGCGGGCGGCGCTTTTTGCTGCTGCGGTGCGCCGATCGGCGCCGCGCAAAGTCTGGCGGGGAAAAGGAATTGAAAACGGCGCGCGGTCTGCTATAATGGTTCCCGATCTGCCGTGCGGGAGGGAAAGCGATGAAGCAGCGGGATCTGACACAGGGCAGTATCACGGGGAGTCTGCTTCTCTTTGCGCTGCCGATGATGGTCGGGAATCTGCTCCAGCAGTGCTACAACATCGCGGATACGCTGATCGTCGGCCGCTGCCTGGGCGCGGAGGCGCTGGCGGCGGTCGGCTCGTCGTATACGCTGATGACGTTTCTGACATCGATCCTGCTCGGCCTGTCGATGGGAAGCGGCGCTGTGTTTTCCGCCTGCTTCGGCGAGCGCGACTTCGACCGGCTGCGCGCGTGCGCGTTCCACTCGTTCTGCCTGATCGCGCTCACGGCGGCGGCGCTGCAAGCGCTCTCGTTCGCCTGCCTGCCGTGGCTGCTGCGCCTGCTTCAGATCCCGGCGGAGGTCGCGCCCGCGATGCGCGCCTACCTGCGCATCATCCTGTTCGGCATTGACGCGACGTTTTTGTACAATTTTTTTGCCGCGTTTTTGCGCGCGCTCGGCAACTCGGCTGTTCCCCTGCTGTTCCTGGCCGCGGCGGCGGCGCTCAATATCGCGCTCGATCTGGCGTTGATCCTATGCCTTGACCGCGGCGTGGCCGGCGCGGCCGAGGCGACGGTCGCCGCGCAGTTCTTTGCCGGGCTTGGCATCGCCGCCTATACCTGGCTGCGCTTTCCGGAGTACCGGCCCGGCCGCGCGGCGCGCCGGCTCGACCGCGCGGTGCTGCGCGCCGTTGCGCCGGCGTCGTTTCTCACCTGCGCGCAGCAGTCGGTGATGAATTTCGGCATCCTGATGGTGCAGGGACGGGTCAACTGCTTCGGCACGCAGGTCATGGCCGCGTTCGCCGCGGCCGTCAAGATCGATTCGTTCGCGTATATGCCGGTACAGGACTTCGGCAACGCATTCTCCACCTTCGTCGCGCAGAACTACGGCGCGGCAAGGCCGGAGCGCATCCGCCGCGGCGTCCGCAGCGCCGTGCTGAGCGCGCTGGCGTTCTGCCTGGTGGTGAGCGGCGCAGTGTGCGCCTTCGCCGGCTCGCTGATGCGCCTGTTCGTCGACGCCGGCGAGACGAGGATCATCGCCATCGGCGTACAGTATCTCCGCATCGAGGGCGCGTGCTACTTCGGCATCGGTCTGCTGTTCCTGTTCTACGGCTACTACCGCGCGGTGGATCGGCCGCAGATGTCGCTGGTGCTGACTGTCATCTCGCTGGGGACGCGCGTCGCGCTGGCCTATGCGCTCTCGGCGATCCCGGCCGTCGGCGTGACCGGCGTGTGGGTCTCCGTGCCGATCGGCTGGGCGCTGGCCGACGCGGCGGGCGCGGCGTACTACCGCCGCCTCCGGCGCGCAGACGGGGCGCGCTCGCGTCCGAAAGAGTAGTCCCGCCGCTTGCAAAAAAATGGGGAAATGCGGGGCGATCCCCTTGCGCTGGGGCGGGGCGTATGATATACTAGATGCTTGTGAAATTGTATCGGTACGAAAGGGAGTGCCTGCCCATGCAGCAGGAAAACATCAGAAATATTGCCATCATCGCCCACGTCGACCACGGTAAGACGACCCTGGTCGACGAGATGCTCAAACAGGGCGGCGTCTACCGCGAGAACCAGGCGACGGTCGACCGTGTCATGGACTCCGGCGACCTCGAGCGCGAGCGCGGCATCACCATCCTGGCGAAGAACACCGCTGTCCACTATAAGGGCAAAAAGATCAACATCGTCGATACCCCGGGCCACGCCGATTTCGGCGGCGAGGTCGAGCGCATCCTGAAGATGGTCAACGGCGTGCTGCTGCTCGTCGACGCGGCCGAAGGCCCGATGCCGCAGACGCGCTTTGTGCTCTCGAAGGCGCTCGAGCTGGGGCACCGCGTCATCGTGGTCGTCAACAAGGTCGATCGCCCCGACGCCCGCATCGACGAGGTCTGCGACGAGGTACTCGAGCTGCTGCTCGACCTGAACGCGACCGAGGAGCAGTTCGACTCGCCGACGATCTTCTGCTCCGCGCGCGAGGGCACGTCGTCCTATGCGCCGCACGTCAAGGGAGAAAACCTCGAGCCGCTCTTCAACACCATCGTCGACTATATCCCCGCGCCGTCCGGCGACCCGGACGGCCCTATGCAGCTTCTCGTCTCGTCGATCGACTACAACGACTATGTCGGCCGCATCGCCGTCGGCCGCGTCGAGCGCGGCACCATCCGCCAGAATCAGGAGGTCGTCGTCTGCGACTACCACGATCCCGAGGTGCGCGAGAAGGCAAAGGTCGTCGCGCTCTATGAGTTCGACGGTCTGGGGAAAACGCCGGTCGAATCGGCCTCCGCGGGCGAGATCGTCGCATTCTCCGGCATTTCCGACATCACCATCGGCCGCACGATCTGCGCGCCGGAGACGGCCGAGCCGCTCGACTTCGTGAAGATCTCCGCACCGACGCTGGAGATGACCTTCTCGGTCAACGACTCCCCCTTCGCCGGGCGCGAGGGCAAGTTTGTCACCTCCCGCCAGATCCGCGAG
>CAZJBT010000182.1:0-3491 GCA_964544345.1 uncultured Oscillospiraceae bacterium
AGCAGAATGTCGGGGGCTTGCAGGAGCACTTTGGCCAGCGCGGCGCGCTGCTGCTCGCCGCCGGACAGGTCGTAGGGATGCCGCTCGAGCAGCGTGCCGAGCCGGCACAGCCGCACTGTTTCAGCCAACCGTTTCCCGCGCTCCGGCGCGTCCGATGCGATCGCTTCCTCCAGATCCTCGCGCACGGTCTTTTTGACGAACAGCGCCTGCGGATTTTGCGGCAGCGCGCAGACCGTGCCATCCGTTGTGACGCGTCCGCGGTACGGTCGGTTCCGCCCGGTCAGCAGTGAGAGCGCTGTGCTCTTGCCCGCGCCGTTGCCGCCCAAAATGGCGAGGAACTCGCCTTTGCCTACGCTGAGCTCCAGCCCGCGCAGCACGTCGGGGCTGTCTTTTTCATAGCGGAACCAGACGTCCTCCATGCGAATGACCGGCGCACCGGCCGCATGGATCGGCGCGGGCGGTAGCGGGCGGAGCGGATGCTCCGCGGCAAACTGTTCAAGCCAGACGCGCCCGTCGCGCACGGTGACGGGGCAGGGGAGCGCGCTGTCGGTTGCGCAGTAGATCTGCATCGGAACGGGCATTGCGCGGAACATGGCGTGGCCGCTGCCGCGGAGGGAAAGTCCCACCTCGCGCGGCGTGCCGTCGCAGAGAAGGGCGCCGCCGTCGAGCACAAGCACGCGGTCACAGAGCGGGAACACCTCGCCGAGCCGATGCTCGGTCATCAGCACCGTCGTGCCCAGCTCGCGGTGGATGCGGCCAACGGTCGCAAGGAAATCCGCCGCCGCGATGGGATCGAGTTGACTGGTCGGCTCGTCGAGGATCAGTACCGACGGCTGCATCGCCATGACGGCGGCGAGGTTCAAAAGCTGCTTCTGCCCGCCGGACAGACCCGCCACGTCGCGGTAGAACCAGCTCTCGATACCGAAGAAGCCCGCCATCTCGGCCACGCGGGCGCGGATGGTGGGCGTGTCAAGTCCCAGGCTCTCCAGCCCGAAGGCCAGTTCGTGCCAAACCTTGTCGGTGACGAGCTGACTGTCCGGATCCTGCTGGACGAAGCCGATGCGTGCGCTCTGCTCGCGCAGCGTCACCTGCTCAAGCGGACGGCCCTCGAAGAGGATCTCGCCCGTGCGCGTCCCGTGCGGTGCGAGCGCGCTTTTGAGCTGGCGCAGAAGCGTGGACTTTCCACAGCCGGACGGCCCGGCGAGCGCCGTGAACTGGCCGCACTCAAGCGAGAAGGTGACGTGCTTGAGCGCCGGCTCCGGCCGATCCGGGTAGGCGAAGGTCAGATCGCGGACTGCAAACGCTTCCATTTCCGATCCTCCCTTTCGTCGATGATAACAGGCGCGATACAGAGCGCGAAATAGACGGCAAACACGCTGAGAGCGTACGGCCCGAGCGCCGCGCCCTTCACAGTGGGGTAGAAGCGCCATTTCAGCGCGCCGAGCGCCGCGCCCACTGCAATGTACACCCCGCATATGAGCAGGAAAAGGAGCGCCGCGCGGTCGCGTCGGTCAAAGCGGTAAAGCGAAAACGCAGTGCGTCCCGGCAGACCGTAGCCGCGGCTTTTCATGGAGTCGGCGGTCTCGATCGCGCTCTCGAGCGACCAGGTGACGAGGATGGAAAACTGCGTCAGTCCCCTCCGCGTCCGCTCGCGCAGGCCGCCGCCGGTGCGTCCGAGCGAAGCCTGCGCGTCAGAAATGACCCGCGCCTGCGCCTTCAGTCGCGGAACGAAGCGCAGCGCCATCGAAAGCAGAAGACTCAGCGCTGGGATGACGCGCCCGAACAGATAGACGAATTTGTCTGAGGTCATCACCGCATTGTAGCAGGAAAACCAGCAGAGCACAGCGGCAAGCATGACGCTCATGGCGAGACCATAGAGAATGGACTCGAGCGTCAGCGGGTTGCCACTTGGAAAATACCAGAGGATGGTCGCGCCCTCGTGGCTGAATGCGGGGTTGACGAGCGCCGTCAGCAGCATCAGCGGCAGCAGAAAGCGCAGGAAAAGGCGCGCCGCGCCGCGCCGGGTCAGGCGCACACAGTAGATCGCAGCGCAGAGCAGCGAGATCGCCAGGCAGGCCGGGTGGCGCAGCGCCATCGCGCCGACCAGAACGAGAGCGAAATACAGAAAATTGATGGTCGGGTGGTACCCGGAAAATGTGTCTATATGCTGCATGTAAGACCATCCTGTCCGGCGGTCAACCGCCCGTGCTGTAGCCGCCGCCCACATCTGTGCCGAGATCGCAGGTGTAGACCCATTCGATGACGTCGCCGTCAGAGAGAGTATACTTTGAGCAGCCGTAGTTTGGAAAATCGCCATTGACCCGGTACATCCAGCCCGACAGGCTGCCGCAGTCGAACTCATAGAGATTGCCGATGCCCTCGATATACGCGGACTGGTAGGCTGGCGTGTTTTCATATTCCATATGGATTCGCTCGTCTCTGCAGACACGCAGCAGCACGTCGAACACACTCTCGCCTTCGGTAAAAGTCACTGTGACCGGTTCGAGCAACCAGCCGTCCGATGGCACCAGGTCGGTTTTATCAGGATCGAACTGGTCGAGATTGTCAAGGATCGTGGCGCAGGAAATAGAGATCGTACAGACCGGCGCCGTGTCCACGGTTGGCGCATCGGCGTCCGGGGACGGCTCCAGCTCGGAGAGAGGGAGACTGGCCGTTTCCTCCGCTGTTTCGCTTTGCGCAGGTGTTGTGTCGTCCGGCGCGGCATCGGTGTTCGTTCCGTCCGGTTCGGCGGCGGACGCCGGCTCGCTGTCAGCCTGTTCTTGGGGTTCTTCCGGCGCGGCGCCGCCGTCTGTATTATCTGGCTGTTCCGCAGACTCCGAGATGGAAACGACGGGCGCTGTGTCCTGCAGCGCTTCCCCGTCCTGTGTTTGAAGGCTCGGCTCATTGGTGAAATCGGCTGTATCCGGCTCGGTCGAGGCCGCGCAGCCCGCGAAAAGCGAGAGAATGAGAAGGAACGCAAGTGCGGCGGGCAGGATGCGATGTGCGCCGGATCCTTTTAGATAGTGCATTTTCATGACTCCTTACAGCAGGTTTGCCAGGAGCAGCATCCGATACAAAAGCTGCGCCATTTCGCCGCGCGTGATCGTCTGGAGCGGCTTGAGCGCCGCATCGTCGGCAGTCAGGATGCCCTGGCGGAGGCAGAACGCAAACGGTTCGCGTGCATAGGATGCGCACTGCGCAGCATCCGTATACAGTGCGAGCGCGGCGGAAACTTCGGCCTCTGTGCAGGAGGTGTCCAGCCCACACAGCGCGCAGGCGCGCGCAATCATGGTACAGGCTTCCTGCCATGTAAGCGTGCGCGACGGCAAAAATGCTGTGCTGGTCACGCCGTTGACGATGCCATATTGGTATGCCGCACCGATCGACCCCGCGAGCTTCGAGGCTGCAGAGACGTCGGTAAAGGGATACGCCGTATTTTCCGGAAGCCCGAGCGCGCGAGAGACGAGCGCGGCAAATTCTGCGCGCGTAAG
>CAZJBT010000183.1:0-1642 GCA_964544345.1 uncultured Oscillospiraceae bacterium
TCCGAGTATATGGAGAAATACTCCGTCTCGCGCCTGCTCGGCGCGCCTCCCGGATACGTCGGCTATGAGGAGGGCGGCCAGCTTACGGAGGCCGTGCGCCGCAATCCGTACTGCGTCATGCTCTTTGACGAGGTCGAGAAGGCGCATCCGGATGTGTTCAACGTCCTGCTGCAGGTGCTCGATGATGGCCGCGTGACCGATTCGCAGGGGCGCACGGTCGACTTCAAGAATACGATCATCATTCTGACGTCGAACCTTGGCTCGCAGTACCTGCTCGACGGCATCGACGACCATGGCAGCATCACAGACGAAGCGCGTGAGCAGGTCGAGGCCATGCTCCATTCGCACTTCCGTCCCGAGTTTCTGAACCGGCTCGACGAGATCGTGTTCTACAAGCCGCTGACCAAGGAGAATATCACAAAGATCGTGGATCTGCAGATCGCGGCGCTCAATCGCCGTCTGGCCGACAAGCAGCTTGCCTGCGAGGTATCGGACGCGGCCAAGACGCTGATCATCGATACGGCCTACGATCCGCAGTACGGTGCGCGCCCGCTGCGCCGCTATATCCAGCACACGGTCGAGACGCTCATTGCCCGCAGGATCATCCAGGGCGATATCCAGACCGGTGCGACGTTGCACGTCGACGTTGCAAACGACGAATTGGTCGTCTGCTGAGCGTAAACAGAGCCGCCGCAGAGGGGTCTGCGGCGGCTTTTTGTTGCGCGCCAGGCAGGAATCGGCTATACTTATGAAAACAAGGAGGCGGCGTGTGTGAACCGATACAGGATCTTGATCGTGGAGGATGACGAGGTCATCGCCGAGGCGATGTGCTCGCATCTGTGCGGCTGGGGCTGGGAAGTGGGATGCGTTGAGGATTTTGAACACGTTCTCGCGGCGTTCACCGCGTTCGATCCACAGCTCGTGCTGCTGGATCTGTCGCTTCCTTTTTTCAACGGCTACCATTGGTGTACGGAGATCCGCCGCGTCTCTCAGGTGCCGATCCTGTTTGTGACGAGCGCATCGGACAATATGAATCTCATTATGGCGATGAATATGGGCGGCGACGATTTCCTGGCGAAGCCGTTTGAGCTGCCGGTGCTTGCTACGAAGGTATAGGCGCTACTGCGGCGAGCCTATGATTTCACGCAGCCGGCGCGGCTCCTCGCCTGCGGCGGCGATGTGCTTCTGAACGTCTCCAATGCGACGCTCACACAAGGAGAGACGTGTGTGGCGCTGACGCGCAACGAACGGAAGATACTTCAGCTCCTTGCAGAAAACCGCGGCCGCATCGTCAGCCGTGAGACGCTGATGACGAAGCTCTGGGAATCGGATGCATTTATTGACGAGAACACGCTCACGGTCAATATCGCGCGGCTGCGCCGGAAGCTCGGCGCGGCTGGCCTTCCGGAGCTGATCCGCACGGTCAAGGGCGCGGGCTATCTGATGGGGTGAGCGGGATGCTGTGGGATTATCTGCGGCGGCAGTACAAGCTGATCTTGATGCTGGCGCTCTTTGCACTTGTGTTTGGAGCGGTGTTTGCGCTCTATGATCTGCCGGTCGAGGCAGTGGCTTATGCTGCGGCGCTCTGCCTTGCGATCGGCCTTGTGCTGTTTACGGTCAGCTTTACGCGCTATGTGCGCCG
>CAZJBT010000183.1:1742-3430 GCA_964544345.1 uncultured Oscillospiraceae bacterium
GCCTTGCGATCGGCCTTGTGCTGTTTACGGTCAGCTTTACGCGCTATGTGCGCCGCGGCGGAGGCCGAGGCGGCGCGGCAGGAGATAGAGAACTACTACACGCTCTGGGCGCACCAAATCAAAACGCCGATCGCGGCGATGCACCTGCTGCTCGAGACCGGCGGTGGGTCGGAGCACGACGCACTTGCGGCTGAGCTTCTGAAGATCGAGCAGTATGTGGAGATGGTGCTGACCTATCTGCGTCTTGACGGCGGGGGCTCCGACCTGGTACTGCGCCGCGTGCCGCTCGATGAGCAGGTGCGCACGAGCCTGCGGAAGCTGGCGCGTCTGTTTATCCTGAAAAAACTGACGGTGTGTTTCGATGAGACGGGTCGCACCGTGTTGTCGGACGAAAAATGGCTCGGCTTCGTGGTGGAGCAGGTGTTGTCGAATGCCATCAAATATACGCCGCGCGGCGGCACGATCCGCATCTATGGCCATGGGGAGGCGCTCGTGATAGCTGACAGCGGCATCGGCATTCGCGCCGAGGATCTGCCGCGCGTATTTGAAAAGGGCTTCACCGGCTTCAACGGCCGTGAGGACAAAAAGTCGAGCGGGATCGGATTGTACCTTTGCCGGCGCATCATGGAACGTCTCGTCGGCGCGATCACCATTGTCTCCCAGCCGGGTGAAGGCACCGTGGTACGTCTTCATCTGCCGGAGCGCGAGCAGGTAATGGAATAGGAGCGGTCTGCCGGCCAGAGATGGCGGGGGGATCGCGCGCTGGAGAAAACAGCGCGCGAGCCGTTGACGGCCGCATCGCCGAACGGATGTCATATATATTGTAAGCGCACGCACTGTCCCCAATGGCGGACAATGCGTGCGCAGTTGCATATCTTGCCGGGAACGTTTGCGCCCCGGTGTTGTGCTGTTATGTGTTTTTGCCAGACTGCGGATTTATACGCCTGCCGGCTCTGGTTCGCCCTCGTCTGCGGTCTGCACATCGGGCGCGTCCTGTTCAGGCGATCCCGCGGGAGCGTCCTCAGCAGGGACTTCGACTGCCTGCGGCTGGCCGGCGGTCGCGATCTTGCCGCCGAGAATGCCCGAGAGCAGCGCCTTCAGATCGAACCCCATGCCCTGCGTCAGACCCTCGGTGACCTGCGTGGTGCCGGTCACAATGTCCTGCAGCAGCTTGGTGTTGTTGCCCTCGCCGTACATGGTGATCTTGTCGACCTTTGAGAGCGGTTCGGCCACATTCTTTGCAATGACTGGCAGCGCGTTCATCACCATCTCGACGATGGCGGCCTGGCCGTATTTCTGCATGGCCTCAGCCTTGCGGTCGATGCCCTCGGCCTCAGCCATGGCCTTGGCGCGGATGGCTTCAGCTTCCGCCATACCGAGCGCGCGGATGCCCTCGGCCTCCTGCTCCTTCTGGTAGCGGATGGCTTCGGCCTGCACCTTTTTGGCCTCGGCGTCCTGCTGACGTTCATAGCGCTCGGCCTCGGCCTGCTTCTGGCGCTTGAACAGGTCGGCCTGCGCCTCTTGCTCCTGGCGGTAGCGCTCTGCGTCGGCCTGCGCGCGGATCTCGGCGTCAAGCGTTTGTTTGGCAACCTCGACCTGCTGGCGCTTCAGCTCTGCGTCGCGCTCAGCGCGGGCGATTTGTGCGTTGACGGTCGCAGTTTCGACGGTCTTCTGCTGCTCCTGTTGCT
>CAZJBT010000184.1:0-3386 GCA_964544345.1 uncultured Oscillospiraceae bacterium
GAGAAAACGATCCTGATTTGATTTCGCCGCTGCGGCGGCGAAACGCTACGAGGTTTTTCGACAAGCTGACCATGACCGCCGGTCATGGTGTAACGGCCATATGCGCGCTCCGCGCGCATGGCCGGAATTCTTGATTCTCAGCGCGTCGGCGCTGCGCGCCGACATGCGCGGGTATAATAGCTGCTTTGCAGCTATTATACCACATGTATTTTCCCACAGGCAAGCCGCTTTTCGCGGCCTTTTCTTATTTTTGTTCCGGCAGCTCCAGCCAGAATGCCACGCCGCCGGGTGCGTTGTCCACGCCGAACGGCTCGCCGAGCAGCTCCATGTTGCCCTTGACGATGGCGAGTCCGAGACCGCTTCGGTTCCCGGCGCGCTTGCGCGACTTCTCACCGCGATAAAAGCTGTCCCACAGCTCGGCGCGCTCCTCCTCCGAAAATGGCTCGGCGCTGTTGAACACCGTGACGCGGAGTCTGCCGTCCGGCTTCGAGTGTACGGAGATGCGAAGCTGCCTCTCCGTGCCAATATGCTGCACGGCATTCTGCAAATAGTTTGTCAGCGCTTGCTCGGCTGAAATATAGTCGCTGACCACATACAACCCCGGCGCATAGTCCCGCTCCACCTTGATACCAGCGCGCTCGATCTCCACCCGGAACAGACCCAGCAGGTCGTCGAGCAGGTCAGAGAGGCAAAACTCCTCCATCGTCAGCACGACGCCGCCGCTCTCGATCCGGCTGAGCTGGAGCATCCGCTGGAGCATGGATTGCATCCGCTCCGTCTCATCAATGATGACGTCGCAGTACTCGCGCACCTGTGCCGGCGTTTTCGCCATGCCGGAGGCCAGTCCGTCGGCATAGCCGGAAATAAGTGCGATCGGCGTCTTCAGATCATGCGAAATATTCGCCACCAGATCCTTGCGCGCACGCTGCCCGCGCTCGATGGCCGCAATGTCCGCCTTGAGCCGTTCGTTCGCAGCTTGCAGTTCCCCGGTATAGAGCTGGAGCTGATCTGACATCGTGTTGACCGACTGCGCCAGCGTGCTGATTTCGATGCAGTCGCTGTCGTCGCACCGCTGCGAGAAATCCCGCGCGGCGATACGCTTCGCCGCCGTTGTCATCTGTTCGATGGGTCGGGTGACCATCCGCGCCGCGCACAGGAAGATCACAATGGTGGCCAGCATGGTCAGCAGACCGATGATCAATGTAAAATGCAGCGCGATTTGGCTCGATTCCTGGATCGGCTCAAGCTGTACGCTCAGCTCCACCAGCTCTCCGCCTATGCTGCCGCAGAGCGCGACCGCCGAACCCATGGAGATCTCTGTACCGCTCGCCGTGATGTTCTCCGGCTCGCGGGTGGTAAAAAACGGGTTCTTTCCAGTCTCCGCAAGGCCATCGCGAATCTCCGTAAGGATCAACTGGAGCATGGGATCGCGCATCCAGTCCTGACTTCTGCTGCTGTAGACCGTCTGCCCGGTCTCCTCATCAAAAAGCGCGATGGAGATGTTGCGCTGTTCGATCTCCGCTATCACGCTCCGGTCGCCGGGTTCGCTCGCGATCAGGATATCGTAGGCGTTCTCAAGCTGCTGATGCGTTCGTATCATATAATATCGATCCAGCAGCGTTCCGCTGCCAAGCAGTTGCAGCAAGAAATACAACCCGATGACCGCCGCACCGAGACAGACGAACAGGCCGCGCAGATGATACTGCCGTCGGTGACCGCGGCGCGCGCTCACGAAGGATCCTCCAGCTTGTAGCCGCGGCCGCGCACTGTCTTTACGGCGCTTCCCGCCTGGCCGAGCTTCATGCGCAGATTCTTCACATGCGTGTCCACCGTGCGCGCGTCGCCGTAATAGTCGAAATTCCAGACCGAAGCCAAAATCTGCTGGCGGGAAAGCGCGACGTTCCGGTTCTGCGCCAGATACAGCAGCAGTTCAAACTCGCGCGGCGTTAAGCTGATCTCCTCTCCTCCCACGTGAACCGTGCGCGCCTCCGGATGGATCTCGATGCCGGCAGCTTTGATCGGCCCGGAGCCCGCGCCCGTGCGCTTGAGGAGCGCCTTGATGCGCGCAATAAAAATCGGGAATCGGATCGGCTTGGAAATATACTCATCCGCGCCGCAGACAAAGCCCATGACCTCAGACTCCTCATCCGAACGAGCCGTGACCATCAGGATCGGCACAGAGGAGAACGCGCGAATCTCCTTGCACGCCTCCACTCCGTCAACATTTGGCATCATAATATCGAGGATGACCAGGTCAATGTCACTGTCGCGCCGCACAGCCTCAATCGCTTCCACGCCATCGGACGCCTCGGAGACAAGATATCCCTCATTGCGCAGAAAATCTCCGACGATACGCCGCCAGCGGGCGTCATCATCCGCAACCAAAATCCGAACGCTCACTGTTCTTGCTCTCCATTCGCCGCGCCGACGACCGCCTCACAGCGGCAGATCGGCGTACCCAACTGGTAAAAGCGTTCCTCATAGCCAGTCATGATGCCGACTGGCCCATCCGCATGCAGGTCGTGCGTAACGTTGCGCAGCTCGAGATCGCAGTGTCTGAACTCCTGCAGTGAGAACTCAAACAGCGGCGCATTATCCGTTTTAAACTCAATGACCGCGCCGGGTTTGAGCACCTTTTTATACTTCTCCAGAAAATCACGGTACGTCAGGCGGCGCTTGGCCGACTTGTTGCGCGGCCAGGGGTCGCAGAAGTTGATGTACAGCCGATCCACCTCATCTGGCGCGAACAGCTCGTCGATCCGCATGACGTCATCCGCAATGAAATAGACGTTGGTCAGCTCGAGCGCGACCGCTTTTTCCATCGCCATGACGAGCGCATCGGGCACCTTTTCCATTGCGAGGATCAAAACGTCTGGCTCGGCCTGCGCCAGTTCAACGGTGAATTTTCCCTTGCCGCAGCCGACCTCGACACGGAGCTCTCTCGCCCCGGGCATCAAGCGGCGCCACTGACCGCGATACTGCTCCGGCTCACGCAGCCAGACACGCTCGCAGCGCTCCATCCGGGGACCAAGGTTTGGCTTTTTTCGCATTCTCATAAGGACGGCTCCTTTTCAGGCAGAATTTAGCGAGTTTAAGGTTTATTATACCAAAGGATTGATTTTTCGTAAATACAGCTCGTGGAAATATTTTGTACACTTGCAAATTGCACGCACATCCAGTATAATAGTATCGTTTCATCCTGCCCGCAGGCGGGAGCCCACAGCAAAAACAGAATATCCGGGTGTAGCGCAGTTGGTAGCGCGCCTGCTTTGGGTGCGTGAGACCGGTGTTTAGGCCATACTTCTCAAAAAGCCCGGAAAGCCTTGGGACACATGGGTGTTCTGGGTTTTGTCCATATCGGGGTGTTGCGCAGTTGGTAGCGCGCC
>CAZJBT010000185.1:0-3373 GCA_964544345.1 uncultured Oscillospiraceae bacterium
AAAGTTGTCAAGCGCCGCCGTGAGCGCAAAGTCGTCGAACAGGGAGCTGTGCATATCCGCTCCTCGTTCAACAACACCATGGTTACCATCACCGACCTGAATGGCAACGCTCTTTCCTGGGCGTCGTCCGGCGGGCTTGGCTTCCGCGGTTCGAGAAAGTCCACTCCGTTTGCTGCTCAGTCTGCCGCCGAGACGGCTGCGAAGGCTGCGATGGAGTATGGCCTCAAGACCGTCGAAGTGTATGTGAAGGGCCCCGGCCAGGGTCGTGAGGCTGCGATCCGCGCGCTGCAGTCCGCTGGTCTCGAGGTCGTCATGATCAAGGACGTTACGCCGATCCCGCACAACGGCTGCCGTCCTCCCAAGAGACGCCGCGTCTGATACTGGAAGGAGGAAACTGATTTATGGCTAAGAATACACAGCCTGTTCTCAAGCGCTGCCGTACACTCGGCGTGTCGCCTGCCGTCATGGGCTATTCCAAGACTTCCAACAAGAAGCCGGGCGGCCAGCGCAGAGCAAAGAAGTCCGAGTATGCCACGCAGTTGACCGAGAAGCAGAAAGTGAAATTTGTTTACGGCATCCTCGAGAAGCAGTTCCGTATGTATTACGAGAAGGCTGCCCGTGCCGAAGGCAACACCGGCGAGGTTCTGCTGAGCATGATCGAGCGCAGACTCGACAACGTAGTCTACCGTCTCGGCTTTGCCAACACCCGTCGCCAGGCCAGACAACTGGTCAACCATGGTCACTTCACGGTCAACGGCAAGCGCGTCAATATCCCGTCCTACCTCGTGAAGGTGGGCGACGTCGTCGCTGTCTGCGAAAAGAGCACCTCCAATGCGTTCTTCAAGCAGCTCAAGGAGGCCGATGCGTTCAAGCCGGCTCCGAAGTGGCTCGATAAGGATAAAAATACGCTTACGGGTAAAGTGATTGCAGTTCCCGCAAAGGAAGATATCGACTTCGAAATTGCGGAGCATCTCATCGTCGAGTTGTACTCTAAATAACGCTTCACCCTCGTTTATTGGAAAGCTGAACATGGCAGCGAAACGTCTCGTTTCGCGGATACGAGGAGGGTATTTGATATATGGTAGAAATAGAGAAGCCCCGCATTGAGTGTATTGATTCTCCGGATAATCCTTCATATGGAAAATATGTGATCGAACCGCTGGAGCGCGGCTATGGTACGACCCTCGGCAATTCGCTTAGACGAATTCTGCTCTCCAGCCTGCCGGGTACCGCGGCGACCTCTATCAAGATCGCCGGGATCCAACATGAGTTTTCGACTATCCCGGGCGTCAAGGAAGATGTGACCGAGATCGTTCTGAACGTAAAGAAGATCATTGCGAAGCTGCACTGTGACGGCGTCAAGACCGTGTATATCGATGCGATCGGTGAACGCGAAGTGTGCGCCGGTGACATCAAGGCCGATGGCGAGGTCGAGATACTCAATCCCGACCTGCACATCTGCACGCTTGGCCCGGACGCTACGCTGAATATGGAAATCACTATGGCCAGCGGCCGCGGCTATGTTCCGGCTGACCGGAACAAGTCCGCGCGCACGGTAATCGGCGTGATTCCGATCGACTCGATCTATACGCCGGTATATAAGGTCAATTACACTGTGGAGAACACCCGCGTGGGCAACATGACCGACTATGACAAGCTGACGCTTGAGGTCTGGACCGACGGCACGATCGCAGCCCGTGATGCTGTGTCGCTTGGCGCCAAGATCCTGTCGGATCATCTGACTCTGTTCACCGACCTGTCTGAGACTGTCGCCAACAGCTCCACCGTTGTGGAAAAGACGACCGATCAGAAGGATAAGATGCTGGAGCTGACGATCGAGGAGCTCGATTTGTCGGTTCGCAGCTTCAACTGCCTGAAGCGTGCCAATATCAACAACGTCGAGGATCTGATTTCCAAGACGCCGGAGGATATGATGAAGGTGCGCAATATGGGCAGAAAATCGTTGGAAGAAGTCCAGAATAAGCTGGCCATGATGGGCCTGAGCCTGGCCAGCGAGGATTCCGTCACGCCCTGACGGTTTTCCCGACTCTGCTAGAAGGAGGAAATCACAATGCCCGGAACCCGCAAGCTCGGCAGAACGACCGATCAGCGCAGAGCGATGCTCAGAGCGATGACGACCTATCTGCTGGAGAACGGCAAGATGGAGACGACTTTCACCCGTGCAAAGGAAGTCCAGCCGCTTGCCGAGAAGATGATTACCCTTGGCAAGGACAATACCTTGGCGTCTTACCGCAAGGCGCTGTCTTTCCTGACCAAGGAGGATGTTGCGCAGAAGGTGTTCAAGGAGACCGCGCCGAAGTATGCCGACCGCAACGGCGGCTACACCCGCGTCGTCCGCACCGGCTCGCGCCGTGGTGACTGCGCCGAGATGGCAATCATCGAATTGGTCTGATCAGACTGATAAAACCCCCTTATTCGGAGCATACTAGCTCTGGTAAGGGGGTTTTGCGTTGGATATGACCAATGAGGAATACGGAAAATATGTCAAGGATATGTCGCCGAAATCGCCGCTGTGGAAGGATCTTTTCAACGCGTTTTGGATCGGTGGCCTGATCTGTGTGATCGGCCAGCTCATCCAAATGGGCTGGAAGGCGCTTGGGCTGGACGAGACGTCGGCCGGTACTGCGACATCCGCGTCGATGGTGTTTCTCGGTGCACTGCTGACCGGACTGAATGTATACGGAAAGATCGCAAAGCTGGCTGGCGCCGGTACGCTTGTTCCGATCACCGGCTTCGCGAATTCCATCGTCTCGCCCGCGATGGAGTTCAAGACCGAAGGCTATGTCCTCGGCGTCGGCGCAAAAATGTTCATCATCGCCGGGCCAGTCCTCGTCTACGGTATTTCAGCGAGCGTTGTGTATGGATTGATCCTGTATTTGCTCTCAATGCTATAGAAAACCGGCCGCTTTCTGCCAGGAAAGCGGCCGGTTTTTTGCGGGTTATTCGAGATCCAGTTCCGGCGGAATATCGATCTCATCAGAGACGTATTTCCCGTTCTTTTTTCGCTGCCGGACGCATTCGGTGAGCAGGTATTCGATCTGCCCGTTGACTGAGCGGAAATCATCTGCCGCCCACGCGGCGATTGCGGCGTAGAGCTTGGGCGACAGGCGGAGCGGAACCTGCTTTTTATTGTCGGCCACGACTTAGTATAAGCTGCCGGAGTTGACGACCGGCTGCGCGTCGTGGTTGCCGCATAGGACGACCAGAAGGTTTGAGACCATGGCCGCTTTACGCTCTTCGTCGAGCTGCACCATGCCGCCGGCGTTCAGCCGGTCAAGTGCCATCTCCACCATGCCGACCGCGCCGTCGACGATCATCTTGCGCGCGTCGATGATGGCGGAGGCCTGCTGCC
>CAZJBT010000186.1:0-3273 GCA_964544345.1 uncultured Oscillospiraceae bacterium
CCTGCGCGATCCCGGCTCGCCGAATCCCGACCCGTACTATGACGAGATGGAACGGAACACGCTCGACAAGGTCAATCGTCTCGGCATCGGCCCGCAGGGCATGGGCGGCACTGTGACGGCGCTGGCCGTCCACATCCGTCCGACCGCGACGCATATCGCGGGATTGCCGTGCGTCGTCAATGTGAGCTGCCATGTCACGCGCCACGCGGACGCTGTCATATAAATACTCCCTTATGTAAAAGAGGCTATTTCTCTGCTGTGGCATCGGCGTCATTTTATTAGCTATTCTATGAATATCTTTATTGTCAATGGAATGGGAAGGATATATTTATAAAGCGTACACAATCATTCAATAAATTCAGGAACCAAGAGCCGTTATCCGCAATGGACAACGGCTCGTTTGGCTATTTTGGCAGGAAATCCAGAGAATCGAGCAGTGGCACAGAGCCGGTTTTTTGGGATGCGCCTGCATTTCCCTCGTGCATCCAAGACGCCGGGCGCGGATTTCGTCGAATTGCCTGTTGCGTATCTGGTAACATTGTGGTAAACTGATGATTACAAAAGATTACAAAAATCGACGAATGGTTACAATTTCCCGCCGTTTACCCAGAAAGGATCCGTACCGATGAAACAACTCCGCCCGTTCCTGCTCCTGCTTGCTCTGTGCGCGCTTCTGGCCGTGCTGTCCGTTGGCGCATCGGCCGTCACGCTCTATGTCGACTCGGACGGCAGCGCCGTCTACCGCCCGATGGAGATTTCGCCCGCCCGACTCGTGTGCGCGGGCGAGGTGCTTGAGAGCGATATCCCGGCCTATATCACGAATGGGCGGACGATGGTGCCGGTGCGGCTGATCTCTGAGACGCTCGGCGCGTCGGTCGAGTGGCTGGGGGAGACGCGGCAGGTGCGCATCACGCTCTCCGGCCGCGAGCTTCTGCTGACCATCGGCAGCGCCCTGGCGCTCGTCGACGGCGAGGAGATCGAGCTTTACGACGGCATCCCGGCCGTCATCGCCTACGACGGGACAACGAAGCGGACGATGGTGCCGCTGCGCTTTGTTGCCGAGCAGCTCGGCGCGAGCGCAGAGTTCGACCGCGAAACGCGCTCGGTCGTCATCACGCCCGCGGGGGCGGATCGCTCCGATATCGTCTCGGTCACGGCGGACGGCGGCGCGCTCTCCATCGCGTACACGGGGGAGTGTACGCCATCCGTGTTCACGCTGGGCAGTCCGAGCCGCATCGTCATCGACTTCCCCGGCGGCGTGCTGGATGGCTCGATCCCGCGCATGCTCGCCGTCGGCTCCGACCGCATCGCCGCCGTGCGCACGAACCAGTATGACCTCGGCTATGACGGGTATGAGAAGGTGGCTCGCATCGTCGTCGACCTGGCGGAGGGCGCCGTGTTCAACGACCTGATCGTCGACGCCGCTGCGCCCGGCAGCGTCACGGTGACGCCCGCAGATACGGAGCTGATACCGTCCGCGCCGGAGGGTTCCGATCCGGCGGAACCCGATCCGGAGGAGCCGGAGATCCCGCAGAGCGGCGCCGTCGTCGTGCTCGACGCCGGCCACGGCGGCTCCGATCCCGGCACGCAGGCCGAAGGGCTGGACGAAAAGGACTTGAATCTTGAGGTCACGCAGATGGTCGGCACGCTGCTCGGGCAGGCGGGCGTGACGGTTGTCTATACGCGCACCGAGGACGTCTATGTGACGCTCGCGGATCGCGCGCAGCTCGCCAACGATCTTGACGCTGACATTTTTGTCTCCATTCATACGAACGCCTCGTCAACGAGTACGGAGTTCCACGGGATCGAGACGTATTACCTGCCCGGTGCGGTGGACTCGCGCAGCCTGGCCGCAGCGCTGCACACGAGCGTGCTTGAGGCCACCGGCGCGGCCGACCACAGCATCCGTACCGCGAATTTCTACGTCCTGCGCGAGACCGTGATGCCCGCCGCGCTTGTCGAGATGGGCTATGTCACGAACGCAACGGAGCTGGAAAATCTGAAGTCGCCGGACTACCGTGCCGCGCTTGCGCAGGGCATCGCGGCGGGGATCGTGTCGTATCTCGCCGCCGCCGGCCTGATTTGACGGCCAAATCGCCTGAAAATACAGGGTTTTTTTGAAATATCCCTTGCAAACGCGCATGGCGCGTGGTATAATTACGGTACGTTAGAGTAGACTTGGTTAAGAGTGGGGTTGCACCCCACTCTTTCTTCGTGAAATGGGGAGTTTTTACATGAAGGTGACGGAGATCGTTCGCGAATTCGCCGAACCGATCGTAAACGCGAACGGCTGCTCGCTGTGGGACGTCGAATATGTCCGCGAGGGCGGCGAGTGGTTCCTGCGGCTGTATATCGACAAGGAAGGCGGCGTGAGCATCGACGACTGCGAGGCCGTTTCGCGCGCGGTGGATCCGGTGCTCGATGAGCGCGACCCGATCCCCGACAGCTACAATTTCGAGGTCAGCTCCGCCGGCCTCGGCCGCGTGCTCCGCACCCCAGGGCATTTTGAAGCCTGCATGGGGCAGGATGTGGACGTGAAGCTCTATCACCCGCGCGAGGGCACGAAGGAGCTGTCCGGCCGTCTCACGGGCTACGACCGCGGCGCCGTAACGATCGAGAGCGGCGCGCGGACGATCACACTGGAAAAAGCCGAGGTCGCGCAGGTGCGGCTCCGGGTCGAGTTTTAAGGGAGGAACCGAAGCAACATGGTCAACAGTGAAATTTTCGCGGCTCTGGCGCAGCTCGAAAAAGAGCGGGGCATCCCGCAGCAGTACATGATCGAGAAAATCACACAGGCGCTGACCGCCGCCTACAAAAAAGACCGTGACGGCTACGTCGACAATGTGTTCGTCGAGCTGACTGAGGACAGGATCAGAATGTACGTCCAGAAAGAGGTCGTCGACGAGGTCGTCACCCCGGCGACCGAGATCACGCTCGAGGCCGCGCGCGAGATCTACCCGGCCGCCGAGCTGGGCGATCTGGTCGGCGTCGACATTGAGACGAAGGAATTCGGCCGCATCGCCGCCCAGACGGCCAAGCAGGTCATCATCCAGGGCATCCGCGAGGCCGAGCGCGGTATGATCTTCGAGAGCTTTTCGTCGAAAGAGCACGAGATCCTTACCGGCACGGTGCTGCGCATCGAGCCGAAGTCCGGCGATATGACCATCCGCATCGGTTCCGGCGCCGACCGTACCGACGCCTGGCTCGCCGCGAGCGAGCAGGTGCGCGGCGAGAGCTTCCGGGAGGGCGATCTTGTCCGCGTCTATGTCGTCG
>CAZJBT010000187.1:0-3269 GCA_964544345.1 uncultured Oscillospiraceae bacterium
GGCTGACGCGCAGGCTCTCCAGCTCGGCAGAGTCTTTCGCCGCGTCGAGCGCGGCGAGCGCCTGCTGCCGGATCCTTTCCAACTGTTGTTTCATTTCAAAACTCCTTTTCCAAGAAAAAATACAAAACAAAAAAGCCTTCCGCCGCCCAAAAAGGGGACGAAAGACCTCAGCCTTCCGCGGTACCACCCGCAATTCGCGTCCAACAACGCGCACTTCAAAACCCGTAACGGAGTCACCCGGCCGACCCTACTATCCGTTCAGGCGGCAGCTCGCGGGAGAAAGCCCGATCGCCGTTCCGGAGATGGTTCGCAGCACCCCATCCTCTCTGAACCGAAACGTATGGCGGCGGACAGCCCGTTCATCGCAACTTACCAGAAAAGTCTATCACAAATTGTGCCGCTTCGCAATAAGAAAAATTGACTATACTTTGGAAAAAGCATATAATAACCAGAGTTATTTTGGGAAAAGGGGAGATCTGCGTGAAAATTGCGTCAGCGGCCGCGATGAAGGCGATCGATGGCTATGCCATTGGAACACTGGGCGTCGATTCGTGCCTTTTGATGGAGAATGCCGCACGCGCCGCGGCGGACGAGGTCTGGGCGCTTTTGGGAGGCAGGCCGGGACGCGTTGGTGTGTTCTGCGGAGCGGGCAATAACGGCGGTGATGGCGTGGCCTGCGCCCGCTTCCTGCGCGAGCGCGGCTGCGAGGTTCGAGCATTCCTCTGCGGTGCGCCGGAACGGTGCACACCCGATACGCGCGAAATGGCGCGGCGGCTGGAGGCGGCCGGCGGAACGCTCGAGCGATATGAGCCAGACCGGGCTGAGCCGTATGCCATGTGCTGCGGTGTGCTGGTCGATGCGCTCTTCGGCACGGGTCTGAGCCGGCCAATGTCCGGCGCCCCTGCACTGGCCGCGGCGCTGATGAACGACAGCCCGGCAAAGGTGGTCGCCTGCGATATCGCCTCCGGCGTCCAGACGGACACCGGCGAAGTCCTTGGCTGCGCCGTCCACGCGGACGTGACTGTGACCTTTTCCATGGCCAAGCCGGGGCAGCTCCTGCCGCCGGGGCTGGCGTACACGGGGCGGCTCGTCGTCGCTGACATCGGGATCCCGCTCGCGGCGCTCGAGTCGCAGCCCACGCTCGGCGAACTGACTGAGCGCGGGGATGTGGAGCATCTGCTGCCGTCTCGCCGCGTGACGGCGCACAAGGGCGACTTTGGCAAGCTGCTGCTGCTCTGCGGCTCGCGTGGCCTGACAGGCGCGGCGGCGCTGAGCGCGCGCGCCGCGCTGCGCACGGGCGCGGGTCTTGTCTCGCTCGGCGTGCCGGAGTCGGTCTATCCCATTCTCGCCGCCAAGCTCGACGAGGCGATGGTGTTCCCGCTGCCGGACGACGGTACGGGTCATCTGTCCGGTGCTGCGCTGCCAGAGATACGCTCGCGCCTGGCCGGCAGCACGGCCTGCCTGCTTGGCCCGGGGATCGGCAGGAGCGCTGCGATCGATCAGCTCGTGTGTGGGATCGTCAGCTCCTCCCGCGTCCCGCTTATTGTGGATGCCGACGGCATAAACGCCTTGTCCGGGCATATAGATGTACTGCGCGGGGCGGATTGTCCCATTATCCTGACGCCGCACGACGGCGAGTTTGCCCGGCTCGATGGCGCTATGCCGGAGAGCGACCGGTTTGCGGCGGCCAGGCGGCTGTCGGAAAAGACTGGCGCGGTGGTATTGCTCAAGGGCCATCGGACGGTAATCGCGTCGGACGAACGGCTGCGGGTCAACCCGACCGGAAATCCGGGCATGGCGACCGGCGGGAGCGGCGACGTGCTCGCAGGCGTCGTTGTGAGCCTGCTTGGGCAGGGACTTTCCGCGTTCGACGCCGCCGTGGCCGGTGCATGGCTGCACGGCGCGGCCGGCGACCTGTGCGCGCAGGAGATCGGAGAGTACGGCATGCTGCCGTCCGACCTCATTGAGGCGATCCCGCGACTACTTCCCTAGGAGTGTGACGAAAAGTGCGGCGAAGGGCGTTCGCTGTACTGATGACAACGCTGTGCCTGCTGCTGACTGCCTGCGCGGGCGCGGACAACACGATGCAGCCGGCGCTTGATCTGCGCACCGGGCTGCTTGAGAGCGGCGGATGTGCCTTTTCCGCGGAGATCACAGCGGATTTTGGCGAAACGGTCTGTATCTTTTCTGCCGACTGTACCTATAGCGCGGACGGCTCCACCCGTGTGGAGCTGACCGCGCCGGAGACGCTTGCCGGTATCGCTGCGACAGTGTCGGACGACGGCGCAAGCGTCGAGTTTGATGGGATGCTGCTCGATTTCGGGCAGCTCGCGGGCGGGCACGCCGCGCCAGTGGCAGCGCCGTCGATTCTGGCGCTGTGCTGGGCAGGCGAGTACATCAGCTCTGCCGGCCAGGAGGGAGACAACCTGCTCGTGACCTACCTGAAGGGGTATGACAATGAGGAGCTGACGGTTTTGACGCGCTTGTCCGGCGAGACAGGTCTGCCTGTCTCCGGCGAGGTGATCTATGACGGGCAGACCGTGCTGAACGTGACCATCCTGGATTTTTCCTACCTTACATAAAGAGGGCTGAAGCGATGGAATTACTGAGGAGAACCTGGGCGGAAATTTCGCTCGACAATTTAGAGCACAATTACCGGACGCTGCGCGCCGCCGTCCCGGCGAGCGCGCGCTTTCTCGGCGTGATGAAAGCCGATGCCTATGGGCATGGCGCGGTACCTGTCGCGCGCGAGCTGGAGCGTCTCGGCGCGGATTTTTTCGCGGTGTCCAATTTAGAGGAAGCTGAGCAGCTTCGCTGCGGCGGCGTGACAAGACCGATCCTGATCTTGGGCTACACGCCGCCGGCCTTCGCACCGCAGATGGCGGAGCAGGGGATCCGGCAGGAGGTCAATTGCCTGGATTATGCGCGGGAACTCTCGGAGCAGCTCAGCGGCATGGGAAGAACACTGGAGATCCATCTGAAGCTCGACACCGGCATGTCCCGGCTCGGTTTTTTTGCCTATGACCGGCCCGAGACGCTGCCGGAGCTGCTGGATATCGCGAAGCTGCCCGGCCTGCACGTCGAAGGCGTGTTCGCTCACTTTGCGGCGGCAGACGGCAAGTCGGACTCCGACGTCGCCTATACACGCACGCAGTTTAAGCGGTTTTCCTCCATGCTCGACCAGATGGCCGCAGCCGGCCTGCGCCCGGCGATCCGCCACCATGCCAACTCTGCGGCGAGCATCCTTTATCCGGAGTATGCGCTCGATA
>CAZJBT010000188.1:0-3261 GCA_964544345.1 uncultured Oscillospiraceae bacterium
TGTTTAGTCACGCATAGCAGTCGGCCACAGGCAATCCCGACGATGAAGCCGTTGGAGTAAAGGGAACAAAAGAGGCATGGCTTGCGGGCGATGCCTCTTTTCCGCATTTTTCAAAAGGGAAGGAGAGACGCGATGCGCAGAGCGATTCGCCGCCTGGCGCGCTATTTGAAGCGGCTGCGTCCGGCGCAGCTTATTGTATTCGCCTTTCTGCTTCTGGTCGTGCTGGGTACGCTGCTGCTGTCACTGCCGGCCGCCTCGGCGGACGGGCGGAGCTGTGGCGCGCTCACGGCGCTGTTCACCTCGACGAGTGCGGTCTGCGTGACTGGTCTGGTCGTTCGGGTGACGGCGGAGCAGTGGTCTGCCTTTGGGCTATCTGTGATTCTTTGCCTGATCCAGATCGGCGGGCTGGGCTTTATGACGATCGTGTCCGTGTTCTTCTTTCTGCTGCATCGGCGCATCGGTCTCAAGCAGCGTATGCTCATCGCGCAATCGCTGAGCCTGAATGAATTTGACGGCGTGGTTCGGATGACGCGCCACGTCCTGCTCGGGACGCTGCTCTTCGAGGGCGTGGGCGCGCTGCTGCTCACCGTGCGTTTTTGCTTTGTTACTTCATTTCCGCGGGCGCTGGCCTGGGGCGTCTTTCATGCGGTCTCCGCCTTTTGCAACGCGGGCTTTGATATCATCGGCTCGAACAGCATGGCCGATTTTGTGGGCGACCCGTTTGTCAATCTGGTGCTGATCGCGCTGATCGTTGTCGGCGGTCTTGGCTTTTTTGTCTGGGATGATCTATACCGGCATCGCCATTTCCGCGAGCTGTCCGTCCACACCCGCCTGGTGCTGTTGATGACGGCGTTTTTGATCGTGGGCGGCGCGGTGCTGTTCGCGCTGCTCGAGTGGGAGAATCCTGCGACGCTTGGCGCGCTTTCGCCGGGCAAAAAGCTGCTTGCAGCGTTGTTCCAGTCGGTTACGCTCCGAACCGCCGGCTTTGAGACGATCCCGCAGGGGGCGATGCGCGAGCCTTCCCAAGCGCTCAGCCTGCTTTTGATGCTGATCGGCGGCTCATCCGGCTCCACGGCCGGCGGCGCCAAGACGGTGACGATCGCAGTGCTGCTTCTCGCAGTGCTTACAACGATGCGTGGCCGCAGCCGCGTGACAGTATTCGGCCGCTCGCTGGCCGATGATCAGGTGCGCAGCGCCCTGTCGCTGATCACGATGCTTCTGGCGCTCGCATTTGGCGGCGCGGTCTTCCTGTCCGCCTCCCAGGGCTTTGCGTTTCTGCCTAGCCTGTACGAGACGGTCTCCGCGCTCGGTACGGTTGGTACGACGACTGGTCTGACGCCGCTGCTCGGCACGGCGGGACAGTTGATGATCATCTGCTTTATGTTTTTTGGCCGTGTCGGTATTATGACGCTCAGCCTGGGTTTCCTGCTTGGCAACCGGGCTGTGAGTCGCTACCAGTACGCCGAGACGCGCGTGCTCATCGGGTAAGGAGGGGCTTGCATTGAAAACCTATGTGGTCATCGGCCTCGGCCGCTTTGGCGCTGCTGTGGCGGCGCGGCTGGAAGCGCTCGGGAATGAGGTGCTCGCTGTCGATACCAGCGAGGAGAACGTCCAGCGCCTGGCCGACCGCGTGACACACGCTGTTGTAGCAGACGCACGCGACGAGGCGGTGCTCCGATCGCTCAGCGTGCGGAATTTTGACTGCGCGATCGTCGCCATCGGCGGCGACGTGGCGGCGAGCGTGCTTGTTACGCTCTGTTTAAAGGAAATGGGCGTCAAGCAGGTCATCTGCAAGGCGAGCGATGAGATACACAAGCGTGCGCTCGAGCGCATCGGCGCAGACCATGTCGTCATCCCGGAGCGGGAGATGGCGCTGAAGCTTGCTCAACGGCTCTCCTCGCCGAATCTGCTCGACTTTATTGAGCTGAGCGACGAATACGGCATCGCGGAGATGGCGATCCCCACACAGTGGACGGAAAAAACGATCCGCGAGCTGAACATTCGAGCATATTACCATGTGGATGTGCTCGGCGTGCGCCGCGGAGAGCGGCTGCGGCTATCGCCGGGCGCAGACTTCTGCTTTGCGCCGGGCGATATCGCAGTCGTGCTTGGCCGGAATGATGACTTGGCGGAGGTTCGCAGGGGTCATGATTGAGACGATCTCCAGCCGTCAGAATCCGCTTGTCCGCCATGTTGTCAAGCTGCTCTCGTCGCGGTCTTACCGCTATGAGACCCGCCAGTTTGCAGGCGATGGCACCAAGCTGCTTGCAGAGGCCGCGCGCTGGTGCGATGGGCTGGACACCGTACTGTTCACCGGAGATGCGCCGCCGTGTGCGCTTCCGGAGCAGGTGCGACTTGTGCGGCTCCCCGAATCGCTGATGAAGCAGATCTCCCCGATGCAGACGCCGCAGGGCGCGCTGTTTGTCTGCCGGATGCCGAAGGAGCAGGCGCTCAGCATCCCGGCTGGCTGCCTGGTGCTCGACGGTCTGCAGGATCCGGGCAACCTTGGGACGATCCTCCGCACGGCGGACGCGTTTGCTGTTCCGGTGCTCCTGACAGGCGGCTGCGCCGATCCATATAATCCTAAGGTGGTGCGCGCCGCCATGGGCGCGCTATTCCGCACGATGCCGCAGAGTGCGCCGCAGGAGATCGTTCTCGCGCACTGCCGCGCGCAGCGCATTCGGCTGCTCTGCGCTGATCTGAATGAGTCGGCGCGCGATCTGCGCGAGGTCGATTTGGCGGGCGTTGCCATCGTCATTGGCAACGAGGGTAGCGGCGTGAGCGAGGCGATGCGCGCCGCGGCCGACGGCAGCGTCATCATTCCGATGCAGATGCACTGCGAATCGCTCAACGCCGCAGTCGCTGCGGCAGTGTGCATGTGGGAGCTGCGCCGCGCGAAGCCGTAGGCACAGAAGAAAAATAAAAGGGAAGGGGTACGCACTTGCTGCGATATTGGTTGTGGCTGACCACCCGGAAGGGACTTGGCGTCAAAGGACAGATGGCCGTGCTCTCTCAGTTCGGATCGCCGGAAGCTGCGTACTTTGCCGATGAGGCTGAGTTTGCGCTGCTTCCCGGCCTGCGGGAAAAGGAGCGAGCCGCGCTGCGCGACAAGGATCTGGCTCTGCCGGAGGAAATCCTCGGACAGTGCTATGAGAAGAATATCCAACTCCTGACCTGGCGGGATGCGCAGTATCCCGAGCGGCTGCGCAACATTGACGATCCGCCGATCCTGCTGTACTACAAGGGGCGGCTTCCCGCGTT
>CAZJBT010000189.1:0-3169 GCA_964544345.1 uncultured Oscillospiraceae bacterium
GGTCGAAGCCCGCAAGGTTGCCGAGCATATAGCGCGCGGTGTTGCGGATCTTGAGATAGGAATCGGAGAGCTGCTTGAGGATCTCCTTGGAGATGCGCATATCCTGCCGGTAGTCCGACGAGGCGACCCAGAGACGCAGCAGGTCAGCGCCGTAGTCTTTGATGACCTCGTCCGGCGCGACGGCATTGCCGAGGGATTTGTGCATCGCGCGGCCCTCGCCGTCGACCGTCCAGCCGTGGGTAATGATCGTCTTGTAGGGCGCCTGGCCGGTGGTTGCGATGGAGGTGAGCATCGAGCTTTGGAACCAGCCGCGGTACTGGTCGCCGCCCTCAAGATACACGTCGGCCGGCCACTTCAGCTCGGGACGGGTGCGCAGCACCGCCGCGTGCGACGAGCCGGAGTCGAACCAAACGTCCATGATATCGGATTCCTTGGTGAAACATTTGCCGCCGCAGTGCGGGCAGGTGAAGCCATCCGGCAGCAGCTCTTCCGCATCCAGCTCGAACCAGCAGTTCGATCCATGCTCGCGGAACAGGTTTGACACCTTTTCGATCGTCTGATCGGTGACGATCTCCTTGCCGCACGCCTCGCAGTAGAAGATCGGGATCGGAACGCCCCAGGTGCGCTGGCGCGAGATGCACCAGTCGGAGCGCTCGCGGATCATGCTGGTCATGCGCTCCTTGCCCCACTCGGGGTACCAGGTGATGCCGTCGCAGGCGTCGACGGCCAACTGCTTGATCGCATCCACCGAGCAGAACCACTGCTCGGTCGCGCGGAAGATGACCGGCTTTTTGCAGCGCCAGCAGTGCGGATAGGAGTGGACAATGTTTTCAGAGTGGAGGATCGCGCCGCGCTCGCACAGGTCGGCGAAGATCGGCTCATGCGCCTTGAACACGTGGATACCGGCGTACTTGCCGGCAGATGCGGTGAACACGCCCTTAGCGTTGACGTTGACATCCATGTGGCCGGAGGTGTCGATCTGCGGATATTTTTTGCAGATGGCGAAGTCGTCCGCGCCGTAGGCCGGGGCGGTGTGGACACAGCCGGTACCGGCATCGAGCGTGACGTGCGCGCCGTTGATGACGAGCGATTCGCGGTCAAACAGAGGATGCTGTGCGCGCATCAGCTCAAACTCGGAGCCTTTCATGGTGCAGACCGTCTCGGTCAGCTCCAGACCGGCGGCGTGCAGCACGGATTCGCACAGCGCCTGCGCCATGATATACGTCTCGCCGTTGGAGGCCTTCGCCACGACGTAGTCATAGTCGGCGTTCAGACAGATAGCCTGGTTGCCGGGCAGCGTCCAGATGGTGGTCGTCCAGATGACGAAGTAGGTGCTGTCCAGGTCGACCTTGCCGACGAGCTTACCCAGGTCGTCTTTGACCTTGAATTTGACATAGATCGTAGTGACGGGGTCGTCGGCGTACTCGATTTCCGCTTCGGCGAGCGCCGTCTCGTCAGACGGGCACCAGTAGACGGGCTTCAGCCCCTTGTAGATATAGCCCTTCTTCGCCATCTCGCCGAACACCTTGATCTGCTCGGCCTCGAATTCGGGCTTGAGGGTCAGGTACGGGTCGTCCCAGTCGCCGAGCACGCCAAGGCGCTTGAACTCGTCGCGCTGCCGGTCGCGGAAGGACAGGGCGAACGCCTTGCACTGCTCGCGGAACTCGGTGATGGACATCTCGTCGCGGTTGAGTTTCGTCTTTTTCAGGATCGCGCTCTCGATCGGCAGGCCGTGTGTGTCCCAGCCGGGCACATAGGGCGCCTGGTAGCCGGACATGTTCTTGTACTTGACGATCATGTCCTTCAGGATCTTGTTGAGCGCCGTGCCGATGTGGATGTCGCCGTTGGCGTATGGCGGGCCGTCGTGCAGGACGAACAGGGGCTTGCCCTTGTTCTTCTCGATCATTTTGCCGTAGACGTCCTTCTCATAGAACGCCTCGAGCATCGCCGGCTCGCGCTTCGGCAGCGCCGCGCGCATGGGGAAATCGGTGCGGGGCAGGTTGACGGTTTTGTTATAGTCCACGCTGGAATCCTCCAATCAAAAATTTTCAAAAAGTAAAACGCCTTTATCCCCCAACCTGAGAGACAAAGGCGTTTGACCTCTGCGGTACCACTCTCGTTGCCGGCTCTGCGGCCGGCCACTCGACTGTTCTGTAACGGGAACGCCCGGCAGAGCCTACTTCTTGCGGTTCGGTCTGCGGCTCACAGGGGATACATGCCGGCTCCGCTCCGCCATCCTTGCAGCGTTTGGATAGCTCTCTGGGGGAGGGATCGCCTGGATGCTTGTCCTGCTCTTCGCCGATTGGCCATCTATAGGCGCGGCGGCCTACACCGACGCGTTGTACGGGTCGTAGTTCCGGCCGAATTTCAGGTCGGAGAACTTCGACGCTTTGAGGTCGGCCTCGGTGATCGGCTCCATCACGCGCGTGGCGGCGGGATCGGCCGGCTCCTCGCCGACGATGCGGCCGACCGACTGCTCGATCTCGCGGGCGACCTCGCTTGGCGAGCGGGTCTCGTCCGCTTCCGTCTCGAAGTCATACGCTCGCCTTGGCGCGACGGGGGGATCCAGATCCATGCGCTTGAGCGCCTCGAGCGCGTTCAGGTGCGACTGCACCTGCTGCTCGATCTGTGCGATGAAATCCTGCGCGACCTTGCGGGCGCTGGCGACACGGCCTTCCGCGTTTGCGATCTCGTGCTGGACGCTGGCGGTCTTGTTCTTCGCGCTGCCCTCGGCCTCGGAGAGCATGCGGGCGCAGCGCTTTTCCGTCTCGGCGATCATCTCGTCGGAGGTCTTCTGCGCGGCCAGAATGGCCTTTTTCATGCTCTCTTCCTGCGTGCGGTACTCCTCGAGCTTTTCGACGAGCACCTTCATTTTGCTTTTCAGCACGGAATTTTCCTTATAGAGCGTGACATAGTCCTCGATCAGCGGCTCAAGGAATTCGTCGACCGACTGCATATCATAGCCGCCGAACACAGCCTTGACAAAGGTTTTTTCCTGTACTTCCTGCGGGGTAAACATGGCGAATAGCTCCTTTCTCTAAAAGCGGAGATCAGAAGTACATGCCGCTCGACTCGAGCTCGTCGATCAGGTCGCCGACGATGTCCACGTTGTACGGCGTGATGATATAGGTGGAGACGGCGACCTTTTTGATCTTGCCGTCGAGCGCGT
>CAZJBT010000190.1:0-3066 GCA_964544345.1 uncultured Oscillospiraceae bacterium
GATCCTGATTTGATTTCGCCGCTGCGGCGGCGAAACTCTACGAGGTTTTTTGACAGGCTGGGGCGGCACAGCAAACGCTGTGCCGCCTTTTTCAGCGTTGCGCCGGACGGTCGGTGCTGGATCTTGTTTATTCTTCTTCTCTCGAGGGGAGCCTTGCGCTGAAAGCGCAGACCTGGATGACCAGGCCGTCAAGATTCTCAGCCCAGACGGTGAGATCGATCATGTGATTACCGGCTTCGTCGATGTACTTGTCGGTAACATAGCCCTTGCAGATGGCCGTATCGCCGTCAGAGCCGTGCTTTTTGCAGCCTCGACCCTTCATATACGGAACCTTGTCGAGGAATTCGCCGCCGTCCCGGTCGATCTGCATCTCCTTGAAAAACGGCTTGAAGATCCAGTAGAACCGGGTCATAAAGCTCTGATCACCGATCAAGTTGGTAACGACCTGCGCGCAGTGCATCGCAGCTGTGTCGTTGAAAAAGAGCATCGGCACGCCGTCGATGTTGCGATTGCAGAAGTGTATGCCAGTGTCAAAGTAGTAGTTGCCGTACTTGTCACGGAACAGCGTCTCCCGAGAGCGCTTGTTGCGGACGAGATTCTTGACGCTGCGTGCCTGCGAGCCGTGCCACCGAGCCATCTCCATGCAGGTGATCGGGCCGGAGCAGTGCGGTGTCGGCTCATCGCCGACCTTGACGTCCTCCCAGTAGAGCGGCTCTGCGCCGCGCGGCGTTTCGTTCTCCCATAGACGGATGATGTACTCCCAGTCCTCGTCAGAAGTGTAGTGGCGCTCCTTTGGGAAGTAGTCGACCCATTCGGAGATGCCCTCAGAGAACGATGGCGGCGCGCTGCCATCGGCAATATAGCGGTACCCGTCGCGGTACGCATCGCAGATGGTCAGCACCAATTCGTCGTTTTTGTCAAACAGGCCGACGGTAGAGTTGTGCTCGAAAATGCGGATGTCATCGCCATCCTTCGTCACGTCGTTGAATTCACCGGAGTCGACCTTCATCGCGTAGTAGCCCTCGCCTGCGATAACAGGCTTGTAAAAGCGCATGTCGCCGTAGGTCATGGTGTAGTAGAACCGGTCGCCGATATCCTGCGGGATCTTATGGCCGGCGTTGAACATCAGCGGTGCGACTGTGCCGGGGTAGGCGGGAACGCTGGAGTAGCCCGCGCTGCGTGCATACCCGGGATCCGTATAGAGCGGACTGCTGACCTCCCAAGTCATGTTGCCGGAGAGGATTTCGTGCTCCGGAATCGAAAATGCGGGCTGTTTTTCGTTGAGCGGCACGGATGCGACACGATCCATGACCTCCTGCAGGATCTTTTTCTCACGGTCGGTGTAAACGCCTGACTCAAAACGCTTGTACTTTTCTGCCATGATGCTGCCTCCAGTCGAAGTTATTTCGTGTACGAAATACACCATAATTATAACAAGCTTCGGGGAATGCGTCAATTGGTTCAATGTAATAGAGCTATAAGTGAAAAATATGACCCGCAGGAGATCGCTCCTGCGGGTGTGATCATTTTCGGTATTGCGCTTTGCCGTCCACAAAGATGTTCCCGCCGTGGCAGTCAAGCGCGACAGTCAGCGGCAGATCCTCAATGGTAAAGCGTTTGATGGATTCACAGCCCAGTTCAGGAAATGCGATATCCTCTGCTGCTTTGACACAGCCGGCAATCAGCGCGCCCGCGCCGCCAACGGCGCAGAAATAGACAGCGCGGTTGCGGCAAATCGCGTCGATGACAGCTTGATTGCGCTCGCCCTTGCCAATAACGGCAGCTAGCCCGAGGTCAAACAGGCGTGGCGCAAATGGATCCATTCGTCCGGACGTGGTGGGGCCGCAGGAGCCGACCGGCATACCAGCCTGCGCCGGCGTCGGCCCGGCATGGTAGATGACTGCGCCGCACAGCGGGAAGGGAAGCGGATCCCCGGCGTCCAGCAGAGCAAACAGACGCTTGTGCGCTGCGTCGCGCGCCGTATAGACGGTGCCGCTGAGCAGTACCCGGTCGCCCGCGTGCAGCGTGGGAGCAGTCCCGACTATTTGGTTGGTATGCAGTTCAATCATCGCATTCCACTCCGCCCAGCGCAAGGATCTGCCCGGGCGCTTCGTCAAATACGAGCTTGAGGTCAGCCAGCGCCTCCTTCATGCGGTCAAGCGTCGCGGCCAGCTCTGTGTAGAGCAGGCAAATTTCCTCATCCGACGCAACCATGCGGCTGTTCAAACCGGCGCAGACGTCCGACATCTGCTGATAGAGCGCATTTGCGCGCTGTACTGCGCCGCGCTCGACCGCCTCGGCACGCCGATAGGCGGCAAGCTCCAGCTCCATTGTCGTCGGCTCAGACGGCACATCGGCCGGTTCTGCTTCCACTTCCATGTCATCCAGATCAGTCTCGGGCTCGGGCTCTGCCTCTGGCTCTGGTCCAGAACGCTGTAATTCCGCAATTTGGTCGTTCAGCTCGGCTACGCGCGAAGCAAGCGCGGCGTTCTCCTCCAGGAGCTTTGCCGCCTGCATGGTCAGCGCCGAATTCTCTTTTTGCAATGTGTGGACGGTCTTCTCATGCTCACTGTTGATGGATTCAACAAAGTTTACGACATCGATTCTGTTGAAGCCATGAAGAGCGGAGCGAAATTGCTTGATCTCGGCACCGGCCATAGAAATCCCCCGCAATCTGTATCATTCTTGGGAGTATTGTAGCATACTGTCAAAAACTTTACAACCGCTTTTTCCAACGCGCAGGTTCGCTGATCTGGCGCGAAAGCATAAAGCAGGGACTGTCAGTCCCTGCTTACAGTCTGGCTCTCCATATTTTGCAGAAAACTGACCGATGCTTTGTAAATCTGATCAAACTCCAGCTTTTGGCCGCAAGACCCATAACATTGCTGGGATCGACACAGAGGACACTCGCTGCAGCGGAGACCCTGCGCGGCCGGCGCAAATGTGTGGAAGGAAGCCTCCTGCTGGATGGGCGAACCGATCAGTAAGTCGTCAGGCGTCACATGAAAGCCTGCGCAGAGCTTTTCCAGTGTCAGAATTGTTGGGGCGGTCTTGCCCCGTGCGATG
>CAZJBT010000191.1:0-2921 GCA_964544345.1 uncultured Oscillospiraceae bacterium
GCCTCCGGCTTCTGCACCGAACACAGCGCGGATAGTCGTGGTGTCGGCTATGAGTTGGAACGTTCGCCCACGCTGCGGGCCGGGGTCGTTCCCGGCATCGCCATTCAATTCAATCCTACGGACAGCAGAATCAGGATCAGCGAGGACGGCCTGTGCCAAACCCTCTGTTCCCGGATGGGCACGGGCGGCAATCAGGTGCCGCTTGCCATGACGGAGAGGAAGGTATATGGCATCAGTTCCGATCAGAGCCACGCGATGCTGTCAAAGAATCCTCATGCCGGGATTTATGAAGCCGAAACCAGCCGGACGCTGGACTGCAATGGCGGAAGCGCCTGCCCCAATCAGGGCGGGATGCTTGTTGTGGAGCCTGCCGCATTTGCGCAAAACCAACGCGAGGAGTTGCGCGAACCCGGAGGCCAGTCGGGTACCATCTCGGCCTCCCCAGGCTCTCAAACGGCGAGCCCCGCCTATTGCATGACCACCGGCAGTTTTACTCAGCTGGATGAAGAGGTTGCCCCGCCCATCATGGCCAGGGACTTCAAGGATCCGCCTGTGGTGGGGCGGAATGATCCCGCTTTCGCGCTGGACAGGGCATGCTTCACTTCCGGTGAGAACGCCCAGTACCGCATGAACATCAGCGAAGAAAAGGCGCCGACGCTCGTGGCGGAAGGCCCCGGCGCCGTGGCGTCTCCGAACACGGAGTATCTTGTGCGCCGGCTGACGCCCGGCGAATGCTGCCGCCTGCAGGGCTATCCGGACGGGTGGTGTGAGAACCTCGCAAGCACTGCGCCGTGCAACCGTGAAACCGACAGGTGGGAGGCCATCTTCGAGGAATACCGGCAGGCCATCGGCAAGAGCAGTAAGCCCAAAACCAGACGGCAGATCATCAAATGGCTCCAAAACCCGCACACGGATTCTGCGGAGTACAAGGCATACGGCAACAGCGTGGCTGTCCCGTGCGTGTTTTTTGTTCTCGCTGGCATCGTATGGGCGGCGGAGCTGGAAATCAATGAGGAAGGGAGGGACGCCCCTTGAGAGAGATCAGCCTGAACGGATACATCGACGAGGAGGTCTGGTACGGCGACGAGATCACGCCGGAGAGTCTCCATGAGGCGCTATACGGGACGGACAGTCAGTTCGCGGACGACGTGCATATCCGCCTCAATTCCTACGGCGGCAGTTGCAACGCCGCCACCCGGATGTTCGACGATATCCGCGCCTATCCGGGCAATGTCATCATCACGATCTCCGGCACGGCGGCCTCGGCCGCAACCGTGCTGTCCATGGCTGCCAACCGCGTGGAAATGACGCCGGGCAGCCTTTTCATGATTCACGATCCGTCCACCGTTGCCCGGGGCAGCGAGCGAGACCTGCTGGAGAGCATCCAGCTTTTGAGGGCCTGCAAGGAGAGCATTCTCAACTGCTATGCGACCCGGTGCAGGAAGGAGCGGGGCGTGGTGGCCGATATGATGACCGCCACCACCTGGATGGACGCGACCACCGCCCGCGAGAACGGCTTTGTGGACGCCGTCACGGAATCGGCTGGCGGCCCGACCAACGCGGAAGGGGAACGCATCGTCAGCCGCAAGGATGCGGAGGCAAAGGTGCAGGCCTGGTTCGACCGGCACAGGCCGCAGATGAAGCAGGCGGGCATTACGGGAAACGAAACGTCCCCTGCCCCGGATGCGGCCGCTGAGACCGTGCCCATTACAATCAGCCAGTCAACGGGCAAGTCCGCCGGCGCCCCTGTTGCCCAGCTGCGCAGGCGGCTGGAACTGATTCAGCCCAAAGACCGATAAGGAGGATACCCATATGAGCAACAAGAGCAAGGTACTGGAAATGCGTCAGAAGCGCGCCGACATCTGGAACCGCGCCAGGGCGTTCCTGAACGAGCGTTCCGACGAGAACGGCATGATGTCCGCCGAGGATACGCAGGAGTATGAGCGCATGGAGCAGGAAGTGGTCGATATGGCTGCGGTCATCGACCGTCTGGAACGCGCGGATCAGATGGATCGCGAGATGGACAGCCTGGTCACGCCGCCCCTGACGGGCAGGCCCCAGCGACAGGATCCCGACGCCCGCAGCGGTACCCGCAGCGAGAGCTACAGGCAGAACTTCTGGGATCACATGCACGGTCGCTCCGGCTACGATGTGCGCAACGCCCTGCAGGTGGGCGAGCTGTCCGAGGGCGGCTATACCGTCCCGGACGAGTTTGAGCATACCCTTGTCGAGGCCCTGGAGGATGAGAACGTCATGCGCGGCGTGGTGCATGTGATCACCACTGCCTCCGGCGACCGCAAGATTCCCATGGTAGTTTCAAGGGGCGCGGCGAGCTGGATCGAGGAGGAGCAGCAGATCCCCGAATCCGACGACACCTTCGGTCAGATCTCGCTGTCCGCCCACAAGGTGGGCTGCATGATCAAGATTTCCTCCGAGCTGCTCCACGATTCCGCCTTCGACATGGCGGCGTACATCGCCCGCGAGTTTGGCCGTCGCGTGGGCGCGGCGGAGGAGGACGCCATCCTGAACGGCGACGGGAATCACAAGCCCACCGGTCTGCTGCATGATACCCTGGGCGCGCAGCTGGGCGTGACCTCCGCCGCCCCCGCCGCGTTTACGGCGGATGAGATCATCGACCTGCAGCACTCCATCAAGGCGGGCTATCGCCGCAAGGCCGTGTTCATCATGAACGACGCCGCCATCCAGAAGCTGCGCAAGCTCAAGGATGGTACCGGAAATTACCTCTGGCAGCCCAATGTGCTGTACGGCCAGCCGGATATGCTGCTCAACACCCGTGTGCTGACCTCCAACTACATGCCGCTGCCCACCGCCGGCAACAAGGCGATCCTGTACGGCGACATGAGCCAGTACTGGGTGGCCGACCGCGAGGGCCGCAGCCTGCAGCGCCTCAACGAGCTGTA
>CAZJBT010000192.1:0-2913 GCA_964544345.1 uncultured Oscillospiraceae bacterium
CCGAGCAGTGTTTTCTCCGACGCACAGGTCGCCGGAGAAAACGATCCTGATTTGAGTTCGCCGCTGCGGCGGCGAAACTCTACGAGGTTTTTCGACAAGCTGACGGCGGCAGGGAGAACCTGCCGCCGGTTTTTTGTGCTTTGACGCGCTGAAAAAGCTTTATGCGCCGCGCATGGCGCGGAGCACGTCGTGAAACTGTGCGTAGAACGCCGGAGCGGTCGAAGGGACGGTCTCGGCTCGGTACCAAGCGCACGGTTCGAGGCGGATGCTGCCGAAGCGCGCGGAGAACGCTTTCCCGATGCCGAGCGCCTCGGCGAACGGGAGCATCTGGTAGTAGTATTGCGGATCCTGCCGCAGCAGGCGGCGGAGCTGCTTCGGCTCAGCGCTGGAGAGGAAGCGGCGCAGACTGCGCAGTCGCGCGAGCATATCGCTGCCGGGCCGCGTGCGCCGGCCGCCCGATGCGGTGGCAAGCCCGGCAAAGAGCGCGAGCGCGCACGCAAGCACCATCCCGACGCGCACGCCGGTCAGCCCGCCGAACAGCAGCATGGCCAGCAGCGCTGCGACCCCAGCCGCGGTCATCGGAAGCTGCGTCCGCCGCATGGCACAGCGACAGCCGGCCATGAGCAGCAGTCCCGCGCCAAAGCCCGCGGCGGCGCACAGCGCCGTCAACAGCCAGCCGGGAAAGCGGAGCGGATCGAGCGACGCGCCCGCGCGGCCGCACGAGACGGCGCACGCCGCCGCGGCGCCAATCCGCAGCAGTGCAGGCGAGCCGCTGTGCCGGTCGAAAATACGGCGGCTCCAGTGCGCGGCCAGGGGGCGTTCGACGCTCGCGCACCTGCGGCGGAACGCCGCGCCGGAACCGGCCGCTGTGCCGCCGCCCCCAAATATCTCTGCAAACAGGCGGCGTTCATAGCCCTTGCGCTCGTTGCCCATACCCATGTGGCGCTCGAGACGCACCGCGCGCCGCCCGGCGTGGAGCGAGAGGTAGCCCAAACTCGCCCATTGCACGACGGTCAGCGCCGCCTCGGGCCGCGCGCCGTAGAGCAAAAACGGCACGTCGCCCGCGCAGACGCCGTCAGGCGGGAGCATCTGCGGCCGGCAGCGCGTGCGCGGCGAGCGCAGCGTGAAAAACCAATACAACAGGCACAGCGCCGCCAGCAGCGGCACGACCAGCCGCCCCGGCGCGAAAAAGCCGGCGACGGGGTCTGGCTCGGTGAAGTAGCCCGCCGGGAGAGAGAGCCTCAGCAGAAGCGATTCGTGGTCGAGCAGCGGGCCTGCGGCCACGCCCTTGATCGACGTGCCGGAGACGGTCAGCCCGGCCGCGTCGCCGGCCAGCTCGCCGTAGTAGCCGCTTTCGAGCAGCACGGCTTCCTCGGCGACGGCGGCGGGCATCGTGACCGTGAACGTCACGTTTGAGACGGCGCCGGGCCAATGCGCGCTGAGCAGCTCGACCGCAGCGGCGACGCCGGTCTCCTCGTCGGAGGTGAAGGGCAGATTGCCCGACCAGGCGACCGTGTACGAGCCGGGGACGACGAAGCTCTGATCAGTGGTGAGGGTGAGGTAGAAGCTGCCATCGTCATCCTGGCGAAGACGGCTGTCATAGCCCGTCGCCTCCGCGCTCGAGACGTTGGCGCCGAGCGGCAGCTCGATGGAGGTGTCCGCTCCGTCAAACGAGAGCGCGGCGGTCATCACGGCCGTGTATGACCCGTCGTCCGAGACGGTGAAGCGCACGTCGAGCGCGGTTGCGTCGAACTGCGTGACTGCGGCCGAGGCGCTCACGCCCAGCGCGAGCGCCAGCGCAAGCAGCGTCAGCGCAAAACGGAGCTGTTTCATGGTTCCACCGCCCTTTCAAGCATACTAAGATCTATGGAAGCGCCGCACATCGCCGGCTCGGGCAAAGCCCGCTGCGGTCTGCACAAGACAGAGCGCCGCGCGCGGGCGTGGCCGGTCTTCGCATGGCGGATCGGTCAAGCCGTTCGATCAGTTGACATAGTACCTATAAAGTATCACATCGGCGGGCAAAAGGCAACGGCGCGGTTCGACAAAAAATATCCAATGCGCCGGAAGGCGCATTGGATATTGGAAGAAGGCAAATCAGAACGCGCTATACCAGTCGGGCTCGTTGCTGTGCTCGAAGACGTACGGATTCTCGATCTCGCCGGACTCGACCTTCTTGAACCACTCGGCGGCGCGGGCGGGCATGCCGGCCCACATCTCGAGGTTCATCGGCTGCTCCATATCCTTCGTCGCATAGCGGTAGTCGTTGACGCGGGAGATGTACTTCTCGTCCTGCTGCGCGGAGTTCTCGTCGCCCAGCGTACCCTCGGCAACGCGGAGGAGGGAGCCGTACTGCTCGGAGGTGGTGTGCAGCTTGAGGTCTTCCATGAACAGCTTCATCAGCGGGCGCTTCGCCAGGTTGGACATGATGCAGCGGTTCTCATACGGCATACGCTTCCACATACGGGCGATCTCCCAGGCGCGCTCGACGGCCTTGCCCTTCGGCACGACCTCGGAGCACAGACCCCACTCGAGCATCTGCTGCGCAGTGACCTGACGGGAGGTCATCATGTAATAGTTGCCCTTCTTGGTGCCGAGGTAGTGCTGGAACATCAGACCCATGCCGTCGCCGGGAACCAGGCCGCCCTGCGCATGCGGGACTTCGATCTTGGTGTCCTCGGTCACGATGGTGACGTCGCACAGAAGCGCGGAATCCCAGTGGAAGCCGGGGCCGGGCATGGCGCCGATGGTCGGAACCTGCAGATCAAAGACCATGTTCTTGATCAGGTTGGTGTCGTCGAAATACTGATGCTCGAAGCGCTGGCGCGGAAGCTGAGAATAGGTCTCCCAGCCATTGGCGTCGGACTCGATCATCCAGTTGTCGCCGATGTGGGTGTAGATGATGATCTCGTTCTC
>CAZJBT010000193.1:0-2901 GCA_964544345.1 uncultured Oscillospiraceae bacterium
TATTTGAGCAGTCCGGCCGCGAGGAAGCCGAACTCCGTGTTTTCCTGCGCGGCGCCTGACGCCGCCAGTTTTTCCAGGATCTCGCCGTATCCGATCTCGTCGAGCGTCACTGAAATCCGGATCATATTGAGACTCCTTTCCCGAGAGCGAGTTTCTGCGCGCGCGTCATCTGCTTGATCTCCCACTCGCGGCGCATGGCGGCCTGCTTTGTCTCAAGCTGCTCGGCATAATAAAGCTCCACCGGCAGGTGCGCGCGCGTATATTTTCCGCCGCGGCCGGAAGCGTGCGCCGCAAGACGCTTTTCCAGATCATTCGTCCAGCCTGTATAGAGTGAGCCGTCGCCGCAGCGGAGAATATAGACATAGTTCATCCCATACCCCGCTGCGCCTTGCCCGTCATGCGCCCGACGCGGACGCAGAACACCTGTGTCGCCGCCAGCATCGCCGGGTCGAACGTGCTTTTCTCCTGCCCGTAATGGCGCATGATCATTTGCAGGCCATGCTCGGCCTTAGCGCCGGAGAGCAGCTCGGCTCTGCCCGTGCCGGTCACGCTCTCGTAGTACACAGTGCTCCTGCAGGCGACCTCGTCCACGACAGTCTTGTTGACGCAGTCCATTTCAAAGCCGACGCGCGGGTCACGCGCGATCAGCTCGAGCTTCGTGCCGGTGCGCGCGCCGTGGAAATAGAGCGTCAGCTCGCCGCCGCGCTCCTCCTCGCCAAAGCTGAGCGGCAGAAGATACGGCGCGCCGTCGTCGTTCAGCGCGAGACGGCAGACCTCGCAGCGCCGGATGATATCGAGCTGCGCGGTGCGATCCGCGATCTCGCGGTCGCTCCGGCGCATCGCCCGCCCGATGACACCGGCGGCACGCAGCGCATCGAGCGCAGCCGCGAGCGTCTCAGAGATGGTTTTGCCATTCGCGTCGACCGTGATGTCGGCATAGCGCTCATAGAGCCGGCAGCGCTCGTCGTATGCCGCGCGCAGATCCTGCCCGGCGCGTAGCACGACCCCACGCGATTTCAGATCGCCCAGCCGCGCGGCGACCTGGTCGTAGCCCAGCTTGAGGTAGAGCGCAACGCCCGTCTGCTTCAGATGCGCCATCGCGTTTTCGCCGTAGACGGCGCTTCCGCCGGTCGCGATCACGGCGTCGGTCTCATTCAGCTCCGCATTGATGCGATCCTCGATGCGCAGGAAATCCTCCACGCCGACCGCTTCGATGATCTCGCTGAGCGGGCGCCCCTCGCGGCGCTGGATCACGAGATCGCTGTCGACAAACGAATAGCACAGCGCCTTGGCGAGCACGACGCCGATGGTGCTCTTGCCAGCTCCAGGCATTCCGATCATAATGATATTCTTCCCCATTTTGACGCATTCTCCCCTGCCGGCGCGCAAACGCAGTTCGTGTTTTCCGATGGGCGGCCGCCCGACCGTATGGGGTTTATTGTATCACAATTTTTCCAACTGTGAAAGCCCCAAACACAGTTTGCGCCGATTCTCCGCGTGCCGTGCAAAAATTACAGTTGATTTTCCGGCGGAAATCAGATATAATTTCTATGTTCTTCCCGGCGGCCGGATATCAATGGACAGGTATCGAAGTGGTCATAACGAGCCGCACTCGAAATGCGGTTGTCCGCAAGGGCACGTGGGTTCGAATCCCACCCTGTCCGCCAAAAGAAAGGGTCTTGAACCAGAAGGTTCAAGACCCTTTTCTTTGCGCCGCGGGGGCTCATGGCCTTTTGGGCTTAACATTGTTCAGCAAAAATCGACGTGAAACAGCCGGGTGAATTACACAGCAGATGGTTCCCCTGCAACCGTCTCATAGTACGCCCTAGCCTTATCCTTCACAGCGTCCATGTCGTCCAACCAGAACACCTTTACAAAGTCCACATAGAAATCCATGTGGAAATCCCACACTTCTTGAAGGATCTGCACAGATCTGAATAAGTGGCGTTGATCGAGGTATAAGGTTTTGGTCTCCCAGGCCAAGCGGCGCGCCGTCCGCGGCCAGGCGCTTGCGGCGGGTTGACAGCGCCGCGCCGCCTCGGTACAATAGATCACATTACGACAGGGCAGGTAAACCATGGACAAATACCAGGGATTAAAGCAATATTTCGGCCACGACAGCTTCCGCGAGGGGCAGGAACCACTGATCGACGCGATTTTGTCCGGCCGTGACGCGTTCGGCATCATGCCGACCGGCGGCGGCAAGAGCATCTGCTATCAGCTCCCGGCGCTGCTGCTCGGCGGTGTGACGCTTGTCGTCTCGCCGCTCATCGCACTGATGGGCGATCAGGTCATGGCGCTGCGCGCCGCCGGCATTCCCGCTGCATGTCTCCACAGCGCACAGCCGCCCGAGGAGCGCAGTGAGGTCTGGCGCGCGCTGCGCGCCGGACAGTGCCGCATCCTCTACATCGCGCCCGAGCGGCTTGGCGCCGGCGGGTTCATCGACCTGGCGCGGCTGCTCCCCATCCGGCTCGTCGCGGTGGACGAGGCGCACTGCATCTCCCAGTGGGGGCAGGATTTCCGGCCGAGCTATCTGCACATCCCGGACTTTCTGGAGAAACTGCCGCAGCGGCCTGTGGTCGCCGCGTTCACCGCGACAGCGACCAAGCAGGTGCGCGCCGACGTCATCGACAACCTGCGCCTGCGCTCTCCCGTCTGCGTAACGACCGGCTTCGACCGGCCGAACCTCAATTTCGAGGTTCGGCGCCCCTCCGACCGGCTCGCGGCTGTGCTGGAGCTGCTGCGCGAGCGGCGCGGCCGCAGCGGGATCATCTACTGCGCGACCCGTACCGGCGTGGAGCAGCTCTGCGCGCAGCTTCGCAAGGCCGGCATTCCCGCGACGCGCTACCACGCCGGGCTGCCCGACGACGATCGGCGGCAAAACCAAGAGGACTTCCTCTA
>CAZJBT010000194.1:0-2899 GCA_964544345.1 uncultured Oscillospiraceae bacterium
GCCAGACGATCATCATCAACAACAATCCCGAGACGGTCTCCACTGACTTCGATGTGGCCGATAAGCTCTACTTCGAGCCGCTCACCCCGGAGGACGTCGAGAACGTCGTGGAGCTGGAAAAACCCTGGGGTGCAGTCGTGCAGTTCGGCGGCCAGACGGCCATCAAGCTGACGCAGGCGCTTACCGACATGGGCGTGCAGATCCTCGGTACTGACGCCGCCGGCGTAGACGCGGCTGAGGATCGTGAGAAATTCGATGAGATCCTGAAGCAGACCCAGATCTCCAAGGCCGATGCCGGCACGGTGTTCACTGCGGACGAAGCGGTCGAGGTCGCTGCCAGGATCGGCTACCCCGTGCTCGTCCGCCCATCGTATGTCCTTGGCGGCCAGGGCATGGAGATCGCCTACAACGAAAAAGATATCCGTGAGTATATGGATATCATCAATATGGTCACACAGGAGCACCCGATCCTCGTGGACAAGTACCTGATGGGCCGCGAGGTCGAGGTCGACGCCGTCTGCGACGGGGAGGATATCCTCATTCCCGGCATCATGGAGCATTTGGAGCGTGCGGGCATCCACTCCGGCGATTCGATTTCCGTTTATCCGCCGCTCAACATCGAGCAGAAGCATCAGGAGATCCTGACCGATTATACCCGCCGTCTCGCCACTGCGCTGCATGTCGTCGGCTTGGTCAATATCCAGTTCGTCATCTACAACGACAAGGTCTACGTCATTGAGGTCAACCCGCGCTCGTCGCGCACGATCCCGTATATCACCAAGGTCACGGGAGTGCCGATCATCGAGCTGGCGACCCGCGCCATGCTCGGCGAGAAGCTGCGCGACATGGGATACGGCACCGGGCTGCACCCGGCGGCTGACTACTACGCGGTCAAGATGCCGGTGTTCTCGTTCCAAAAGCTCGCCGATGTCGACATGGGTCTCGGGCCGGAGATGAAGTCCACAGGCGAGGTGCTCGGTATCGACGCGCTCTTCCCGCAGGCGCTGCTCAAGGCGTTCAAGGGAGCTGGTATGGAGCTGCCAAAGGCCGGCTCGAACGTTATTATGACGGTCAACGACGAGGACAAGGGCGAGGCGCTTGCCATCGCGCGCAGCCTGGAAGAGCTGGGCGTCAACCTCTACGGCACGGTCGGCACCTGTGCCTTTCTGACCGAGCACGGCGTTCGCTGTCAAAAGGTCAACCGCATCGGCGAGGAAAGCCCGTCCATCGGCGATATGGTCTCGATCGGCATGGCCGACATGGTCATCAATACACCGAGCCGCGGTAAAAAAGCCGACGGCGACGGTTGGAAGATCCGCCGCATGTGTTCCGAGCGCAGCATTCCCTGTATCACCGCGATCGACACGGCGCGCGCCATTGTGACGGCTCGCCGGCAGGGCAGGAGCCGCGAGCTTCGAGCCATCGATGTTACAAAACTGTAAGGAGGAACCGGAAAATGCAGCATGAGGCCGTCATTGTCCTCGATTTTGGCGGACAGTATAACCAGCTTATCGCGCGCCGTGTGCGGGAATGCAGCGTCTATTGCGAGGTCAAACCGTATACCACGCCGCTTGCCGACCTGAAGGCGATGGATCCGATCGGCATTATCTTCACCGGCGGCCCGAACAGCGTCTATGAGCCGTCTGCGCCGCACGTCGACCCGGAAATCTTTACTTGGGGCGTGCCGGTGCTGGGCATCTGTTACGGCTGTCAGCTCATCGCCCATACGCTTGGCGGCCGCGTCACCGCTGCGCAGGAGGATTCCGCCCGCGAGTATGGCAAGACCCAAACCTATTTCAACACCGACTGCCGTCTGTTCAAGGGTCTGCCCGCCGAGGGCGTCACCTGGATGAGCCACGGCGACTACATGGAAAAGGTGCCCGAGGGCTTCGCGCTCGTGGCGCACTCTGACGCTTGCCCCAATGTAGCCATCTGCGACGAGAGCCGTGGCTTTTACGGTGTTCAGTACCATCCGGAGGTCAACCACACCGAGCACGGCGTGGATATGCTCCGCAACTTCCTCTATGAGATCTGCGGCGCCAAGGGCGACTGGACGATGGGCGACTACTGCAAGACTGCCATCGCATCCGTGCGCGAAAAGGTCGGCAGCGGCAAGGTACTGCTCGCGCTCTCCGGCGGCGTGGATTCGTCGGTCGCGGCTGCGCTTTTTGCCGAAGCGGTGGGCGATCAGCTCACCTGCGTTTTTGTTGATCACGGCCTGATGCGCAAGAATGAGGGCGACGAAGTCGAGGCCGCGTTCTCAAAATGGAACATCAACTTCATCCGCGTCGACGCGGAGCAGCGCTTCCTCAGCCGCCTGGCCGGCGTGACTGATCCGGAGGCCAAACGCAAGATCATCGGCGAGGAGTTCATCCGCGTCTTTGAGGAAGAGGGCAAGAAGATCGGCACCGTCGACTTCCTGGCTCAAGGTACGATCTACCCCGATGTGATCGAGTCCGGCCTCGGCAGTGCGGCGACCATCAAGAGCCATCACAACGTCGGCGGCCTGCCCGACCATGTCGATTTTAAGGAGATCATCGAGCCGCTGCGCGACCTCTTCAAGGACGAGGTGCGGGAGGCGGGCCGCGAGCTTGGCCTGCCGGAGCATATGGTGTCGCGCCAGCCCTTCCCGGGGCCGGGCCTCGGCGTGAGGATAATCGGCGACATAACGGCGGAGAAGGTGGCCATACTTCAGGACGCCGACGCCATCTTCCGCGAGGAGCTGGCCAAGACGGGCGAGGATGCGCGGCTCAGCCAGTATTTTGCCGTGCTGACCAACATGCGCTCCGTCGGCGTTATGGGCGACGAGCGCACCTACGACTACACGGTGGCACTGCGCGCCGTCACCACCAGCGACTTTATGACGGCCGACTTCGGGAGGATACCCTACAGCGTGCTG
>CAZJBT010000195.1:0-1138 GCA_964544345.1 uncultured Oscillospiraceae bacterium
GAAGCCGCAGACATGGCAGTAGTCGGATTTCGTATTGAACTCCGCGTACTGGATGTTGTCGTAGATGAACCGGACGACGTCCTCAAGCGCCTCGAGGTTGCCGCGCATATTCGGGATCTCGACATAGCTGATGCAGCCGCCGGTGGATTTGGACTGGAACTGGTTTTCGAAGATAAACTTGGAGAACGCGTCGATCGGCTCGCGCACGTCGACGTGGTAGCTGTTGGTGTAGTAGCCCTTGTCGGTAATATCGGGGATGGAGCCGAAGCGCGCCTTGTCGATGCGCGCAAAACGGTAGCACAGCGACTCGGCCGGCGTGCCGTAGAGTGCAAAGCCGATGTTCGTCTCGGCCTTCCAGCGCTTGACCGTCTCTTGCAGGTGATCCATCAGCTCGAGCGCGAATTTCTCGCCCTCCGGCTCTGTCTGGCTCTGGCCAGTCATCAGCTTGGTCACTTCATAGAAGCCAATGTAGCCGAGCGAGATGGACGAATAGCCGCCGTAGAGGAATTTCTCGATCGACTCGCCCTTATCGAGGCGCGCAATGGCTCCGTACTGCCAGTGGACGGGGCTGACGTCGGACTTGACGTTCTTGAGCGCGTTGTGGCGGCACATGAGCGCCTCAAAGCAGAGCTGCAGCCGCGCGTCAAGCTCCTTCCAGAACACATCCATATCGCCATGGGCGACGATACCGACCTGCGGCAGGTTGATGGAGACGACGCCCTGGTTGAAGCGACCCTCAAACTTGTAGTTGCCGTTCTCATCCTTCCACGGGGCGAGAAAGCTGCGGCAGCCCATCGGCGAAAAGACGTTGCCCTCGTAATTCTCGCGCATCTTCTTCGCGGAGATGTAGTCCGGATACATGCGCTTGGCCGAGCATTTGACGGCCAGGCGGGTCAGGTAATCATACTTGCCGCCCTTGAGGCAGTTGTGCTCGTCGAGCACATAGACGAGCTTCGGGAACGCCGGTGTGACGTAGACGCCGACCTCGTTCTTGATGCCCTGGATGCGCTGGTTGAGGATCTCTTCAATGATCATCGCGTTTTCCTCGATGTACGGGTCGTCCGCCTGGAGATTGAGGAAGAGCGTGACGAACGGGCTTTGGCCGTTCGTGGTCATGAGCGTGATGACCTGGTACTGG
>CAZJBT010000195.1:1148-2893 GCA_964544345.1 uncultured Oscillospiraceae bacterium
CTGGATGGTCTGCACGCCGCTCTTGAGCTCGTCATGCAGACGATCCCTGGTGAGCCGCTCGATCATTTCGGGATCGGCGCCCTCGCCGCAGTCGGCCATGATCTGTTTTTTGAACTTGTTGTAGCTGACGCGGAGATACTTGCCCAGGTGGCGGATGTCGACCGACTGGCCGCCGTACTGGTTCGACGCGACGCAGGCGATGATCTGCGTCATGACGGTGCAGGCGACCTGGAAGCTCTTGGGCGTCTCGATCATCTTGCCGTTCATTACCGTGCCGTTGTCGAGCATATCGCCAATGTTGATGAGGCAGCAGTTGAAGATGGGCTGCACAAAGTAGTCCGCATCGTGGAAGTGCAGCACGCCCTCGTCATGCGCCTTGGCGATCTCGTCCGGCAGCAGGATACGGCGGGTCAGGTCGCGCGAGACCTCGCCGGCAATATAGTCGCGCTGCGTGGCGGCGATCATGGTGTTCTTGTTGGAGTTCTCCTCGGCCAGCTCCTTGTTCGTGTTCTGGAGTAGGCTGAGAATGGACTCATCGGTCGTGTTCTGCTTGCGGACGAGCGCGCGCGTATAGCGGTAAATGACATAGTTTTTCGCCAACAGATATTTGCCGGCTCGCATCAGCTTCTCCTCGACCATGTCCTGGATATCTTCAACCAGCAGCCGGTCACGGTGCTTGGACTCAATGCAATGGACGATCTTCTCGATCTCCTCTTCGCTGATGCGCTGATCCTCATCGACCGAGCCGTTTGCTTTACGGATCGCGACCGCGATCTTGACCCGGTCAAAATCGACGATCGTTCCGTCTCGTTTCACTACCTGCATTTCGGTTCTCCTCCCCATTCTCTGCGGGATTTTATCCTGCGTTCCTCATGTTTTTTCTTTGCAAGACATATTATAGCAAGCTCTGCACAAAAATCAATATATATTTTCTTCTTTCTGATTTTAGCACAATATCTTGTGGTTAGTGCATGGATTTCCCTGTGTAAAGCTGTGCAAAAACACAAGAAAAAAGCAGAAAATTCCCTATGTCAACTTGTCCAGGCCCCGACAGCGCCTGAATGTCCAGAAAAAATCTCTCCCGCAGCCGTCAGAGCGGCCGCGGGAGAGGAGACACAAGATATTGTGGTTCGTCTTACAGAATGCTGTTGAGAAATGCGCGGCACTTCTCGTTTTTCGGGTTGGAGAAGACCTCCTGCGGAGCGCCCTCCTCGAGAACCTGCGCGTCGGCCATGAACACGACACGGTCGGCGACCTCACGGGCGAACCCCATCTCGTGCGTGACGCAGAGCATGGTCATACCGTCCGCAGCAAGCTGCTTCATGACGGCGAGCACCTCGCCGACCAGCTCGGGATCGAGCGCGCTCGTCGGCTCGTCAAAGAGCATGATCTCAGGATCCATCGCCAGCGCACGGGCAATGGCGACACGCTGCTGCTGGCCGCCGGAAAGCTGGACGGGGTAGGCGTCCTTCTTGTCAGCCAGGCCAACGCGCTCGAGCAGCTTCTCGGCCTTTGCGCGCGCTTCGTCGCGGCTGATCTTGCGCACGCGCATGGGCGCGAGCGTGATGTTTTCGATGACCGTCTTATGCGGAAACAGATTGAAGCGCTGGAACACCATACCCATCTTGCTGCGCACAGCGTTGATGTCGACCTTGGGAGCAGTGACATCCTCGCCGTCGACCGTGATGGTACCGGAGGTCGGCTCCTCGAGCAGGTTCAGGCAGCGCAGAAAGGTCGACTTGCCC
>CAZJBT010000196.1:0-2875 GCA_964544345.1 uncultured Oscillospiraceae bacterium
TCCGCAAAACCTCCCTTGATCAAAATCTGTTTCAGTTTTTCCCGGCCGCGCCGCAGACGCGATTTGACGGTGGATTCGTTCATCCGCATCTCTGCGCCGATTTCAGCGACGGGCTGGTAATAATAATAGTGCCGGAGGAATATCTCCCGATCCGGCTGCTGCATCTGCAGCACCGCCGTCCGCACCGCCTGGTACAGCTCGCGCCGTTCGACGTCGTCCTGCATTGAGTCGATGTCAAGAGGCAGCGCGTCCTCCTCAAGCGGAGATTCCAGATCGAGCGAGCGCAGCTTGCTGCGCGCCCGATTCCGCGCCACCGCGCCGAGCCAGGCGCGGAGCGAGTCGAGCCAGACCTCCTCTGCATGCTGCCAGAGCGTCACAAAGACGTCCGACGCCGTCTCCTCCACGTCCGCGTATGTCATGGACGTGCCGATAATATTGCCGACGATCGTGGTAACATATGGCGTAAAGCGCTCGATCAGCCAGCCCAACGCGTCCGGATCGCCCTGTTTGACTGCGCGCAGCGCACGCTTTTCATCCATTTGTTCTCACTCCCATCGCCTGTGATCGGCCGTTCACCTATCATAACACCTGGAAACGGCCGCAGGACGCATCCAAGGGAAAATTTTTTGATTTTCTTGTCATCGGATCGCAGGACTGGTACAGTATACATAGGATCGTGAAAGGAGGCGCGCACAATGGAAGCTGCACCCATTGAGGTCTTTGTCTGCCGCTGCGGGGAACTTGCGTGGGAAGCCGCGTCTCCCCTACTCGCGCCGGAGCGGCGCGAGCGCTGCGCCCATCTTCCGGCGGACGCGGCGCGGCGAAGCGCGGCCGCGGGGCTGCTGCTGCGCCATGCCTGCCGCACCCTGCTTGGCGCCGATCCCGGCGGCGAGGCGCGCGACGAAGCCGGCCGGCCGTACCTTCCGGCGCATCCCGGCTTTTTCTTCTCGCTCTCGCACTCCGGCGATCTTGCGCTCTGCGCCGCCGGATTCTCGCCCGTCGGCGCGGACGTGCAGCAGATCCGCCCGGTATCCGGGTCGCTCCTGTGGCGCTTTTTCTCTGAAGCAGAACGCTCGCTCTGCCATGACGACGAAGCCGTCATCCGTCTCTGGTGCGCGCGGGAGAGCTACGGCAAGCTCTCAGGACGCGGCCTGTCGCAACACGATCTGGTCGAAGCGCGCAGCGGCACGCTCTGGATCGGCAATCACCGTATCACCGAGCTTTTGATCGCAGACGACTACCGCGCTGCCGTCTGCTCCGGCGCGCCGGTCAAAGGAGCCCCTGTTTTTCTGACGACCGCAGAGCTTCTGGAACCTTAGGCAAATTTCGTATGCAAAATATTCCTTTACATTTCGGAAAGATTCGGGTATGATGGGCTTGTATCACAGCCTGACAGAAAGGATGTATTTTGAATCATGCCTAATATGAACGAGAAAAACGGCGCGATCAAGGGTCGCAACCCGATCAGCGCTCATTGTGAGCCGTCCTTTGCCCACTCTGAAATTTCCGAGGCCGCGATCTGGATCGAGGAGGACAAGTGGCGCTCTGACAAGTCCTACCCCGGCATCGTCAAGGGCGAGGTGACCGACACCGGCGCGAAGGACGTCGTCATCAAGTCCGACGTCAACCGCATCAACGGCGTCGTCGTCTACAGCGGCTGGAACGACTACACTCTCGAAAATGCCAAGATCCAACTCGGCGGCTACGGCTGCACCGACTTTTCAAGCCGCGGCGCAGGCGTACTCTCGACCAACACCGGCACGCTGACCGTCCGCGACTCTGAGATCGTCACCCGCGGCGGCGGCCGCTGCGCGACCATCTGCACCATCGGCAGCACCCTGAAGGTCTACAACTCTAAGCTAGCCGCCTACGGCGGCGAGCTGCCGCCCGACTATGTGCCGGTCATCGGCCCTGGCATGATGACGCCGCCCTATCCGCTCGGCCTCGACGGCTGCGCGCGCACGCACCTTTCTATGGATGGCTCGCGCTCGTTCTTCTATAATTGTGACGTCTACGCCACTGCGTGGGGCGCATTCTCGACCGACGCCTCCGGCGGCTGCCTGTACCTCGAGGTCAACGACTCGCGCGTCACTGTCGCCGAAAACGGCTATGGCACCTACGCCGACAATGGCTGCCACAACGTCTTTAACCGCTGCAAGATCAAGACCGGCAACATGCTCGCCATCCAGGACGGCAATTCCTCGCTCACGCTGAACGACTGCTCGGCGCAGTGCGGCGGCGTCGGCTTTATGCTGCACGGCGGCCTGCCGGAGTATATCGACGTCGGCATCATCGAGGTGACGGACTCCACCATTAAGTCGAAGAAGGAGGTATTCCTCGCCAAGACCACCAACGTCGACATCTATGTCAAGGGCTCGAAGCTCACCTCTGAGCAAGGCGTCATCCTCCGTTCGATGGTCACAGACGATCAGATCTACTACGAGCGCGGCTCGCGCGGCCCGGAGGTCTACGGCGTACAGGCCACGTTCGAGGCCATGAAGCTCGACGGCGACCTCGTCCACGACGACACTGAGCGCAAGATGTGCCTGTCGCTCGTCGACTCGACGCTGCGCGGCGCCGTCACCGGCAACCCGACGCTCGCGCTCTACGGCAAGAGCAAATGGCTTGCCACCAAGGACTCCGCCGTCACGTTTGTCGGCGAGGTCAACCCCTCCGCCCTCGACGCTGCTGAGGGCGTGACCATCACCGCCGCAGCCGGCGAAGGCTGCGCCCTTGCCTCTGGCGAGACGATCCTCCCCTCCGGCGGCAAGCTCGTCATCGCATAATGTAAAACACATAGCGCCTGAAGGAGCCTCGCGGTTGGGCGACCCTCCGTAAGGAAGGTCGCCCAAGGTGGCTCTGTAACTCAGTTTTT
>CAZJBT010000197.1:0-2838 GCA_964544345.1 uncultured Oscillospiraceae bacterium
GTAAGGTGCTGCGGCAGTCTTCGCTTCCATGATGACGACAGGGGCCCCGTTTGACGGGGCCCCTGCTGTACCTGCGTATGATTGAGGGTGGTGCAAGCGATGCTTCCTGCGGCATGGCGTCGCACCTGCATGTGCGTTGGGCCGTGCCGCAGGGTTTCGTTCGCTGCTAGTTCGAGCACACGCTCTTCGTGCTGATGCCGTCGAGGGCGCCGAGCTTTCCCGACAGCGCGGAGATGATGTCCTGCGGAGCATCCAGGGCGATCATGATCACGTGCATGCTGCGCTCGCGATAGGGGATGCCCATCCTGCCGATGATGTACTGGTTGTACTCGTGCAGCAGCTCGTTCAGCTTGCTCACGGAGTCGGTGTTCTTCACGATGATCGATATCGCAGCAACCCGTGTTTCCATAGCGTCTCCTTTGCTTGCGGTTTTCCTCTTCTCTGCCATTGTACTTCGCAAAGGCGTCTTAAAGGACGTCGCCTTTGCCCGCCGGAACGCCGAGTTGCACCTCGTCCCTTCGCATGGCTTTGCCGGTGGCGTACGGGGCGATGCGAAGGCGTGCTGGCGGCGTGCCGTCCGACTTCATCGGGCGGACTCCTCCTGTAGCAGCGCGTTCGCCTCGGGGAGCGGCTCCAGGCTGCGCTGCAGGATGCCGTTCATGTGGGCGAGGGCCATGCCGTAGTTGATCATGGGTACGCCGTGCTCTCTGACCAGGGATGACCTGCTCTGCATCTCCTTGTCGCTGATCATACAGCCGCCGCAGTGGATGACCAGCTTGAACCCGTCGAGCGATTCGGGGAACCCCTTGCCCGACGTGAATTCGAACCGTGGCGTGCTCCCGGTGAACTCCTTGATCATGCGGGGGATCTTCACGGTTCCGATGTCCTCGCACTGACGGTGGTGCGTGCATGCCTCCGAGATGAGGACCGCGTCGTCATCCGTGAGGTTCGAAAGCGCCTGGGCGCCGTTCGCGAACGATGTGAGATCGCCGCGGTAGCGGGCCATGAGGATGGAGAACGACGTGAGCGGAATGTCGCGCGGGACGATGCGCGACACCTGCCCGAACGCCTGCGAGTCGGTGATGACGATGCGTGGATGCTCGCGCAGGGAGGCGAGGGTGTCCGCCAGCTGCTCAGGCTGGCAGGCGAGTCCGATGCGCGAGCCATCCGCAGCGCCGTGCGTCAGGCCGTGCGGGCGGCGGAGAGCGGCGTTGCGGAGTTGATTGCGGAGAACGTCGACCGGATGGTCGTACCAAAGGAGCAGAAAGAATGCTGAGCGAGCTGGAAGAGAGAATCGGATATACCTTTCGGGATCGGTCGCTGCTGGAGAATGCGCTTACGCACAGCTCCTACGCAAACGAGAACCGGAACCTGCCGTGTGAGAGCAATGAACGCCTGGAATTTCTGGGGGACTCTGTGCTGGGCTTTGCCGTAGCGGATTATCTCTATCACCTCTACCCGGACAAGCAGGAGGGTGAGCTGACACGGATCCGCGCTGACCTTGTATGCGAGAAAAGCCTGGCTCGCGTGGCCGTGCAGATCGGCCTCGGCGAGCATCTCCGGCTCGGCCGCGGCGAGGAGCCGGAGGGTCGCACGCGCGCGAGCACGATCTCCGACGCGGTCGAGGCGGTGCTGGCTGCGGCCTACCTGGACGGCGGCTTCGAGGTTGCGCGCAGCATCATCCACCGCCTGCTGCTCGGCGGCGCGATCGTGGATCACAAGGATTTCAAAACGGCGTTTCAGGAGCTGGTTCAGCGAAAGAAGGGTCAGACGATCTCCTATGTCATGACGGGCGAATCCGGCCCAGATCACGATAAGCAGTTTTTCGCCGACGTCTGCCTGAATGGACGTGTGGTCGGCAGCGGCTCCGGCCACAGCAAAAAGGCGGCCGAGCAGAGCGCTGCGCACGCTGCGATCCACGCGCTGTTCCCGAACGAAGCGCGTTCAAAACCGTAAAAATACGCTCTCTAGTCACGGAGAGCGTATTTGTTTTGGGTAAAACGCCGCGGCTGCGGCTCGAATCTGGGAAAGACGCTTGCAATTGCGGCCGGTTCTTGGTAAAATAAACAATCAAAAATCAAATTTTCCTCCGACTTCCGGAGAGTTTTCCGCGCTTCGCGCGAAGAGGTGAAGCTGTGTACCTGAAAGCATTGGAGATTCAGGGATTTAAATCGTTCCCGGAAAAGACCCGCCTTTCCTTCGACGGTGATATCACCGCCATTGTCGGGCCGAATGGCAGCGGCAAATCAAATATTTCCGACGCGATCCGCTGGGTCATGGGCGAGATGAGTTCCAAGGCGCTGCGCGGCGCAAAGATGGAGGATGTCATTTTTGGCGGTACGCAGAAGCGCAGCCAACTCGGCTTCGCCGAGGTGTCGCTTGTGCTTGACAATACGGAGCATACGTTTGCAGTCGATACGCCGGAGGTTATGGTGACGCGCCGGTATTTCCGTTCCGGCGAGAGCGAATACTATATCAACCGTCAAAGTGCGCGGCTGAAGGATATCAATGAACTGTTTATGGACACCGGCCTCGGCCGGGAGGGCTATTCCAACATCGGTCAGGGCAAAATCGACGAGATCTTGTCCGTTAAGAGCCAGGATCGCCGCGAGATCTTTGAGGAGGCGGCCGGCATTTCCCGCTACCGCCACCGCAAGGAGGAGACAGAGCGCCGGCTTGCTGCCACAACGGAAAATCTGACGCGCATCGGCGATAAGATCGCCGAGCTGGAGCTGCAGGTCGAGCCGCTGCGCGGACAGGCGGAGAAGGCGAAAAAGTTTTTGCTCTATCGCGACGAGCTGCGCGGCCTGGAGGTCACTGTCTGGCTCGACACGCTCG
>CAZJBT010000198.1:0-2813 GCA_964544345.1 uncultured Oscillospiraceae bacterium
CCTGCATGGTGACGCCGTAGAGCACATCGGCCTCCTCCATGGTGCCGCGGCGGTGCGTGATGACGATAAACTGCGTCTTGTCGCTGAGCGTGCGCAGGTAGGACGCGTACATGGCGACGTTCCGGTCGTCGAGCGCGGCATCGATCTCGTCAAGCATGCAGAACGGCGTTGGGCGCACCCTCAATATGGCAAAGTACAGCGCGATGGCGACGAGCGCTTTCTCGCCGCCGGAGAGCAGCGTAATGGATTTGAGCTGCTTGCCGGGCGGCTGCGCCTTGATCTCAATGCCGCAGCTTAGGATATCCTCCTCATCCTCCAGCTCGAGGCGGGCGGTACCGCCGCCGAAGATATCTGTGAACGTCCTACCGAACGCTTGATCGATCCGCTCAAACTCCGTGCGGAAGATCCCGGTCATCTCTTCAACGAGCTCATGGATGACTGACTCAAGGCCGCGTTTGGCCGCGAGCACATCGTCGCGCTGGCCAGTCAGGTAGGTGTAGCGCTCGTTGACGCGCTCAAATTCCTCGATCGCGCCAAGGTTCGGCGTGCCGAGCGCAGAGATCTTGCGCTTCAGCTCTGAAATGCGGCGATTGCCCTCGGCCATGCTCTCGACCGGGACGCACGCGGACTGCGCCGTCGTGCGCGTCAGCTCGTATGTGTCCCAGAGCTTGTCGAGGATCTGCTTTTCCTCCATCGTTGTCGCATTTTTCTTCTGCTCGAGACGGGCGCACTCGCGCTCCATGGCGAGCAGATCCTTGTTCTTATCCTGCGTCTGTTTTTCCAGCGCGGTCTTGCGCGCTTCCTCTGCGGCGCGTTCCTCCGCGGCGTTTCTATAGGTCTGGCGGGTCTTCTCCGCCTGAAGCTCCAGCGCGGTCTTCTCTTCTTCGCATGCCTTTATCCGGCGAGCCGTCTCCGCATTTTCCTCCGCAAAGCGGTCGATCAGCGCCTGCTTCTGTTCCCGGTCGCCGCGCATAGCGTCCCCCAGGCTTCGAAGCTGATCCATATTCACACGCGCGCTCTGACGTTCGGCCTCGAGCGCGGCAGTATCAAGGCGGATTTGATGGATTTGCTCAGTGATATCCGCAGTCTGCCGCGCGGCTTCCTCCTCGCTGCGTGCAAGCGTCTCGGCCTGGCGGCTCAGCTCATCGGCTCGCTGCTCGAGCGCAGCCATTTCATCCTCCGCGCTTTTGCGCTCGCCTTCAAGCTGTGTCCGGCGTTCTTCCAGCTCCGTCCGCTCCTGTTCACCTGCTGCAAGCGAGCTGCTTGCCGCGTCGAGCAGCAGTTGGAACTGGCCGGCCTGTCCTTCTAACCGGAGCACCTCATCCTCGCAAAGGCGCTTGCTGCCCTCGGCCTCGGATATCTCATACTCGACCTCGGCGGCCTGACGGCTCGCCTCGGCCAGCTCCGCGTCCGCTTGTTCCCTTTGGGCGATCAGCTCCTTTTCCTGTGCACTGAGGCGCCGCAGCTCGTTCGCGCGGGTCAGGATGCCCGCGGAACGGACGGTCGATCCGCCCGTCATCGAGCCGCCTGGGTTGATCACCTGGCCGTCAAGCGTGACGACACGAAAGCGGTAGCCGTATTGCTTGGCGATGGCAACGGCGCTGTCAAGCTGCTCGGCCACAACGATGCGGCCCAGCAGATTCTGAAAAATCTCGTTGTACCTCGGGTCGAACTGCACCAGCTCCGCCGCGACGCCGACGAAGCCCCGTGCCTTTTCCAGCCCGCTCTCACTGAGCGAGCGGCCATGGATCGTGCCGAGCGGCAGAAAGGTCGCACGACCCGCGTCACGCCGCTTGAGCAGGTTGATGGCCATCTTGCCGTCGGCGTCGGTCTCCACGATGATATGCTGCATCGCCGCGCCGAGCGCCGTCTCGATGGCGACAGTATAGCGGTCGTCCGTCCGGATCAGGCGCGAGACCGGCCCGTGTATGCCATGTAGCGCACCGCGTCCGGCCTCCTGCATGATGACGCGGACAGCCTTGGAGTAGCCCTCGTACTCACGCTCCATCTCGCGGAACATACGGATGCGCGAGGCGACGGTATCAAGCTCGATGGAGAGCGCATTGACCTGCTTTTGCGCCTTGTCGCGCTTTTCCGCACGCGAGCTCATCCGCAGGCGGTAGCCCTCGATCCGGTTTTGTGCGGCCTGCGTCTCTTCACGCGCCTTCTGCAGCGCGGCACGGCACTGATCGGCCTGTTCCTGCGCCTCGGTGTGCTTGCGCTTCGCTGTGTCCGCTTCGGCACGCAGCGCGTCGAGCCGGCCGCTCAGTGCGTCCAGCGAGGCCGTCAGAGAACCGAGCAACGCACGGCGATCCGTGATCTGCGAGAGCGCTTCGGCCTGCTGCGCGCGCAGTTCGAGCAGACGGCACCGGCAGTCGTCCGACGAGCCGGTCAGGCGGCCGGCTTCCTCCAACGCCTTCTGCAGATCCAACCGAAGCGTCTCCAGATCTGCGCTGATCTCCGCGGCGCGCTGTTCATGCTGCGCGATCTGCTCCGTCAGGCCGCCGCTACGGCTGTCCTGCTCCGTCAGCTCCTGCCGGATGCGTGCCATATTGGACTCGTTGTTCTCCACCTGCGTACGGAGCACGGCAATTTCGCCCTCGCAGCGCTGTGCGGCGGACTCCGCCTCGCTGATCTCCAGGCGGAGCTGCTCGAGCTTGCTGTCACGCGCGCGCAGCGTTTCGGTCATCTGCTCCATGGAACGATAGAGCCCGTCAAGATTGGCATGCTCGAGCGCAAGACTTGACGAGGCGGCACTGTAATCCTCCTCCGTCTTCTGCGCGCTGACAGCCAGCTTTTCGAGCGTGTCGAGC
>CAZJBT010000199.1:0-2745 GCA_964544345.1 uncultured Oscillospiraceae bacterium
CTTCAATCGTCATATTAAAGAATTTTGCAAGATCGTATGCGAGCCATATAGATGGGTCAAATTTCCCTGTTTCAATTGCGTTAATTGCTTGACGAGATACATTCAGTTTTTCGCCTAAACATTTTTGTGTTATTCCTTTTTCTTCACGAAGTTCTCTCAACTTATTTTTCAAGATTCCACCCCTTGTCATGTTGACCTGACACAAAAATATAACATACATTTCGCCGAAAGTTAAGTAAACCTTACACGTGTGCAACTATATATAAATATGGCGGGAGCATCGTTATAGATGTTCCCGCCTGTGTCATACCTGTCTCTGTTGTTCCATGGATATCCGGTCGGCGGCGCTGGTGTTGTCCCCTGCGCGGCCATGTTTGTTGTTTTGCATAATCTGGCTCACTCATTTTTTAACGATGCACTAGACATTGCATAAAAATCTGATAGAATAAAAAAAGTTGATCCTTTGCCGGCCGCACTTGGCGACGGCAGGGATACTGGAGGAATCATTATGCCAACCATAGTGACCAAACGTGTTTTGAACCCGACGGTTTCGCTGATGGAGGTCAGTTGTCCTGCCATCGCGCGTAAGGCGCAGCCGGGTCAGTTCATCATTCTCCGCGTCGACGAATTCGGCGAGCGCATCCCGCTCACCATTGCCGATTACGACACCGTTCGCGGCACGGTGACCATCATGTATCAGCGCGTCGGCCTGACCACGCAGAAGCTCGACCAATTGCAGTCCGGCGACAATATTCTTGACATGGTCGGCCCGCTCGGCAATCCGACCGAGATCGGCGACGCCAAGCGTGTTATCGTCATCGGCGGCGGCGTGGGCTGCGCCATCGCCTTCCCTCAGGCCAAGGCGCTGCATGCGGCCGGCATCCCGGTCGACGTCATCGTGGGCTTTCGAACCAAGGAGCTGGTCTTTCTCGAGAGCAGCTTCCGCCGCAATTGCGACAATCTCTATATCACCACCGACGACGGCACCTACAGCGAAAAGGGCTTCGTCTCCGACAAGCTCACCGAGCTGCTTGAAGCCGGAACGCCATACGATCTTGCGATCGCCATCGGCCCGATCCCGATGATGCGTGCCATCGCCAAAGTCACCCGCCCCTATCAGCTCAAAACCATTGTCTCGCTCAACCCGATCATGGTCGACGGCACCGGCATGTGCGGCTGCTGCCGCGTCAACGTCGGCGGCGAGACGAAGTTCGCCTGTGTTGACGGGCCGGACTTTGACGGTCACGAGGTCGATTACGACGAGCTGATCGTCCGCAACGGCGTCTACCGCGAGCAGGAAAACGTCGCCAAGGCCATGCATGCGCACAAATGCCGCATGGAAAAAATGGCCGAGGAACTGGAAAAAGGAGGTTTGAGCAATGGCTGATCTCACTTCTCCGCGCACCGCGATGCCTGAGCGCGACCCGGTCATCCGCTCGCACTGCTTTGATGAGGTCGCGCTGGGCTATTCTGAGGAAATGGCGAAAAAGGAGGCCGGCCGCTGCCTGCAGTGCAAAAAGCCCGCCTGTGTCCAGGGTTGCCCGGTCAATGTCCGCATCCCGGAATTTATCGCCAAGGTCGCAGAGGGCGACTTTGAGGGCGCCTATCAAATCATTACCTCCACCAACGGCCTGCCCGCCATCTCCGGGCGCGTCTGCCCGCAGGAGTCGCAGTGTGAAGCACGCTGCGTCCGCGGGATCAAGAGCGAACCGGTCGCCATCGGCAGACTGGAGCGCTTCGTGGCCGACTGGCACCTGGAGCATCACCCCGATCCGGCGCTTCCCACGCTGCCGCCCAACTATACGCACGTCGCCGTCATCGGCTCCGGCCCCGCCGGACTGACCTGCGCCTACGACCTGTCGCAGCTCGGCTATGCCGTCACGATCTTCGAGGCGTTCCATACCATCGGCGGCGTGCTCGTCTACGGCATCCCCGAATTCCGTCTGCCGAAGGCGATCGTTAAGCGAACGGAGGCCGACCTCCGCTCGCTCGGCGCGGAGATCCGCACCAACATGGTCGTAGGCCGCGCTATGACGATCCAGGAACTGTTCGACCAGGGCTACAAGGCCGTGTTCCTTGCCACCGGCGCGGGTCTGCCGAAATTCATGGGTATCCCGGGCGAGGGTCTTGCCGGCGTCTATTCGGCCAACGAATACTTGACCCGTATCAACCTGATGCACGCCTGGAACGGCGAGTACGACACGCCAATCGTAAAGAGCCAGTCGGTCGCAGTCATCGGCGGCGGCAACGTCGCGATGGACGCGGCGCGCTGCGCCCGCCGCATGGGCGCGGAGGTACATCTGGTCTACCGCCGCTCGCGCGCTGAGATGCCGGCGCGTGCAGAGGAGATCCACCACGCGATGGAGGAAGGCATTGAGTTCCATTTCCTGACGAATCCGACCGCTGTGATCGACGGCGCGGGCATGGGGCATGCGACCGGTCTCGCCTGCGTCCGCATGGAGCTTGGTGAGCCGGATGAAAAGGGTCGCCGCCGTCCCATCGCTGTGCCGGATTCATCGTTCACGCTCGACGTCGACACCGTGATCATGGCGCTCGGCACCAGCCCAAACCCGCTGATCCGCATGGCGGATCCTTCGCTTGCGATCAACACGCATGGCTGCTTTGTCGTCGACGAGGAGACGTTGGAAACCAGCGTGGAAAATGTCTACGCCGGCGGCGACGCCGTCACGGGCGCGGCCACCGTCATTCTGGCCATGGGCGCGGGCAAGCGCGCCGCGAAGGCCA
>CAZJBT010000200.1:0-2732 GCA_964544345.1 uncultured Oscillospiraceae bacterium
GCGACAGGCCGCAGTCCCTTGTCAAAGAACGCCACGGGCGTTCTTTGACAGTCTCCGGAAGGCACGGCGCGCGCCGTGCCTTCTTCTTTTTACCGGTACATCAGCCCCGGCATCTGGACTTCATGACGGCCGTCGTGCGGCATGGTCTCGTTGAGCAGCAGGCTCGACGGATAGACGGCACGCTTGCCGAAGCGGCGCTGCAGGTCGTCCACCGCGCGGTTGAGTAGATCGCGGCGGCAGCGGCGGTCTGCGTCGTCAAAGAGCGTCAACTGCTGCGGCCGCGTCTCCTCACATAGATAGATGGCGCAGATGGTGAGGGTGCGCACCCCGCCGCCGTGGTATGCGTACAGCAGCTTCTGACCCGTCCGCGCGATCTCCAGCGCGTCCTGTGTCGGGATCTCCAGCACCGTCTGGAACTGACGCGAGCGCAGCAGGCTGTCCCGCACGGAGATCTGAACGCCGCCTGCCATCAGCCGGTACTGCCGCAGCCGCCGGCCGACGTCCTGCGCCAGCTCGAGCAGGATCCGGAACATCTCCTCCTCCCCAGTCAGATCGCGCGTACAGGTGACGCCGTGGCCGACCGACTGGATCGGCGCCTCATAGCCATAGGGCATTACGCGCGACGCATCCGTCCCGTTGGCAAAGCGGTAGAGCATCAGGCCGTTGACGCCGAGCAGGCGCTGCAGGAAATCCGGCGACGCCTGCGCAAGCTCACCGATGGTTCGGATGCCGTGCGCGGCGAGCTTACGCGTCGTCGCCGGCCCAATGTAGAGCAGCTCCGAAGCCGGCAGCGGCCAGATCTTCTCGCGGAAATCGTCGCCGATCACAGTCGTACCATCCGGCTTTTTCATGTCGGATCCGAGCTTGGCGAAAATCTTGTTGAACGACACGCCGACGCTCACCGTCAGTCCCAGCTCCTCACGCACCGTGCGCCGCAGCTCATCGGCCGCCGCGCGGCCATCTATGCCGCAGCCCGTCAGATCGAGCCAACACTCGTCCATCCCGAACGGCTCGACACGGTCGGTGTAGCGCCGGTAGATATTGCGCGCCATCTCCGAAAATTTCAGGTATTGCTCATACTGCGGCGGCACAATGATAAGCTCCGGGCAGCATTGCTTTGCCTGCCAGACCGGCATCGCGGTCTTGACGCCGGCCTGCTTCGCCTTCTGCGACTTGGCCAGGCAAATGCCATGCCGGTTCTCCACCGAACCGCATACCGCGACCGCCTTGTCCCGCAGAGACGGGTCGAGCATCATCTCCACCGAGGCGTAAAATGAATTCAGGTCGCTGTGCAGAATGATGCGCTCCATTGTTTTCCCTCCCCTTGACAGGCCGTCTGTTCCGGCCTATAATAATAAACGAACATTTGTTTTATTATACCGCGTTTTGCGGTAAAGTCAAGCGGAGGGGATCGGAATGGAACAGGTTTACAGGAAGGTCTATATCGGTGTAACAGTGGAATTTGACGAGGCGGGCAGGATGCTGCCGCGCACGCTCACTTGGACGGACGGACGGCGCTACGACATCGACCGGATCCAGGACATCCGGCAAGCCGCTGCGCAGAAAGCCGGCGGGCAAGGCGATCGCTACACTGTGATAATCGCCGGCCAGCAGCGGCAGCTCTTCTTCGAGCACAGCGCCGCCCGCTACGGTCTGAGCCTTGGCCGCTGGTTCGTCGAGACTGCACATTGAATACGCCGGCGCCGGCTCTCATCGAATGTGCACCGCCGAGGGGCTGCCAATCGGCGGTACGCCGCAACAGGAGGAGGAGCCCTCCCGCAGGATGGGTCTCCTCCTTCCTCCCGGTGCCCGGGAAGCTGGAAGCTACAGCGCTCTTCTTAGATCACAAACATATAGCTCCTGCTGTTTCTTCAGATATGATCGAACAAAAGGCTTCATTATGATCTTCTTCGCTGTTGCCTCTTCCGTAAATTCAATTTCTGTGTTTTCACCTTTTCCCGTGAAAACACCTGTCCAATGCCCCTTCATATTCGTATTTTCCATATCAAATTCCCAACGCCGATACGGTTCTGTTTTAGTGATCGTAAAGGTTGTCGCATAGCCGTTTTTTGTGTACTCTATAAATTGAGTTTCATTTAGAATCTCAATTTTGCTCAAATCACTACGCCAGGAATAATTGTTGAGAGAGGTCACGACCTCCCATACTTTTTGAATATCACTTTGAAAAACAGCCTTTATATTGGAAACCGCCATGCTCATATCCCCTTCAATTCTCTGTCAGATTTTTATTTGTCGCTGGTTTCATTCTACTTCATTCAGCCGGATAAGTATAGCTGCATTCCACAAAACTTCCCGGCCGGCAAATCCTCAAAAGGGCATCTGGCGGCAGATAAGCAGCGGAGCTGCCGCGATCCACATTGCAGCAGCTCCGCTTTTTAGTTTCTGTTAAACGAGGCGCCCGAATCAAACAGTCACAGGTCGATCAGCTTGGTGATCTCGTCGAGCCAGGCCGGGTCGGCGTGCTCGATATCGCCCGCATCCGCAAGCGCGGCGAGCTTCGGGTCGATCGGCAGGCGCGCAATGCGCTCGATGCCGTGCGCCGCCGCGACCTCCTCAAGATGGCTCCCGCCGAAAACCGCATGGCGTTTTCCGCAGTCCGGGCACTCAAAATAGGACAGGTTCTCTACAATGCCCAGCACCGGTACATTCATCATCTCCGCCATCTTTACCGCCTTCTCCACGATCATGGAGACCAGCTCCTGCGGACTTGT
>CAZJBT010000201.1:0-2716 GCA_964544345.1 uncultured Oscillospiraceae bacterium
TCGCGGCGTGCTCCGCCTCTTCATACGCGGCCTTCTCCCAGTACAGGCCGATCTCCGGGTAGCCCTCGCGATGGGCGACACGCGCCATGGCCAGATACATGCCGACCTCGGAGCACTCGCCCTCGAAGTTCGAGCGCAGATCCATCAGGATATCCTCCGGCGCGCCCTGGGCGACACCGACAACATGCTCAGCGGCGTAGGAAGCGTTCTCCTCCATCTTGTTGAACTTCTCCGGGCCAACGCCGCAGATCGGGCACTTCTCGGGCGCGCTGTCGCCCTCGTGAACATAACCGCAGACACTACAAACATACTTCGCCATAATTTGTACCTCCGTAATTTTATCTTATTCTTGATCCTATTGGATCAGATCAGGCGCGGAAGCGCCAGATGCACAGTGGGAGCAGACACCGGAAAACGTGATCCGGCAGCTTTCAACCTCGCCACAGCGCGCGCCGCACAATGCAAGCCGCTCGGACATCTCTGCGGTGCCGGCATCGATGACCGCGCCGCAGCGCGAGCAGATGAAATGCATATGCGGGGAAACATCCGCATCGAAGCGCTCAAGCCCGTCGACCACGCCGACGGAGACGATCAGCCCTTCTTCCCGGAACAGGTTGAGGTTTCGATAGACCGTGCCAAGGCTCAGATCGGGGATCTCCGGCTTCAGCCTGGCGTAGATCCAGTCGGCAGATGGGTGGGTCGGGGTCGAGCGAAGGCACGCCAGGATCGCATCGCGCTTCCGGCTGTGTTTTCGTTTTCTATGCTCCATTGCCCCTCCAAAATAATAATAATTATCATTTCTGATATTAAAATAGCACACCTGCTGTCATTTGTAAAGCACCTTTTTCAAAAAATTTTTCAGCAGCCCTTCAAAACGCGCCCTCCTTCCGCCCACTGTGTGAAAAAGCGGTTGAAATCGACCGGTCAAGCCGTTATAATATAACTTGGTATACAATAGAATTTGGGGGGGGAGCGATTTGGGTCAGGTCTTGACCGTTACCTCCGGCAAAGGCGGCACCGGAAAAACCACAATCTGCGCAGCCGTAGCCAGTTGTCTGGCCGCCGAGGGGCAGGCGGTACTGTGTATCGACCTTGATGTCGGCATGCGCAACCTTGACATTTCGCTTGGCATGACCGATCTGGCCGCCGTCTCCTTTGAAGACGTCTCGGCGGGTCGCTGCCCGCTGAGCGACGCCGCACACCATCCCGCGATCGAGGGGCTGTGCCTTTTGACCGCACCGGTGCTCACGCCGCCCGAGTCGCTCGACGCCGATGCGTTCGGCGCGCTGCTGGCGGACGCACGTACGCACTTCGACTGGATTTTGATCGATGCACCCGCCGGCATCGGAACAGGCTTTCAGCTCGCCTGCCGCTTTGCCGACCGGGTATTGGTCGTCGCCACGCCTGACCCCGCCTGTCTGCGGGATGCCGCACACGCGACCGAGCTGCTCGACGCTTTTGGCGAACGACCCACGCATCTGGTCGTCAACCGAGTCGTTCCGCGCTTGCTTGGGCGGATGCGCTTCACGATCGACGACGTGATGGACGGTGTCGGGCTTCCGCTGCTCGGCATCGTGCCGGACGACTACCGTGTCGTGCTGGCCGCCGCCGCCGGCGCACCGCTTGTGCTCTATGAATCGAAGGGCGCAGCCGTCGCCTGCCTGCACATCGCCCGCCGCTTATGCGGACGCAGAGTTCCGCTGATAAAACTGTAAACCGCCCGGCGTTTCCGCCGGAGCTTTCCGAACGGGAGGAATCGTCATGAACATCGCTTTGATGGCCCACGACAAGAAAAAGGAACTGATGGTGCAATTCTGCACCGCATACAAGGGCATCCTCTCCAAGCACAATCTGCTGGCCACCAGCACCACCGGGCGGCTGATCGCCGAGGCCACCGGCCTGCCGGTCAGTCTATTTCTCTCCCGCGCGCAGGGTGGCCATCAGCAGCTCGGCGCTCGGATCGCCTATAATGAGATCGATATGGTGCTGTTCTTCACCGACCCGAACGCCGTCGACCCGTGGCAGGATCAGACGCTGGTCGAAATTCTGCACCTGTGCGACGCACAGAATGTGCCGTGCGCGACAAACCTCGCCTCCGCTGAGATGATGATCCTCGGGCTGCAGCGCGGCGATCTTGATTGGCGTGAGCTGACCCGCAGCAACGGCCGCATCTCCGTGGTCTGACGGCCGCCTGCCGACGTAATCTTTCCCGTCCCTCACGGGGCGGGATTCCTTTTGAAAGGATTTCGATTGTATGGAGAAAATGAAACCGCGCACTCTGTCCGGCTTTATGGAGCTTCTGCCCGCGCCGCAGCAGCAAATGGAGCGCATGATGGACATTCTGCGCTCGACCTATTCGCTCTACGGCTTTACCCCGCTCGACACCCCTGTCATTGAGTCGTCTGAGGTGCTGCTTGCCAAAGCGGGCGGCGAAACAGAGAAGCAGATCTACCGTTTCACCAAGGGCGACAGCGATCTGTCCTTGCGCTTTGATCTGACTGTTCCGCTGGCAAAATATGTCGCGCTGCACTACGGCGAGCTTGCGTTTCCCTTCCGCCGTTACCAGATCGGCAAGGTCTATCGCGGCGAACGCGCGCAGCGCGGCCGCTTCCGCGAGTTCTATCAGGCTGACATCGATATCATCGGCGACGGCCAGCTCGATGTGATCAACGAGGCCGAGATCCCGTCGATCATCTACCGCACCTTTACCCGGATG
>CAZJBT010000202.1:0-2632 GCA_964544345.1 uncultured Oscillospiraceae bacterium
CGGTCGAACTGATGGAATTCGAAGAGGTCGACTATTGGGAGGAGCTGTGCGAGATCATGGAGTGGAGCAAGACCCACGTCCACTCTACCTTCCACATCTGCTGGGGCGCGCAGGCCGGTCTGTACTATCATTACGGCATCCAGAAGCGCCGGCTCCCTGAGAAGCTGTTCGGCGTCTTTGAGCACCGCGTCGAATACAAGCAGTCGATCCTGATGCGCGGCTTTGACGACCGGTTTTTCGTTCCGCACTCGCGCCACACGACGGTCGACCGCGCTGACGTCGAAGCCGTGCCGGAGCTGCGCATCCTGGCCTCAAGCGAGGAGGCCGGCGTATACATCGTCTTTACCAAAGAAGGCCGGCAGGTCTTTATCATGGGTCACTCCGAATACGACCCGCTGACGCTCGACGGCGAGTACCGCCGTGATCTGGCCGCGGGCGCGCCCATCGCGCCGCCGAAGCACTACTATCCGGACGACGACCCGTCGAAAATGCCAATCGTCAACTGGCGCGGCCACGGGAACCTGCTCTATTCAAACTGGCTGAACTACTTTGTCTATCAGACAACGCCGTATGATCTCCAGAAGCTGAAATGACGATGCGCGCCCGGCCGGTCAGGTCGGGCGGCACCGTCCTCTTGACAAACGGGAAAAAAGGCTTCATTATAGATATAATTTACAAAATATCATGCGTAAATTGCGCAAAAACAACAGAAAGCTGAGAGATACGATGGACTACTCCGCACTTTACCAGCAGAAAAAAGGCAGCGTACAGGACGCGCTGAATTTTATCCAGTCTGGCATGACCGTCTACTTCGCCAGCGACTGCAACGAGCCGATCGCCCTTCTGAAGCAGCTTCACACCGTCGCGCCGCGCGTGCACGACGTGCTGTGCTATAAAAGTCGGCTCGGCCCATATCCGTTCATGGGCGACCCCGCACTGCGCGGCCACATCCGCTACACGAACTTCTTCTACGGCGCCGGCTGGCAGGACGGTCATAAACAGCGCATCGCCTCCTACACGCCGACCGATCTGTGTGACTTCGCGCCATTCGTCTCGAGATCCCACCCTGGCGACGTATTCATCGCGGCCGTCTCGCCGATGGATGACGACGGCAACTTCTGCATCGGTCTGAGCCTGATGAGCGAGTGGGAGACGTCGGCCGTCTGCAAGGATATCATTGTCGAGGTCAACCCGAATCTGCCGAAGGTCGACGGAGGCCTGCTCATCAACATCCGCGACGTGGCGCTGCTCTACGAATCCAACGAGCCAATCCCCGAGGTTCACGCGACCGAGCCGAACGAGACCGAGATCAAGATCGCGCAGTACTGCCGCGAGCTGATCCATGACGGCGACTGCATCCAGCTCGGTATCGGCTCGCTGCCGAACGCGCTGGCCGTCGAGATGATGGATCTGCACGACCTTGGGCTGCACACTGAAATGTTCACAACCAAGATGGGCGAGATGATCCGCAAGGGGGTCGTCACCGGTGCGCGGAAGAATATCGACACCGGCCGCCACGTCGGCGGCTTTGCAGGCGGCGACCGCGCACTCTACGACACGCTCGCCAGTGACCCAGCCTGCCTGATCCGCCCGACGAGCTATGTCAACAACCCATTCATCATTGCACAGATCGACAACTTTGTCTCCGTCAACACCTGTATCGAGATGGATCTGACGGGTCAGGTCTGCTCGGAGTCGATCGGCACGCGCCAGATCTCCGGCACTGGCGGCTCCATCGACTTTGCCTACGGCGCGACGCACGCGAAGGGCGGCCGCTCCATTCTCGCCTTCACCTCGACCGCCAAGCACGGCGAATCAAAGATCCGCTGCACCCTGACGCCGGGCGCGCAGGTCAGCATCCCGCGTAGCTACGTCGACTACATCGTCACGGAGTACGGCATTGCGAACCTGCGCGGCAAAATGGTCTGCGAGCGCGTCGAGGCGCTCATTGCCATCGCGCATCCCGACTACCGCGCCGAGCTGCGCAAGCAGGCCGAAGAATTATTTTATATCTGAAAGGAGCATTCCATGGCAGAACCCGCGCTTTATTCACAAGAGGGGATGGAGCATTCCATCCGCAGATTCGTACAGTGGCTCAATGAAGATAACCCCAACAGCCTGTGCGCCATGCTGGCGCCGGAGTTTATCGAATGCAGCTTTGAAAAGAAAGATGTCGTCGTACGCTTCCCCGTCCGCGAGTGGATGCGCAATCCCGGCGGCGTGATGCACGGCGGCGCCGTCGCTGCCGCGATGGATACCGGCATGGGCGCGCAGACCTTCTACTGGGCGGGGGAACGGGTTACGCCGACGATCAACATGCTCTCCAACTTTCAGCGTCCCGTTCCGCTTGGCGCAATGCTGTATGTGTGCTCGCGCGTCACTTGTGTCGGGCGCACAATGATCTATGCCAGCGCCGACGCCTGGGTGGACGATCGCCCTGACCGCCTGCTCGTCACAGCGACCGGCGTCTATCACATCCCGTCGTCTAAATAACCATTCTGCCTAGCCGTTCCGCCTCATGGAACTCAAAGAGAAAGGAGCTGTTTTCTTGTCCTATCCTGAAACCGATTACCAGAAGATGTACGCAGACAAGAAAGGAACCGTGCAGGAGTGTCTCGAGCTGATCCACTCG
>CAZJBT010000203.1:0-2582 GCA_964544345.1 uncultured Oscillospiraceae bacterium
CAGCCGGACGCCGTGGACTCGACATAGCCCTCCACGCCCGTCATCTGGCCGGCGAAGGAAACAGACGGATCCCTTCGCGCGCGGTACCAGCGGTCGAGCAGGCGCGGCGAGTCAAGGAACGTGTTGCGGTGCATCACGCCATAGCGGACGAACTCCGCATTGCGGAGCGCCGGGATCATCGAAAAGACCCGCTTCTGCTCCGGGTGGCGCAGGTGCGTCTGAAAGCCGACGATATTATAGATGGTGCCGTCAGCGTTGTCGCGGCGGAGCTGCACAACGGCGTACGGCTCCTTTCCGGTCGCAGGATCGGTCAGCCCAACGGGCTTGAGCGGCCCGTGACGCAGCGTGTCCGCGCCGCGGCGCGCCATGACCTCGACCGGCATGCACCCCTCAAAGACCTTCGAGTCCTCAAAGCCGTGCACGCTGGCCTCCTCCGCGGCAGCCAGCTCGCGGACGAACGCAGCGTACTCCTCGGGATCCAGGGCACAGTTGATGTAATCCGCGCTGCCGCGGTCATAGCGTGAGGCGAACCACGCACAGTCCATATCGATGGACTCGAACGTGACGAGCGGCGCCGCCGCATCATAGAAGCTGAGATAATCCGCGCCTCCAAACCAATCAGAAATGGCTCCGGCCAGCGCGTCTGAGGTCAGCGGGCCGGACGCGACGACAGCAGGGCCTTGAGGAACCTCCGTCAACTCACAGGGAACGACCGTGATGTTCGGATGGCCGCAGATGCGCGCGGTCACAAGGTCGGAAAACCGATCGCGGTCGACGGCGAGCGCGCCGCCGGCCTCGACGCGGGTCTCCTCCGCGCAGGCGAGGATCAGGCTTCCGAGCCGGCGCAGCTCCTCCTTGAGCAGGCCAACCGCGTTGTGCAGTCCGTCGCCGCGCAGAGAATTTGAGCAGACCAGCTCGGCAAACCCGGCCGAGTGGTGCGCCGGGGTCATCTTTTCCGGCTTCATCTCATACAGCCGGACATGCACGCCGCGCTGAGCCAGTTGCCAGGCCGCCTCACAGCCGGCCAGACCCGCGCCGACAACTGTCACTTCAGGCATCTCCGGCCTCTTTCTCCGCCTTCTTCTTTGCCGTCCGCTTGGCGGAGGTCTTGGCGGCTGCAGGTTTCTTTTCCGCCTGCTTCTTTGCGGCAGGCTTTTTCTCCTCCGGAGCGGCTTCGGACGCGCCCTGCGTCGCCTCTGCGCCCTCCGCCGCCGAGCCGGCAGCCGGCGTACGGCGCTTATAGCCGCGCTTTTCCTCGGGCAGGAAGTTCTCGCACGCTTCGTTGATGCAGAACGGCGTCATCCGGCCGCGGCCGGACTTTTTGAACATGGTCTGGCCACACTTCGGGCAGTCTTCTGCCGTCGGCACGTCCCAGCTCATGAAGCCGCAGTCGCGTCCCCGCTCACAGGCGTAGTATGCGTAGCCCTTCTTGCTCTTGCGCTTGAGGATCGCAGAGCCGCACTTCGGGCAGCGACCCGGCATTTTCTCCACAATAGGTTTGGTGTTCCTGCACTCCGGGTAGCCCGGACAGGCCAGGAACTTGCCGAAGCGCCCCATCTTGATGACCATGTTGCGGCCGCACAGCTCGCAGATCTCGTCCGTCACCTCGTCGGGAACCTTGAGCCGCGTGTCCTTCAGTGCTTCCTCGGCGTCGAGCATCTCCTGATGGAAATCACCATAAAAGTCCTGCAGAACCTTTTTCCATGGCAGCTTGCCGCGTTCGACCTCGTCAAGGCGGCTCTCCATGCCGGCTGTGAATTCCACGTCAATGACGTCCTGGAACCGGTCTTTCATCAGTCCAGTAACGACCTCGCCGAGCGGCGTTGGGAACAGGCGCTTATCCTGCTTGTTGACGTATTCACGATCCTGAATGGTCGCGACGATCGACGCATAGGTCGACGGCCGGCCGACGCCCTTCTCCTCCATCGCACGCACCAACATGGCTTCCGTATAGCGGGACGGCGGCTGCGTAAAATGCTGCGTCTTATCCGATTTCGACAGCGTCAGCGGCTCGCCCTCCGCGAGATCCGGCAACGGCGTGGGCTTCTCCTCCTGCTCGTCGTCGCGCCCCTCCTCGTAGACGGCCGTATGGCCGGAGAACTTGACGCTCTGGTGGTTGGCGCGGAAGATATGGCCGGCGGATTCCGTATCGATGGCGACCGCGTCATAGACCGCGTCAGCCATCTGACTGGCCAGAAAACGGCTCCAGATCAGCTTATAGAGCCGGTACTGCTCACGCGTCAGATCGTCCTTGATCGTCTCTGGATCGAGACGGACAATGCTGGGTCGGATGGCCTCATGCGCGTCTTGCGCGTTGTTTTTCGATTTATAGGTGCGCGCGCCGGCATAATACTGCTTGCCATAGCGCGCAGCAATAAACTCGCCCGCAGCAGCGAGCGCCTCCTCTGACAAGCGAAGCGAGTCGGTTCTCATATAGGTGATCAGACCGACCGTGCCCTCACCGGTGATGTCCACGCCCTCGTAAAGCTGCTGCGCGATGGTCATCGTGCGGCGCGGAGTCATGTTCAGCTGTGCGCGCCGCTGTACTGTGCGGACAACGGCCGGCCTGCGATCGACCCGGA